>CALQRA010000019.1 GCA_943332855.1 Candidatus Kuenenia stuttgartensis
AACTGCCCCCGCTTGATGGCGCGGGCATCCGACTCGAGCCGATTCTTTGCCTCTTGATGGCCGGCGACGGTATCGAGCGTGAGCCGCGGCTGGATGAACTCCACGAGCCCCTGGCAGGAGCGCTCGATGAGATCCTTCTTCTTGGCAGCGAACTCCGGGCCGTCCGGGGCCGAGCCCTCGCGGGCCGAGAGCGTCACCACGGCGCGGAGGCTCTCGAGCGACAGCCCCCCCGACAGCGCCGCCATCCGCTTCACAGCGTCCATCTGCGCCTCGGGCATCCCCGCCGACTTCGCCGTCGCCAGCGCAAACCGCTCGCGTTCGGAGGCATCGGGGAGGGGAAGATCGATCGCCGTCACCGCCGGGCAGGTGACGAGCCGGGCGTTGACCTCGGAGAGCGCGTCGGCAAGGAGAACGATGGCGACGTTGACGCGTCGCAGCAGTGGATTGGTGGCCCAGGAGATGAGCCGGACCAGACGCCCAGCCCCCCCCTTCGCCGAGGCGCCGGCCTCGCCGGCCGGCACGAGATACTGGGCGTAGTCGAGGACGATCGCGATCCGCTTCCGCTTCTCCGGCGGGTCGATGAGATTGCGCTCGAGGAGTTGATCGATGACCCCGATCGCCTGATCGGGGTCGCGCGGCCAATTGGCGGCGTTGCCGAGCCGGTCGGTGAGCCAGGCGACCATGTCGCGGTGCCGGTTGGCATCGGTGCCGGCCAGCGGCCGCAGCCCCTTGCCGACGTCATAGGCGAGGACGACATCCCAGCGGCCGAAAATCTCCCGGCAGAGGAAGTCGCTCACGCCCCCCCAGGCCGCCTCCGCGGCCTCCGGTGGCGACAGGGGAACGAGATCGCGGACGTTCCCATGGAGAAGGAACATGCAGCTCGTGCCGGCCAGATAGGCGTCGCCCAAGCGCTCCGACCAGCGTGGGCACCAGTCGGCCAGCGCCATCCCTGGGGCGGTCCCGGCCGAGGCTCCAGTGCCCATCGGCAGCACGGCCACCCCCACACCGGCCGACGCTGCTGCGCTCCCCTGGCCGGCAGACGCCGGGGGATGATCCTCGACCGGCGTCCGCGGGCCATTCGATCCTGAACCAGTACTCACGTCCCCCCCTCGCGCTCCCTAGAAAAAAACCGCCAATCGATCCCCGCGCCCCAGCGGTCTCGGCAGCAGCTCACCGATTCGTCTGGCGGAGCTTCTCCGAGCCGATTTCCTTTTCGTCACCGGTGACACCTGAAGTCTCCGGAGTGACCATCCCCATCTCCACCTCGAATTGCCGCAGGGCGTCGTCGGCCATGCTCTTGTCGACCGCCTGCTCGGCCTTGATCTTGTCGATCCCCTCGCCGGAGAGATCGGCGGCGACCCGGACCTTCGCCCGGTTGAGGTCGATCTTGTCGTGGATGACGTCCTCGATCTGGCCGAAGTCGGTGGTGACGTCGAAGTTGAACTGCGTCGCCAGCTTGGCGAGCTCGGCTTCGGCGCGGCTCATCTTCAGCTCGGCGTCGTACTTCTGGATCTTCCGCTTCAGCTCCTCGAGCTTCTTGACGGCATGCTCGATCTTCGTGACGTTGTTGCCGTAGGCCGTCTCGTGGAGCTTGAGTTGGGATTCGTTCTCCTCGAGCTCCCTCTTCGCCTTCTGGAGCTCGAGGGCGAACTTCGACGCCGTCTCCCGCTCCCCCGCCTTGAGATAGGCCTTGATCTGGGCCTCGAGTTTGGCGACGTGGGCCTTGTTGGTCTCAACCTGACGGTTGACCCGTTCGACGAGGGCCCGGTATTTCTCCAGGCCTTCGCGGCCGTCCTTCATCTGGTCGACCGCCTTGTCGTATTCATACTGGAGTTGGGCGATCGGATCGGCCGTCCAGAAGAAGTTGGCGATCTTGTTCATCTGGGCCGCAAGGGACTTCCAGAGCTTTCCGAGGATCATCGACGGCATCTCCGTGAAACAGACAGGAATGGGCTGCAGACGGACCTTCGTCTTACCCCCCACGCCGATGGGCGTCAAACCACCGGCACACTCGGGCGCAATCCTCAGCGCCTACGGGGCCCAAACGCCCTCCGGAAGCCTATTTCCGCCGCGCTTGAGAACGCCGCACTCACCAACGGCTAACGCGTCACCTTGACGCCGGGGTGGGCTGCGCGGAACTTCGCCACCGCAGCCTCCGTGAGACCGGTGAAACTGACGTCGACCGTCTTCAGCGCCGGCAGATTGCCGAGCGTCTCGAGGGTGGCATCGGTAATCTTCGTACCGGACAGATCGAGGGTGGCGAGCTTCGCCAGCCCGGACAGCTTGCCGATCCCGGTATCGGTCACCCGGGTGTTCTTCAGCGAGAGCTTCGTGAGCGTTACGAGCTTGCCGATCGTCTCCATCCCGGCATCGCCGACCCGGGTGTCCCAGAGATCGAGATCGGCGAGCTTGCCGAGCTTGCCGAGATGGGCCACGCCGGCGTCGCCGATGCGCGTCTCGGCGAGATCGAGGAGGACGAGATTCCCCAGATCGGCAAGCGCCGCGAGGGAGTCGTCGTTGATGAGCGTGCCACGGAGCTCGAGCCGCTTCAGCTTCGCGAGCTTGGCGACATGGGCGAGCCCCTTGGCACCGATGAACGTCCGCATCACGTTCATTTCATCGATGTCGGTCCTGCCGGCGAAGGGCTCGAGGCCGGAGTCCCCCACTTGGCCGTCCTCGACGGCGAAGCCACGGAGCTTGGGGAGCCCGGCGAGGAGCTTCAAGCCACGATCGCTGACGCTCGGGCAGCGGAGCTTGACCCGCTCCAAGCTCGGCATCTTCGCCACGTGCTCGATGCCGGCATCGGTGACGAGCGAACAGCCGCGGAGATCGAGGACGCGGAGCTTCGTGAGCGGTGCCAGATTCGCCAGGCCCGCGTCGGTGAAATTGTTGTAGAGGAGGACGAGTTGCTCGAGCCCCTCCAGCTTCGCCACCGTCGCCAGCGCCGCGTCGGACATGTTGCTTGAGCGGCGGAGGTTGAGCACCTTGAGATTCCCGAGCCCCACCAGCGGGGCGAGGCCGGCGTCGTTGACGTCGGTGTTCTCGAGCACGAGCGTCTTCAGGCCGGTGAGCTTCGCGACGTTTGGCATGCCGGCATTGGTGACTTCAGCGCCCCACAGCTCGAGCGACTCCAGGCCTCCGAGCGACTGGAGGACGAGGATGTCGGCATCGGTGGCCGGGCGATCGGAGAGATCGACCTTCGTCACCTTCCCCTCGGGGCCGTAATCGACCGCCCCGCCGCGGGCCTTCACCATCTCGACCGCCTTGACCTCGGCCGGGAGCGGCTCGAGGGCCCGGGCCGGAGCGAATCCAGAGAGCACGAGCACCAAGGCCACCACCGCCACCATCCGAAGCCTGCGCATCACATCCCTCCTGCTGTCTTTTCTGACGACGTCTATTCACTGGAAAATACTACCCTGCTGCCTGGAACGGGCGCCATAAAAAAACACCCTGTTCCCGGCCGATGTGGCCGGGAACAGGGTGCCGATGAAATCTCTGCCGCGGCGGCCGTGGCCGCCGCGGAGTCGATCAGGCCCCGCCGGTCCGCAGCACCTTCCAGCCGTCACGGGCCGTCGGACGGATGACGTGATCGACTTCCGGGGCGTTCTTGGCGACCATCTTCGCGGCATCCCACTCGATCTTCTTGCCCATGACCTCGGCACCATCGGCCGCCCAGACGGCGAGATTGCCGAGGAGGATCGTCTCGGTGAGCGGGCCGGAGTAGTCGGGGAAGTTCGATACCGCCTGCGGGCCGCCACGGATGGCGTTGACCCACTCCTCGAAGTGGCCCGGAGACTGGGTGTAGGTCACCTCGGCCGGGGCCGAGCCGCTCTTGAGCTTGAAGCCGTTCTCACAGTAATCGCCCGGAGCGTAGAGGGTGTCCTTGTCGCCGATGACGAGGATCCCGCTCGAGGCGGTCTTGAAGGGCTTCTCGACCTCCTTGCCCTCGTCGTTCTTCTCAACATCCCCCTTGTAGCCGGCGAACAGCGCCTGGTCAGGGAGTTTGCCGCCGTCGTACCACTTCACCTTCACCGCCTCGCGATCACCGAGCTTCGGGAAGTCGAAGTCGATGATCGACCACTTCGGGTAGGTCTCCTTGTTGTGGCCGCTGGAAATCGCCTGGACGCTGGCGGGATCCCGCAGATTGAGGGCCATGAAGGGCATGTTGAACGTGTGGCAGGCCATGTCGCCCAGGGCCCCGGTGCCGAAGTCCCAGAAGCCCCGCCACGAGAACGGGTGGTATCCGGCGGCGTAGGGGCGGACAGCGGCGGGGCCCAGCCACACATCCCAGTTGAGGTTTTCCGGAACCGGGGCCTCGGCAGGACGACCGCCTCCCTGCGGCCACACCGGCCGGTTGGTCCAGACGTGGAGTTCCTTGACGCGCCCGAGGTTGCCCCCCTTGATGAAGGCCGCCGTCTGGCGGAGCGAGTTGGAGGCCGTCCCCTGGTTGCCCATCTGCGTCGCCACCTTCTGGCCGCGGGCGATCTCGCCCATCAGCCGGGCCTCGGCGATCGACTTTGTGAGCGGCTTCTGACAGAAGCAAGCCTTCCCCAGATTCATCGCCGTCACGGCAGCCATGACGTGGGTGTGGTCAGGGGTGCTGACGGTGACGGCGTCGAACTCCTTCCGCATCTCCTCGAGCATCTTGCGGAAGTCGGAGTAGGTCTTCGTCCCCTCGAAGGCCCCCTCGGCCCGCTTGAGCTGATTCGAATCGACATCGGCGACGGCCACCACCTTCCCCGACCGGCCGGCGTCGGCCGAATCGCTCTGCCCCTTGCCGCCGATGCCGACACAGGCGAAGCGGATCTCGTCATTGGCCCCCTTCGTCCCCTGGGCCCGAACCTCGGGGGCGATGAAATACCCGGCCGACACGGCGGCCGTGGCCGCTGAGGCTGCGAGGAACTCGCGGCGGGAAGGGGCGACGCGCGACGGACGGCGGCGGGACATGGAATCACTCCGGAAGAAGGGAATCGGGGGGAATGGCCAACGACGGTGTCGGGCCCTCTGCGGCTGCGCCCGGGCCCGTGAACGGAAGACGACCATGCTTCGTGCATCGCCCCCCAGTCGGCCAAGAGAATAGCCTCGGCGCGTCTTCGGTCGCAACTGGCCCGCCGGGCTCTCCCGTGGCCGTCGTGGCCGAATCGTCAGGGAAACGGACTTCGGCCACGGAGCGGACGCCCAGAGGTGCGTCTCCCATCCGGTCGGGCTGGAAAAACTGTTCCAGGCGGCGGAATCGGATTTGCCCCGCCCCCGCCATCCTGCCGATACCTCCACGTGTCAGCGAAGGCGGCGGCAGCCATCGAGCCACCGTTCCGCCGGCCCCGCACCTCGAGCACGCACCCCGTGAAGGAGACCGCATGGCCACCGAGAAAGCAGCCCGTCCAGCCGCTGCCCTCCGGATCACGCTCCCGGACGGTTCATCCGTCGTGGGAAGCCAGGCAAGTCTGGCAAAGATCCTCGAGCTGACGCTCTTCCGCCCCGGACACTCAGGCCCCCGCCAACCGGTGCGGGTCGCCACCCCGTCGCGCCGGGCTGCCTGAAGGCTTTTCACCGGTCGGGATCCCGGCAGGCCCTTCATTCAAAACAGCTCGGCGATCGCCCGTCCGTCGTCGACGACGTTCCGGGGTCGCCCCCTGAGATCGGCATACTGGGTGTCGAGCGGGACCCCGAAATAGCGGTACAGGGTCGCAGCGAGATCCCCTGGCGTGACCGGGCGCTCGGCGATCGATCCCCCCTGCCGGTCTGTGGCCCCGATCACCTGTCCGTGCCGGAGCCCGCCGCCGGCCAGGGCCATCGACATCACCTCCGGCCAATGGTCGCGGCCATCGGTGCTCCCCTGCGTTCCCATCGTCGGCGTCCTTCCAAACTCCCCCATCGCGATCACGAGGACGCGGTCCACGAGCCCCCGCTCCTCGAGATCGAGGACGAGCGTCGTGAACAGGTGGTCGAAGAGGGGGAGCAGCGGCTTGAGCCCGCGACTGATGCCTCCATAGGGGGGGATATTGTCGCCATGGTTGTCCCACGTGCCGCTGGCGGTGTGGTAGGAGAGATCGAGGGTCACGAACGTCACCCCCGCCTCGACGAGCCGCCGGGCGAGGAGCGCCTGCTGGCACCAGAGGTGGGGCCCATAACGGTCGCGTGACGCCGTCGGCTCGAGCTCAAGATCGAACGCCCGCCGCGCCTCGTCGCCGACGAGCAGATCGACTGCCTGCCGGTGGAAGGCATCGGTGGCCGCCATCGTGCCGGCCAGATCGAGCCCGCGCCGCAGCCGATCGAGGTCGGCCAGCAACGCTCGCCGCGCTGACAGCCTCCCGAAGTCGAGGCCGGAGGGGAGCTTGAACAGCTCGCCCCCCGCCTCCCGACCGGTGTCGTTGCCAACGAGGTCGTAGACCGGCAGCCGGGCGCCGGAGTTTCCCTGGAAGGGGTCGAATTGCTGACCGAGGGCGCCACCGAAGGCGATGTGCGAGGGGGAGCGCCAGAAGCCGACGTTGGCCGGCATGCCGGGGTGGTTGGCCCCGCGGTGCTTCGCCACCACAGCGGCGATCGACGGATAGTCCTTCGCCTCCGGATTGACCCGCGGCTCGGCGGCACGATGACCGGTCTGAAAGACGGTGTTCGGCTCGTGATTACTGCCGCGGGCATCGACCGACCGGATGAGCGTGATCCGGTCGAGGATTGCCGCCTGCTTCGGGAGGTGCTCGCAGATGCGGATCCCCGGCAGCTTCGTCTGGATCGTGCCGAACGGCCCCCGGTTCTCGACCGGCCGGTCGGGCTTCGGATCCCAGGTGTCGATCTGACTCGGGCCGCCGGTCATCCACAGGAGGATCACGCTCTTCGGCGGTGGACCGCCGTCGAGGCCCGCCCGCGCCTCCCGCATCCGCAGCAGCGCTGGTAACGACAGCCCCGCCATTCCGGCGAGCCCCGCCTTGAGCATGTTGCGTCGGCCGGCGACGACGAGCCCCTCGCGGTCGAGCGGGTGGAAGTCGACGAAGGCATGGCCATGCCCCGGGCAGGTCGGTCGTCCGCGGCGTGGCATCGCGTCTCCCCCTCTCGCCGGTGGAGGTCGAATCGTGAACATCCCCTGTGCGGAGTATCACCGCGGCGCCGGCAACGTCAACCGGCGCCCCCCCTCACCGCGCCATGATCGGCAAGGATCGCAGCATAGACGAGCCCCGCGCACTGGCGGATGGCAGCGGGGCCGAAGCGGGCGATCGCGTCGACCCGCGCCGCCTCCCCCAGCGTCGTTCGGCATCCGGGATCATCGAGGAGTCGGGTGATCATCGTCGTCCAATCCTCCGTCGAGCGGGCCACCAGGCCGGTCTCCCCGTCGACGACGGCAGCCACGAGGGGGGCCGTGGCCGCGACGACGCTCGGCACGCCGACCAGCGCCGCGGTCGTGCAGCGGATCGGGCTCTTCGCCTCGCAGAACGGATTGTTCGTTTCCAGTGGCGCGAGGTTGATGTCGAAGCGGGCGACCTCGGCATGGAGCTCCAACAGCGACACCGCCGGGCGGACCTCAATCCGCGCTCCATGGGGCGCGAGTTCGGGCGCGGACGCCATGTCGAAATGGCCAACGATAATCAGATCGACGTCGGACCGCTGGGCGAGCAGGTCGGCCAGCGCCGGGGCGATCGTGGCGAAGTCACGGTGGTGCGTCGGCGTGCCGCTGGCAAAGCCGATGCGGAGCCGGCCGTCGCTGGCCGAGGGCTGCGGATTCCCGCGCGCCTCATCGGCCGCGGCGAGCATTGCGGCGGAGAGCCCGTTGCGGAGAACGTAGACCCGGGGCACGACCACGGTGGCGGCCGTCGCCAGGCCCGCCGTCGTCACGACACAGGCGTCGCTCTCGGCGATCGCCCGGCGGTGGAGTGCGGCGGCGGTGAGCCATGACTGCCGGCGCTCCTCCGGCAGCTGGTCAATGAAGGCGATCTGACCGGAAGCGATCACGGCCGGATCGAAGACGAGATCGTCGATGTCGTGGACGAGCGGGATCCCGCACGCCGTGCAGCGCTTGCGCACAGCCGCGAGCGACTCGCCCCACGGGGCCCGGAAGGCCGTGACCAGATCCGCCTCCCCGACCGCTGCCGACACGCCGGCAGCGTCGAGCGGCAACCAAGAGGCTTGCCATCCCTCGGCGGCGAGGGCGGCGACGGCATGCTCGACCCGGTAGACATGCCCCGCACTCCGCGGGGCCCCCGAGAGGAAGAGGACACGACGGCGGGGCGGTTGCGGCGCGACCGTCGGCGGCAGGCCGGCGAGCTCCGCGAGAATCACGCCGGCCCAGGGATCGCGGAGCGTGGTCGCAGCGGGCCCCTGCCGGAGAGGCGCATAGGGGGTGGAAAGCCGATCGAAGGAGCGGGCGAGGGCGTCGAGCCGGCGCTGCGCCGCTGCCTGCTCGACACCGGTCCCCACAGCCTGCGCCACCTCCTCGCCGACGCTCCGGAGAGCCTCCACACCTGCCATCCTGACCGTCGCGCCGTTCGCGTCCGGGCCACGCTGCCGGTGCAGCCCCGGCGACAGGAAGGCGTCGATCGCGGTGGCCGCCTCGAACGTGATCGTCGGCAACGGCACAAGCTCGACCAGCCCACGCACGGCCGCACGCCAATCGGCGAGGAGTGACGGATAATCGATCACGGTGCGGGGCATGTCGCGCGACCGGGCCTCGGCGTCGAGGACGTAGCGCAGCCAGAGCAGGAGGCCGCGCTCCGGGGCGGCCACCGCGGCCGGCCGGAATGCCGGATCCTCGAGTCGGGCCTGGAGCGAGCGGGCCACCTCTCCGGGATCCCGCAGCGCGATGACGGCGCACGGCTCGATCCCCCCGCGGGCCAAAACGTTGCGCCACAACGGGAGGAGGCGGCAGACGCGTGGATCCTTGAGAACCAAGAGCGTCGCGTCGCCGAATGCCGCGGCGAGGAGCGTCGCCGCTTCGTCCTCGTCGGCCGCCCGCGCCGGATCGGCAAACCATGCGTCCGGCAGCGGGGCATCATCGTTCCAGCGGGTCCCGGCCGATTCGAGGAGCCGGTTGTTGAACCGGGCGATCGATCGGGATTCCCAATAGCCGCACGGATTGTCGGCCGTCTCGGGCATTGGGTCGAAGGGGAGGCTCGCGCCGAGATGACCGATGATCCTCGCCAGCGCCGAGGTGCCGCTGCGATGCATGCCGAGGACGAGGATGGCGCGGCGATGCATGCGATGCCTCACGCGCCGCTGGCTGCGCGGGCCTCGGCGATCGACCGCTCGAGGAACGGCAGCGCCTGCGGCGGCATCGCGCCGAGGAGCAGCGGCAGCGCCGTCGGCGGGGTGAGCGGCTCGCCCCGCAGCCGCACGTATTCCTCGTGGAAGATCGGGAAGGGATGGAGGGCCGCGGGGACGTTGGTCGCCACGCCGCCATGGAACTGATGAAACGTCCCCTCGCCGAGCAGATGGACGACCGGTCCGGCGGCGTCGCAGGCCCGGCGATGGAAGTCGAGGTTCACCAGTCCGCCGCCGGCGGTCTGAAAGCCTTCATCGAAGCCCCCGAGCCGATCGAACGTCTCCCGGCGGACCGCCACGCCGTTGCTCTCGGAGAGGGGAAGGAACCATCCCCGCCGACTCGAGCCGGCGAAGGCGGCAATCCGGAATAGTTCATAGCCATCAGCCCGCCAATCAACTGATTCGAGGAGCCGGTCCTCGACTGCCTGATCGTAGCCTTCGAGCATCGATTCGTTCTGGATCTTGGGGCCGAGGTGCCAGGCGAGCGTGGCGACGAGCGGGTCATCCCAGGCCCGGAAGGCATCGAGCGTGAATCGCACCACGCCGGGGGTCAGCATCCGGGCGCCATCGATGCAGACCATCACCGCCGCGCCGGTCGAGTGGCGGACTGCCTCGTTGATCGCCGCGCAGGGGGAAGGCGAAGGGGGTGTGCGGAGGAGCGTGAAGCGCGGGCCTCTGGCGTCAAAAAACGCCGCGCCGAGCGCCGCGTCGATCGGCAGCGCCGATCCGGCATCGACGGCGATCACCTCGTACGCGCTGGGATCGACGCCGCGCTGATACGCCCCCGAGAGGGTGAAGAGCGTCCGCGGGGCCTCGCGGGCCATGTCCCGGAAGACCACGATCACCGACAGCCCGGGGCGCGTCATTCGCCCGCGGCTCCGGAGGCTTGCCGTGAGGACGGGGGGGCCGGTGGAGGCGCCGCCGCCCCCCCTTCGGCGAGCCATTGGTCGACCGCCATCGCCCCGTTGGCCCCGATCCGGATCTCGAAACGCGGCTGCGGCCGGTGGGCGGCGGGGGTGCCGAACCCGTCCACCCAGCGCTTTAGGTCGCGCCCCAGGAGCTTGGCGATCCGGGCCACCTCGGGGGCATACATCTCCTTGAGCACCGGCACGAGCGTAGGCCGCGGGGGGAGATCCTGCTGCTGTTTGAGGGCCTGATCGGCCGTGAGCAACGGCACGACGCGCTCGGCAAGCTCGGCGGCCGTGAGCCCAGCGAAGCCGTTGGCATCGATGGCGAGGTGGTCAGCCAGGGCCTCGAGCGTGCCGACCGGACAGGCTTCGATGTCGTCGCGGATGAGCGGAAGGAGCTGCTCTTCGGGAAAGACGGCAAGCCAGCGCTCCATGATCGCCGAGTAGTCACCGGCGCGGCGCGAGGCGGCCGACTGGAAGTGGTCGATGAACCATCGATCCGACACCTCCGCCTCCAGCAGCTGCGCCCGCACCAGCGCCATCAGCGCCGCCGACCAGGCCCGTTCGAGCGGGTTGCGGAAGGTGATGAACAGTCGGATGTTGGGGCAGGCGGCCTGGAGCGCGCGGATCGATTCCGACGGGAGCGAGGCATAGGCGGGGGTGATCTCCCCGGAGCGGATCGGCTGACCGGCGGCATTGGTCCGCGCTGGGGGCTCGAGGAGCTTGAGCCACTGGTCGACGAACCGGGCATCGGCCCTGTCCCAGAAGTGGACCTCCTTCCCGGCGGGGAAGGCGATCTGCGGGTGGCGGGAGAGCTGGTGGAAGAGCCAGGTCGTCCCCCCCTTCTGGACTCCGATTCCGAGGAAGTCGACCATCGGTTTGAATCCTGGGGCGGGCGACCGCGGAGGTGGAGGTTCGACGGATTTCCGGGCGGATGGCCGCCCCGACTCGGTAGATTCGGGCGCGTCGGCCTCTCCGTCAAGGAGAACCCCCCGCAGACCGTTACAGCGGCGGTCTTCTCACGGTTTCATGGGGAAGTGTCCTGATCGTACCCCCAGCGAAGTCAACGCCATGCCCCCGCTCCCGGTCACCGCGACGCCCCCGTGGATGAGGTCATGCCTCATCGCCGCCGGCATCTACAATCTTCTCTGGGGTGCCCTCACCGTGCTCCGGCCGATGTGGCTCTTCGACCTGGCCTCCATCGATCCTCCCAACTACCCGTTCATCTGGCAGTGTGTCGGCATGATCGTCGGCGTGTACGGCGTCGGCTATCTCGCCGCCGCCACCGATCCGGTGCGGCACTGGCCGATCGTTCTCGTCGGCTTTCTCGGCAAGATCTTCGGACCGATCGGCTACCTCGACGGCGTTCTCCGTGGGGAGGTGCCGGCCGGATTCGGCCTCACGATCCCCACGAACGATCTCGTCTGGTGGATTCCCTTCGCGCTCATGCTGGCGCATGCCTGGCGGTGTCATCACGGCGAGTCTGCCTCTGGGACAAGGCCTGGATCCCCGGGAACGATCGGTTCACCCTCCGAAGCCGTGGCACGATGACCACGCTGTGGATCCTGATCGCTCAGATCATGGCGAGCACGGCCATGGCGGCGATCGCCTGGTTCGTCGAGATCGTTCACTATCCGCTCTTCGCCTTCCTGCAGTCGGGCAGCAGCAAGACACCGGAGGTTGCCGGCATGTCCCGTGCTGAGGCGCGGGACTACCACACCGAGAATCTTCGGCGCACCCGCCCCATCGTCCTGATTCCGATGGTCGTCGAGGCTGCATCGGCGGCGTGGCTGGCGTTTTTTCCCCCGGCCGCCGTCGGCCGTGGCGCGGCGATTTTCGGTCTTTCCCTGGTAGCCATCGTCGTCCTCTCGACGGCGCTGGTGCAGGTGCCCCTTCACGAGTCACTGCGCCGCGGAGACGCTCCCGCAGACACCGTCGACCGACTGGTGCGCTCCACCCGGATCCGCACCGCCGCTTGGACGGCGCGGGCGGCGCTGGCGGCCTGGATGCTCCATGCGTTGGCCGTCGCGGGATGAACCGAAGGCAAGCGGGGGGGGTTGGATCGAGCCATCCAACGCCCGGTCGGGGCGACTGCGTCGTCGTCGACGCAACCGCCGCCCCTGGCACGACATCCGGCGGAAAAGCCGGGAAAACAGAAGGGTGGCTAACGGGACTCGAACCCGCGACCCCTAGAATCACAATCGGCGGGAACGTAGTTCTAAGTGCAGCGGGGGCACGACTTACGTCGTCGACGCCTGACGCTTGTGCCGCTGCTTGTGCCAAGTCGCCCGCCGACGCCCCCGTCGTGCCCGCCGCCGGCTCCCCCGACCGGCTCGACATCGTCGCCCGGGCGGTCGCCCTCGTCGCGGCGATGCCGCTGTCGGATGCCGACCGTGCCGGCGTGCTCGACCGTGTGCTCGCCGGCAACGCCGACCCCGCCGCCGCTGCCGCATTGAAAGTGCGGAATACCTCCTAGGGGGGGAATGAATAGCTGCGTCGACCGGTCTTTTTAGACCGTGTGTAGAGCAGTTGGGGTGATACCCCCAGTTTCCGCAAGCCTTTTGCCGCCGCCACCAGAGGAGATCGCCAAGATGGGCATCCGAGGACCCCTTCCAAGAGCAGCCACTTTGCCAGCCCCGACACCCACGGAGCCGCTGCCGCCGCCGGAGTGGCTTCCGGATGGTGCCGTGGTGGTCTGGACCGAGATCGAACCACGGCTGCGGCTGGTGGGGCGGACCGGGCCGGAGTGGCGCGAGATTCTGGCAAACTTCGCGTGCTGCGCTGCGGAGTTGCGCCGCGCCGCCGTTGCACTCGACAACGAGCCGTTGACTCGCGACGGCCCCCACGGGCCGGTCCCCCATCCGCTTGTCGGCGTCGTCGTGAAACTGCGGGGCACGCTGGCGACGCTCGGCGGGAAACTCGGGATCGACGCGCGGGCAGGCGGAGCCGCCGCAATGCCTCCGCCGGCCGATCAGCCGCTTTCCAAGCTGGAGGAATGGCGTCGCCGTCATCCCGCCTGACGGGTCGGACCGGCCCCGCCGGTGCGCCAGGGGCTTCCGTCGCTGTCGCCCCGCCGAAACGGGGAAAAACGCGATGCCAGCCACGGGGGGGAGCCGAGGGGGCCAATCACGTTCCTCGATAGCGGGGAGCGACCAGCCCGCACGATCACTACGTCATCCTTCCAGGCCGATGCCGTAGCAGATGCCGAGCAAGGGCGGTTAGGCTAATCGAAGCTCAATGCTCCAGCGGGCCGCCGCTGCGAAGGGGGAGCCATTCGGCGGACCACTCAGGAGGATATCTAAGGCCATGGCCAAGAAGGCATCCAGCAGGTCGCTCGGACGTTCCAGCCGGTCGACGGACGGGCCAACGAACCTGGAAACCACACCGATGAATCGTAGCTTGGGCGCCGCCAAGGCGGGCAAGCAGGATGAGTTCTATACCCAGTACGTCGACATCCAAAAAGAAGTCGAGGCCTACCTTGAGTTCGACTCCAACTCATTCCGCGGCAAGGTCGTCTACTGTAATTGCGACGACCCTTTCGAGAGTGATTTTTTTAGGTACTTCGCTGCCAACTTCAACAAGCTTGGTCTCAAGAAGCTCGTCTCAACCAGTTACGATGGCTCCCCTATAGCGGGACAGGGCACCTTGTTCCCAGAATACAACGAGGGGAATGGCAATCGCATTAAGCCCAAGGCCCTTGCCGTTATCCTCGAGCACGTGAGAGATGAGGACGGCGACGGCGCTGCGAATATCACGGACGTGAAGCTTTTTCTAAATCGCAACAAAGCAGCCCGCATCGCGTTGAAGGCAGAGACATATCCCGGCGGCGACTTCCGCAGCCTTGAGTGCCTAGCACTCCTGAAAGAGGCGGACATCGTTGTAACCAACCCGCCTTTTTCACTGTTCAAGGAGTACGTCGCCCAGCTAGTGGAGCACGAGAAGAAGTTCCTGGTCATCGGAAACCTTCAAGCGATCACTTATTTAGAAATCTTTCCGCTCATCAAGGAGAACAAGTTGTGGCTGGGCCCCACAATCACGAGCGGCGATCGTGAGTTCCGAGTTCCAGACCACTACCCGCTAAACGCAGCCGGCTGCCGCATCGACGAGAAAGGAATCAAGTACATTCGAGTGAAGGGCGTACGCTGGTACACAAACCTTGACCATGGCCGCCGCCACCAGCGGCTGGAATGCATGACCATGGCGGATAATTTGCGATTCAGCAAGCACAAGGAGATCAGGGGCAAGGCCGAGTACGAAAGGTACGTTAACTTCGACGCAATCGAAGTACCGTTCAGCGACGCGATTCCCAGCGACTATGACGGCATCATGGGCGTACCCGTGTCCTTCCTAGACAAGTACAACCCGGACCAATTCGAGATCGTCGGAAACAGCGATGACGGAGCCATGATGGGTGAGATCGGTGTTCGCACTCTCGGCCGGGACTTTATCAGCGCATATCGCGCCCGAGGAGGCACTGGTCACTACAGCCAGGGCATGCGGATGCTCGGCCTGCTTGAACCTCAGCCGCGGGTCATCTTCAAACGGATTCTAATACGTAAGCGCGGCCGCGTCCGATCCGCACGAGGAAAAAAGAAGTGAAAACCACACTAATATCTAATATCACTATCGCTGAGATTTGTGACGGTTTTGTATACAACGAATTGGAGGGGAAGGGGCTCTACGGACTGGGCGGACAGCTCACGATTCAGCCGGAGTACCAACGCAACTACATTTATGCCGACGGCGGGGGCGAGAAAGAGGCCGATGTCATCCATTCAATTCTCAAGAAATATCCGCTCGGATTAATCTACTTTAACAAAATCAACAAGGACCAATTTGAGGTGCTAGATGGCCAGCAGCGTATTACTAGTATCGGTCGGTTTGTTACGAACAAGTTTGCGATTACGGACGATGGCAATCCAAAGAACTTCGACAGCCTGCCGACCGATCAACAAGACAGAATTCTCAATTCGCGACTGCTGATCTATGAGTGCGAGGGCACGGAGACTGAAATCAAGGAGTGGTTTGAGACGATCAACATCAAAGGCGTGCCGCTCAATGCACAGGAGCTTTTAAACGCCATATACTCTGGCCCCTTCGTGACACTTGCGAAGGCTGAGTTCAGCAATGGCCAAAATGCGAACATTCAGAAGTGGAGCGCTTACGTCAGGGGGAGCGCGAACCGACAGGAATTCCTAGAAAGAGCGCTCGACTGGGTTGGCAAGGGAGATATCGGCGCATACATGAGTGCTCATCGCAATGAAAGAAATATCATAGAACTGAAGACTTATTTCAATAGTGTGATCGACTGGGCGTCATCCGTGTTTGTTGACGTTCTCCCGGAAATGAAGGGATTGGAATGGGGAAGGCTTTATGAGAAATATCATGGCACTTCCTACAGCCCAAAGAAGATGGCGGCCGCCTTGGAGAGACTTACCTCGGACGATTGCATCACCAACCGTAAAGGCATCTTCGAGTACCTCTTAGGCGGTTCGACCGAGAAAAAGCTTCTGCACGTCCGAGTTTTCGACGTGAAAACCAAGCGAGTGGCCTACAACAAGCAGACGACCGAAGCGCAGGGTAAGGGCGAATCCAACTGCCCTTTGTGTGCCGTCGGCGGAAACGTGAACAAAGCCCGCATCTACAAGCCCGACGAGATGGACGCCGACCACGTTTCCGCATGGAGCAAGGGCGGCGAAAGTTCGGCCAAAAACTGCCAGATGCTCTGCATCACTCACAATCGGGCAAAAGGCAATCGATAGCTTGGGCGCACCGCCGCCACCTGGCGGGAGCCGACTGCGTCGCTCAACAATGCGTTGCAGCGGGAGAACTGCTGCCCGGCCCGCCGCTGGCACCAAGCATTCGGCTGCTGCCGCGTTTTGCCGAACCAGTAGCGGCACCAGACGGCCAAGGCTGGAAATAGCCTTGACGAATTCAGCGTTTCCACGGCTCCATCACACGCAATGGCCAGCCATTCGCGTTGATTCGTCAGGCCTGCCGGCCGTCAACGATCGCTCGAACGCGTCGTTTCGACACGCTGACGGGCGGTGTCGAGGCATGGCGACGGCTGCCAAAAATAAAGTTCTAGGGAGCGGAAAGGAACTGCAAGGTAGGGGGAGGACGCGGGGAGACTGCGGCCAGCCGTGCGGGCAACTTCGCCCGTCCGGCATCCCCCGGAGCCGTTCCAATGTCCCATTCCCATAACGGTGCCCCCGGCGACCGTTCCACCGCCCCCCGCCCGGCGACGCCGGCCCCGATGCTCGACATCGACGGCTTCGCCGAATTGCTCGGCGTGTCGGCTCGACACGTTCGCCGGCTCGTCGATGCCGGCAAGTGCCCGCCGCCGGTGAAGCTCGGCGCGTGTGTCCGTTGGCCCCGCCCGGTCGTCGAGGCGTGGATTGCTGACAACTGCCCCCCGTGCCGCCGCCGGCAGGGAGGTGCCCGATGAAGGAACGCAAACGCCTTACCGACGTGATGAACGGACGCGACATCGACGACCTGGCACGCCAGTTCGACGAAGCCGAAGCGGCAAGCGACCTGGCGACGCTCCCCCGGGGCAAGTACCGGTGTCGCCTTGTCGATGGCGAAGCCGTTCTATCGAAGTCGGGGACGACGGGGTATCAACTGACGTTCGCCGTCGTCGACGGGGAGCACAAGGGGCGTCGAGTCTGGCACACCTGTTGGCTGACGCCGGCAGCGTTGCCGATGACGAAACGCGACCTAGGGAAGCTCGGCGTCACGTCGCTCGACATGCTCAAGAATCCGATGCCGAGTGGCTTCGTTTGCGACGTGTCGGTCGTCATGCGCACCGATGACGACGGCATCGAGCGGAACCGAGTGCAGTCGTTCGATGTCGTCGACGTGATTGTCGACCCGACTGGCGACGACGACTTCCCGTCGCCGGCCCCGTCGGCACCTTCGGCAACGCCGGAAGGAGGTGTCGATTGAACACGACACACCTTCACGGCTTCCGAATCGTCGGGCCGTGCACGGGCGACCGCCGGCGTGTTGCTGCGGCGGCAGTGTTTGGCGCCTACTGTCGATGCGACGTGAAAGCACGAGTCGAGCAGGAAGCCTACCTATCGGCGTTCCAATTCGGCGACGACTTCGCCGAGCACCTGGCACGCCACAACTCGCCGGCAGGCTTCGACGGCTCGACATGGTCGCCGTGGATATGGCTCGACATCGACCGCGACCCGTCGAGCGGGGGAATCGCCCGGGCACATGCCGACACCCGGATTCTCGTCGACGTGCTCGACGAGACGTTCGGCGTGCCGCGCGACGTGCTCATGGTATTTCTGTCTGGCGGGAAGGGATTTCATGTCGCCCTCCCGACGGCGCTCTGGCTCCCGCCCCCGGGCGACGACTTTCACGCCGTCGCCCGGGCGTTCGCCGAGTCGATAGCGGGCGAAGCGAAAGTCGCCATCGACACGGGCGTTTTTGACCGAGTGCGGGCGTTTCGGGCACCGAACAGTCGGCACCCGAAAACGGGACTCCACAAGCGGCACATCCCGGTCGCCATGCTCGACACGGCGACGACCGACGAACTGCTCGACATGGCACGCACGCCGGCCCCGTTCGACGTGCCAGACGTGGCGGGCGTCGAGTCTGCCGACATGCTCGTCGTCGAGTGGGACCGTGCCGCCGCTGTCGTCGCCGAACGGGCGGCAGCGGTGGCACGCCGACGGCACGACCTGGCGGAAGGGACCGTCGCCGCGACGCTCAACCGGGCGACGCTGGCGTTCATCCGGGGGGAAGATGTCGCGGTCGGGAGCCGGCATCCCCGGCTCTATAGTGCCGCCGCAAACCTTGCCGAAGTCGGCTGTTCGCTCGCCGCCGTGCGTGCGTTGCTCACCGACCCGGCACTCGACTTGGGTTTGACGCCGGCCGATGTCGCTCGTGCCATCGAAAACGGCTTCGCCCGGGGGCACCAACTCGTCGCACATGCTGCCGAACTGTTCGACGGCACAGTCGTCGCCGTCGAGTACCACGACGACGAAGGGGGGGCGACATGACGTGCATCGAAGAGAACGGCGTGGCGTGGCCGGAAAGAAACCGCCGGCGGCTCGTCGCACAAGCCGACAAGCGAATCGAGGAGGCGCGTCGAATGATGGTCTGGGCAAACACCGACGGCGAACTACCCGACGCCGGTTGGTACGAATGTTGGCAATGCCTTGCCGACGCCGACAACCTCTACAGGCTCGCCGGTCTAGGCGTGCTCGCTGGTCGCGTCGCGTTCATGGCTCGTCGAATCGCCGAGTATCGAGAACGCGAAAACTTCCATGTCGCATGGGCTAGGTTCGACCGGCTCAACGCCGGCGGGAGGTGCCCGGTATGACACCTTCGGCAACTACTTCCCGTTTCACTCTCGGCGAACCACTGTTCGTCGACTGGCGGGAAAGCGTGCTCAATGGCACGGGGCCGGTCGTGTATCCCCACACGCTGCCGGTGCCCGAACTGTCGCCCGGCATCGTCACGTTGCTCGGCGGGGCACCCGGGGCGGGAAAGACGGCACTCGTGATGCAATGCGTCGTCGAGGCATTGCGTTTCGAATCGTCGCGTCGTGCGCTTGTGTGCAACTGCGAGATGTCGCCGACGGCACTGCTCGACCGCCAGCTCGCCCGGCTCACTGGCATCGACGGCGAAGTGGTTCGGCATCGACGCTTCAACGCCGAGCACCGGGAAAGACTCGAGCCTGGCTTGGCGACCGTCGAGTCGTTCATGCCACGGCTGACGTTCCTACGTTCGCCGTTCGACCTGGCGAACGTGGCGTCGGCGGCTGACGCGTGCGACGCCGACATCATCGTCGTCGACTACGTGCAACGATTCTCGTGCCCGGGCGATGACGGCGACGCACGAGCGAAGGTAAGTCGGACGATGGACTTCCTTCGGCAGTTCGCCGAAGCCGACCGGGCGGTCGTCGTGCTGTCTGCCATCGGACGGACGAAAGACGCGCACGGACGGACGACCTACAGCGGGGCCGGCTTGGCGTCGTTTCGGGAATCGTCCGAACTTGAGTTCGGTGCCGACGACGCGCTCGTGCTCGCCCCCGTCGACGAGTCGTCGCCCGATGTCATGCGACTGGCACACTTGAAGGCTCGGCACGGGGCGACGCGTACCGTCGACCTGGCGTTCGACCGCCCCCGCCAGTCGTTCGCCCTGCTCGACGAGCCGACGGCGGCACCCGAGCCGGCAGACGACGCCCCTCGTCGGCGTCGGGGGCGACGATCCCCGCCGCCGCCGGCGACGCCGTTCCCCGAGTTCGCCCCCGAACGCCTGGCGGCATTGTGGGGGGCGACGCCCGCCGCCCCGCCCGACGCCCCCCTCGTCGATGACGGGGGCGACGAATGACGCGTGCCCACATCATCCCCCCGGGGCACACGCTGCCCCCCATGCCGTCGCCGCCGTCGGCGGGCGTCGCGGCACGCCCCGGGCCGGCAAAAGGCGGCAGGGGGCAACGTCGGGGCCGGCAGCGGCACGCCGGGCGATTCGCCATGCTCAACGGCTTCGTCGACGGCGTCATGGGAACGCTGCCCCGTGCCGCCGTGTGCGTGTGGCTATGCCTGTACCGCGACACGAAAGCCGGCGGTCTGGCACGCACGGGCGTCGCCGACCTGGCGAAGCGTGCCAGGTGCGACCGCTCGACCGTCATTCGGGCGCTGCGGCTGCTCGTCGAGGGGGGGAACCTTGAAGTCGTGCGGCGGGGCGGCATCGGGCGGGGACCATCGACATACCGGGTGAAGTAGGGTCGCACCGGTGCGACCTTATAGGGTGGCGTTCAAGTGCTTTTCTCGGTGGCACCCATGCGACCTATCCCATACGGGACCAGTGTGCAGGCTTGCCGCATGCACCCACACGACGAAAGAAAGACGTTGCCGCATGCCGACAACGTGTGTAAGGTATCCGACATGGGAACACGAAAGACGACCGGCACGATGACCGACCTTCTACGGGCGGCACTGCTCGACGCCCCGAGCCTGAACGCCATCCAAAAGGCGACCGGCGTGCGGCGGCAAACGCTGGCATCGTTCATGCGGGGCGAACAAGTGTCGATTCACCTGGCGTCGGCTGACGCGCTCGCCGAGTATTTCGGCGTCGTGTGCACCCGCCCGACCCCGACGAAGCCGAAGGGAAAGGGAGCCTGACATGGGAACCGTCTACCGCCCGACCTACACCAAGCCGCTGCCCGCCGGTGCCCGCACGCTGACGCGGGACGGCAAGCCGTTTGCCGAGTGGGTCGACGAAGCCGGCAAGCGACGCCAAGCCCCGATGACCGGCACTACCGCCAAGCGACCCGGCATCCGGGTGAAGGCGACGACCTACCTGGCAAAGTACCGCGACGCCGACGGCATTGAACACCGGGAGCCGACCGGATGCCGCACGCTCGACGCTGCTCGTGCCGTGCTCGCCGAACTGGAACGTCGTGTCGAGAAAGTGCGTGCCGGCGTTTTCACTGCCGCCGAATCGACGGTCGCCGACCATGCCGACACGCCGGTCGTCGAGCACGTCGACGCCTACCTGGCACACATGGCACGCAAGCGGGGGCGGGGCGGGCGTCGCAACACGTCGGCGGGGCACGTCGAGAACGTCGCCCGCGACCTGGCGGTCGTGCTGCCGGCGTGTGGCTTCCGCCGGCTTCGGGACTTGAACCGCGACGCCGTCGCCGTGTGGGTGGGCGGGCTGCTCGACCTGCCCGACGAGCCGGGCGTTGCCGCCCACGGCACCGTCGTCGTCCCCCGCCGCCCGAGTGCCCGCACCATCAACGCCAAGCTCGGCACGCTCACGACGTTCGGCAACTGGCTCGTCGAGACGGGGCGAATCGTTGCGAATCCGTTCGACCGGCTTTGCAAGAGTGCCGGCGTCGACGGCAGCGACGACATCCGCCGGAAGCGGCGGGCACTCACTGCCGACGAACTGCGCCGGCTGCTCGTCGTCGCCCGACTGCGTCCCGTCGCCGAGTACGGGCGGGGGACAATTCGCGTCGTCGACGACACCCGCCCGAAGTCATCGCGGGCGACCTGGCGGAAACTCGACCTGACGTTCGACACCATCGTCGCCGCTGCCGCCCGGGGCCGGGAACGTCTGGCACGCCGGCCCGACGTGCTCGACCGGCTGGAACGGCTCGGCAGGGAACGGGCGTTGCTCTATCTCGTGCTCGTGACGACCGGTCTGCGGAAAGGCGAACTGGCTTCGCTCACCGTCGCCGATGTCGTGCTCGACGACGCCCGACCCGTCATGACGCTGCGTGCCGCCGACGCCAAGAGCGGGGAAGCCGCCGTCTTACCGTTGACGCCCGAAGCTGCCGACGCCTTGCGGCACTGGCTCGACGAGCGTGTCGAGGGTGTTTGCCGGCGTCGCGTCGGCACTGCCGGCGTCGTGTCGCCCCGTGCCGCCGACCCGCTGTTCACCATCCCCGAAAAGCTGGTGAAGATTCTCGACCGCGACATCGTCGCCGCCGGCATCCCAAAGAGCGACGACCGGGGGCGTACCGTCGACGTGCACGCCCTGCGGGGCACGTTTGCGTCGCACCTGGCACGGGCGGGCGTCGCCCCCGTGACGCTCAAAACGATGATGCGGCACGCCAGAATCGAAACGACGTTGAAGCACTACACCGACCCGCGACTGCTCGACGTGGATAGCGCACTCGACACGCTGCCGGCACTGCTTGCCGGCCCCGGCCCCGACGCCGAGCCGGTGAAGGCGACCGGCACCGACGCCGCCGTCGCGCTTGTGCCGCTGCTTGTGCTGGAATCCGGCCGGGCTGTTCCCCGGGTGTCAGTTGGGGACAACTGTACCGGTCGGGGCGACTGCGTCGTCATCGACGCAACCGCCGCCCCTGGCACGACATCCGGCGGAAAGGCCGGAAAAACAGAAGGGTGGCTAACGGGACTCGAACCCGCGACCCCTAGAATCACAATCTAGTGCTCTAACCAACTGAGCTATAGCCACCGCGATATCCATCGGGTGGGACATTCTAACAGAAAACCAGGCTGGTCCACTGCCCCCCGGCAAGAGCCGGTTTTCAGCGGCGATCCGCCCACCGTCGCGACTCACTCCCGCCGCCGGGAATCAAGGAGGATCGTCACCGGACCGTCATTGACGAGGCTCACCTCCATGGCGGCGGCGAACACCCCGCGGGCCACCGGCCGGCCGGCCTCGCGCTCCAGCGCAGCGAGGAAGCGTTCGTAGAGCGGCACCGCCTCCTCCGGCCGTGCTGCCCGGAGAAAGCTGGGGCGATTCCCCTTCTGCGTGGCCGCATGGAGCGTGAACTGGCTGACCACGAGCAGGCCGCCGTCGATGTCGACGACGCTCCGGTTCATCTTGCTCGCCTCGTCGGCGAAGATCCGCATCCGCGCGGTCTTCTCCGCCACCCAATCGGCATCGGCCGAGGTATCCCCCTCCTCGACGCCGACGAGCACGAGGAGCCCGGGCCCGATCCGGCCGACCGTGCGGGCCTCGATCGTCACCTCCGCCCGGCCCACCCGCTGGATCACGCACCGCATCGGTCGTCCTTTCCCTCCTCCATCGCCCCGGCGCCGGCCCGCGACAGGAGCCACCACCCGAGGATCAGCTGGACCAGGAGCGCGGCGAGGCCGGCGCGGGGGTGCCCGGTGATCGCGTAGACGGCACCGAACACGAGGCTGGCGACGAATCCGGCGAGCTTCGAGCCGACGTTGAGCAGGCCGAAGGTGGCGCCGTAGCGCCCCGCCGGTGCCAGCACCGCCACGGCTGCCCGGATCACGCTCGCGGCCCCGCCGAGTACCAGCGCCAGGAGGACGGCCATCGCCGTGAGCTGCGGACGGGTCGTCACGAACCCCGCCGACCCGAGCACGATCACCCAGCCGACGAGGGAGAGCGACAGCATCGGCCAACGGCCGACACGGGTCGACAGCCATCCGACGGCCAGCGCCCCGGGGAGGGCGACGCACTGGACGAGGAGCACAAGGCCGACGAGCGCCGGCGGATCGAGATGAAACTCCTCGAGGGCGACCGAGGAGAATTGGCTGATCGCCGTCTGCATCGCGCCGAGAATGAGCATCGCGCCGCCGAGGACGCTGCCGAGGCGCCCGTAGCCCTCGTCGCCACGGAGCAGCGCCCGGGCGAAGCCGGTCAGTTCGCCGGACGAGGTCGCCGCGTGGGCGCTGCTGTGACCGGCGTTGAAGCGCCCCCAGAAGGACGGAATGGAGAACACGATCCACCACCCCCCCATGATCGCAAACGCCGTGCGGAGCGCCCCTGCGTCGGTCAGCCCCAGCGACGCCCGGGCCGCGAACACCCGGGTGGCGAGGATCAGGGCCACCGCCCCCCCCGCATAGCCGGCGGCATAGCCGATGGCTGAGAGCCGATCGGCCTGCGCGCCCCGGGCGATCCGCGGGAGCAGACTCCCGGTGAAGATCGCCGCCATGTCGAACCCGACGGCGGCGATGACGACGGCCACGACGATCGGGACACGCGCCGACGGGGCGAGGGCCGCCAGGAGGAACGAGGCCGCACCACCGGCGACGATGCTCGTCATGAGGGCGCGGTGGTGGCCGTGCGTCCGATCGGCCCAGGCCGCCACCCACGGAGCGGCCAGCGCCGTCACGAGCATCGCCACGGCCAGCGTCCAGGCCCACACCACGCCCCCCGGCACCCCCCACGGCTCACCGGCGAAAACCACCTTCTCGATGTAGGCAACCAGGAGCGTGATCGAGATCGTCGAGAAAGCACTCGCTGCCCAGTCGAGGAGCACCCACGCGAAGGTCTCGAAGCGGGGGGGAGCGGCAACGGCCCCCCCGGCATCATCGGGCCGGGCGCGCGGACCATCGGAGGCGCTGTTCGACATGGGGGTGATCAGGCTTCCGCGGAAGGTGACGGGGAAGACGCGCCCTGGGCCCCGGAGTCGATTCCTTCCCCGGCGACGCCTTCCGTCGGCGCCCGCTCCCCGGTGACGCCTTCCGTCGGCGCCCTCTCCCCGGTGCCCTCACCGCCGGCGATCGCCCGCAGACGCTGGCGCAGTTGCTTGCGGTAGCTGAGGATTGGCGACAGCGTCACGGCCATCGCCACCAGCAGCAGCACCGCGTCGGAGAGGCGTCCACGCCGCAGCGACCACCCGATCAACCCCAGGGCGACGACGGTGTAGGCGGCCAAGCCGAGGGTGGCATGCCGGACGCTGCGTTGCAGGGCCCCAACACTGCCGGCGTCGGTGGGCACCGCGGCGCCGCCGGCCGACTCATCGAGCGGGGCCGCGGGCGGATCCGCATTCTCTCCCTGCATCAGCTCCGAGTCTTTCGTCACGATCCACCCCGCTCCCACCACCCCGGCACCCGACAGAGTGCCCTCCGGACCCCAATGGTACTGCCCCATCCGGCGGCGGCACAGAGAAACATGGAAACCGGGAAACGGCAGCATCCCACCCATGTCGGTCGATCGCCACCGCTCACATCGCAGGCGACAGGCGTCACCCGCCCGCGAGCCGGCGGCGGATCTCCTCGAGCCGGAGAGCGAGATCCCGCTCCTCCCCCCGGTCGGTCGGCTCGTAATACCGTTTCTCGACCCCGAGATAATCCTGGGCAGCGATGCCGTCGGGATGGTCGTGGGCGTAGCGGTATCCATCCCCGCGGCCGAAGGCCTTCGCGGCCGCCGAATGACGGTCTTGAAGATGCCGGGGGACGGGGATCACGGCCCGTTCGCGGACATCATGACGGGCCGCTGCAATCGCCGTCGTGCAGGCGTTGCTCTTGGGAGCCAGCGCCAAGTAGGTGACGGCCTGCGACAGGGGGAGTTGGCACTCGGGGAGCCCGACGAACTCGGTCGCCTGCATCGCCGCCACCGCCACCAGCAAGCTCCGCGGGTCGGCATTGCCGACATCCTCGCTGGCGAGGATCACGAGCCGGCGGGCGAGGAAGCGAACGTCTTCGCCCCCCTCGAGCATCCGGGCGAGCCAGTAGAGACCGGCGTCGGGATCGCTGCCGCGGATGCTCTTGATGAGGGCGCTGGCGCAGTCGTAGTGCGTGTCGCCGGCATCGTAGACCAGCGCCTTACGCTGCACGCTCTCGCGGGCCAGGTCGAGGGTGAAGACGAGGGGGCGGCGCGTCTCGGAGAGGACCCCGATCTCGAGCGCCCCCAGCGCCCGGCGGGCGTCGCCGTCTGACGACTCGACGAGGAAGGCGAGGGCCTCGTCGTCGATCGAGACCTGCTCCGCACCGAGCCCGTGCTCACAGTCGGCGACGGCCCGGCGGAGGACTGCGGCGACGTCGGGCTTGGAAAGGGGCTCGAGGGCGAACAGGCGGCTGCGGCTGACGAGGGCGCTGGTGAGCGCGAACGATGGATTCTGCGTCGTCGCGCCGATGAGCGCGATCGTTCCCTGCTCGACATCGGGAAGGAGAACATCCTGCTGGGACTTGTTGAAGCGGTGGATCTCGTCGACGAACAGGCACGTCCGCTGGCCGTCGTCCTCGAGGCGGCGGCGGGCCGCGTCGAGGACCTCGCGCACCTCCTTCACCCCCGACGCCGTGGCGGAGAGTTCGACGAAGCGCCGCCGCGTCTCGCGGGCAATGATCTCGGCGAGCGTCGTCTTCCCCACCCCCGGCGGACCGTGGAGGATCACCGACCCGATCCGGTCCGATTCGACGAGCCGCCGCAGGAGCCGACCGGGCCCAATGAGATGCTCCTGCCCCACGTAGTCGGCGAGCCGCCGCGGCCGCATCCGGGCGGCCAACGGTGCGGCCCGGGCGACGTTGGCCGCTCTCGATGCGGAGAAGAGATCGGCCATGGGTCACCGGGTGCGCAAGAATCTCTGCCACGGACAAACGCAGGGCGGATCACCCCTTCCAGACAAACTCGATCGGCGCCGCGATCTCCGGGTGGATGCTCTTGTGCACCGGGCAGGTGTGTGCCGCCTGCTCGAGGAGTTGGCGGTGGGGGTGGTCGGCCGGGAGCGGGATCGTGAGCGTGGTGCGGAGCGACGCGATCCGCCGCGGCGGCGCCGAGGTCATCTCCTTCGTCGTCTCCACCGTCATCCCCTTCAGGTCGATCGCGTGACGCTCGGCGGCGATCCCCATGATCGTCATCATGCAGGCCCCCAGGGCGGTGGCGACCAGATCGGTCGGAGAGAAGCTCTCGCCGCGGCCGTGGTTGTCGACCGGCGCGTCGGTGACGAGCGTCGTGCCCGAAGGACCGTGGGTGGCCTTGCACCGCAATCCCCCCTCGTACGTGGTCGTGATCTTCACCATGGTCTGTGTCGGTCTCCTTGGGCGTGTCGGGGTTTTCCGCTGTCGTGTCGGCATCGGCTCGACATCTCGGTTTTTTATTATACTCCTGGCCTCGTCTCCCACGGCCGTGTCCCGCCAGGCCTTTCCCAATGCCCTCCACGCTCGCCATCGCTGCGGTCGTCTTCCTCCTTCTGGCGGCCTACCTCATCGTGGCGATGCTGGCGCCGGAGTGGTTCGCATGATGATCAGCGCCTGGACCGAAGTCGCCGCCATCCTCATGGCGACGACCCTTGCCGCGATCACCATCACCCCCTGGCTGGCAGCGGTCTTCCGAATGGGAGCAGACTCGGACGGGAGCGGCGAACCGGAGACCGACGGCTGGTTCAGCCGTTCGCTCGGCGCCATCCAACGCCCTCTGCTGCGGGCAGCCGGCGTCTGGCACATCCGCGAAATGACCGCCACCGAGTACGGGATCGCGATCCTCCTCTTCCATGGAGCCGGCTTCGGTCTGCTCCTCTTTCTCCTCCGCTGTCAGCCCCTCCTCCCCTGGAATCCCGACCGCCTCCCCTCCGTACCCTGGCTGATCGCCCTCAACACGGCGGCCAGCTTCGTCACGAACACGAACTGGCAAGCCTACGGCGGCGAGACCACGCTCTCGCCGTTGTCGCAGGCCCTCGGCCTCACCGTGCAAAACTTCCTCTCGGCGGCCAGCGGACTCTGCGTTCTGGCAGTTCTGGTCAGGGGATTCGTGCGGCGCGGCAGCCCCACCATCGGCTCCTTCTGGCACGATCTCGTCCGCGTCACGCTCGGCCTGCTTCTGCCGCTGGCGATCCTTGTCGGCCTCCTCCTTGCCAGCCAGGGGGTGGTGCAATCGTTCGATACTGGCGTCGACGTGCCGCTCGTCGAAGAGACGCTCACGGCCGCTGGAGAGGCCCCTTCGACGCGACGGGTCGTCATCGGGCCGGTCGCTTCGCAGGTGGCCATCAAGCAGTTGGGAACCAACGGCGGCGGCTACTTCAACGCCAACGGCTCCCATCCCTTCGAGAACCCCACACCGCTGACGAATCTCCTCGAGATTGTGGCGATGCTCATGATCCCGATGGCGAGTTGCCTCGCGTTCGGCCGCTGGGTCGGGGATCGGCGACAGGGGTACGCGCTGCTGGCGACGATGGCGGTCCTGTTCCTCCCCTTCGTGGTGCTCATCGTCCGCTTCGAGACTTCCCCCAATCCCTGGTTGGCTGCCGCCGTTCCTTCGATCGACCAAGCGACCTCGTCCGAACAAGACGGCGGATCACTGGAGGGAAAGGAGGTCCGTTTCGGGCCGGCCTCCTCAGCACTCTTCGCGGTTGCCACCACGGCGACCAGTTGCGGCGGAGTGAACGCCATGCACGACAGTTTCTCGCCCCTCGGCGGGCTGGTGACGATGTGGATGATCCAACTCGGCGAGGTCGTGTTTGGCGGCGTCGGCACGGGGCTCGCCGGCCTCGTCGCCTACACCCTCGTGGCGGTGTTCGTGGCCGGGCTGATGGTCGGCCGGAGCCCGGAATACCTCGGCAAGAAGATCGAGAGCCGCGAGATGAAAATGGGGATGATCGTGCTCCTCGTCCCCCCGATCGTGACGCTCGTCGGCACCGCCGCGGCCTGTGTGCTGCCGGCGGAAGCTGCCGCGGCGTCGAATCCCGGTCCGCACGGTTTCTCCGAACTCCTCTATGCCTTTTCGAGCGCTGGCAACAACAACGGCTCCGCCTTCGGCGGGCTTTCGGCCACGAGCGCCTTTTGGACCCTGGGCTTGGCAGCCGCGATGCTCACCAGCCGCCTCCTCACGATGCTGCCGCTGGTGGCAATCGGCGGGCTCCTCGCCGCCAAGCGGACGGTGGCGGAGAGCCCCGGCACCCTCCCCACCCACACGCCGTTGTTTGTGCTCCTCGTGGCGGGTGCCGTGATCCTTGTCGGAGCCCTTTCCTTCGTGCCGGCGCTCGCCCTCGGGCCGATCGCCGAGGCCCTCCAGCCACCGGCTGCCGGCGGGGGACCACGATGACGCACAACGAGCCGGCCGGGATCCTCGCCGACCCCGGCGTGATCCTCCGCGCAGCGGGGCAGGCGCTCACGAAGCTCGATCCGCGGCGGATGATCCGCTCGCCGGTGATGTTCACGATCGAGGTTGGGGCAGCGCTGATCACGCTCCTGGCCGTGGCACGGCTCGCCGGGCAACCGGGAACCGAGCACCCTGCCTTCATCGCGGCGGTGGCGGCGGGGCTGTGGGCGACGGTGCTGTTTGCCAACTTCGCCGAGGCGATGGCCGAGGGGCGGGGACGGGCCCAGGCCGATGCCCTGCGGCGAACCCGCAGCGACACGCTCGCCAAACGGCTGGCGGCCCCGCACCGCGACGCGGCGATCGACCCGACCCCGTCGACCAAGCTCCGTGCCGGCGACCATATCCTCATTGAGGCCGGCGACATTGTGCCGGGGGATGGCGAAGTGATCGACGGCGTCGCCAGCGTCGACGAAAGCGCGATCACCGGCGAGAGCGCCCCGGTCATCCGCGAGAGCGGCGGCGATCGCAACACCGTCACCGGCGGCACGCGGTTGCTGTCCGACTGGCTCGTCGTCCGGATCACCGCCAACCCCGGCGAGAGCTTCCTCGACCGGATGATCACGATGGTGGAGGGGGCGAAGCGACAAAAGACCCCCAATGAGATCGCCCTCGACATTCTCCTTGCCGGGCTGACGCTCGTATTTCTCGTCGTCACGGCCACGCTTCTCCCCTTCTCGATGCATGCCGTGGCCACCGCCGGGCGGGGCGAGCCGCTTGGCCTGGCGGTCCTCGCCGCGCTCTTTGTCTGCCTCGCCCCGACGACGATCGGCGGGCTTCTTCCCGCCATCGGCATCGCCGGAATCGATCGGATGGTGCGCGCGAACGTCCTGGCGACGAGTGGCCGCGCGGTCGAGGCCGCGGGGGATGTCGACGTTCTCCTCCTCGACAAGACCGGCACGATCACCCTCGGCAACCGGCAGGCAGCGCGCTTCCTCCCCGCGTCCGGTGTCACGGAACGGGAGCTCGCCGAGGCGGCCCAGCTCGCGAGCCTGGCCGACGAGACCCCCGAAGGACGATCGATCGTGATCTTGGCCAAGGAGCGTCATGGCCTTCGCGGCCGCGACGTCGAATCACTCGGCGCGACCTTCATCCCCTTCACCGCCCAGACGCGGACCAGCGGCGTCGATCTCGACGGCCGGCAGATCCGCAAGGGGGCGCGCGACACCATCCAGAAAGCGGTCACCGCGGCCGGGGGATCGATGCCGGCGGAGGTCAATCGCATCTGCGACGACGTCGCCAGGGCAGGGGCGACGCCGCTGGTCGTCGTCGATGGCACGCGGGTACTCGGGGTCATCGAGCTCAAGGATGTCGTCAAGGGGGGGATCGCGGAGCGGTTCAAGGAACTCCGCGCGATGGGGATCCGCACTGTGATGATCACCGGCGACAACCCGCTCACCGCGGCGGCCATCGCCGCCGAGGCGGGGGTCGACGACTTCCTCGCCGAAGCGACCCCCGAGGCGAAGCTGGCGATGATCCGCCGCTATCAGCAGGAGGGGCACCTCGTGGCCATGACGGGCGACGGCACGAACGACGCCCCAGCGCTCGCCCAGGCCGACGTGGCGGTGGCGATGAACTCCGGCACGCAGGCCGCCAAGGAGGCCGGCAACATGGTCGACCTCGATAGTAACCCGACGAAGTTGCTCGAGATCGTCGCCGTCGGCAAGCAATTACTGATGACGCGCGGCAGCCTGACGACCTTCAGCCTCGCCAACGATGTCTCCAAATACTTCGCGATCGTCCCGGCCGCGTTCGGCGGCATCTATCCGCAACTGCGGGCCCTCGACGTCATGCGGCTCCATTCCCCCACCACCGCCGTGCTCGCGGCGGTGGCCTTCAATGCCCTGGTGATCGTCGGACTCGTGCCGATGGCGCTCAAAGGGGTGCGGTACCGCCCCCTTCCAGCAGCGGTGCTCCTCCGCCAGAACCTCCTCGTCTGGGGACTCGGCGGCCTGCTCCTCCCCTTCCCCTGCATCAAGCTCCTCGACATGCTCCTTGCCACCTGCGGAGTCCCTTGATGCCCCCGCCTGAAGCGTCGCGCCCCCTCGATCTGTCCGCAATGATCCTGCGCCAACTCCGCCCGACCATCACCCTCCTCATTGCCCTGACGGTGATCACCGGCGTCCTCTATCCCGTCGGCATGACCCTGGCAGCGAAGTCGCTGTTTCCGCTTGCGTCAGCCGGCAGCCTGCTCCTCGGTAGCGACGGAACGGTGCGTGGCTCGCTCCTCATTGGCCAGCCGTTCACAGGACCGCGTTGGTTTCATGGTCGGCCCAGCGCCTCAGGCACCACTCCCTACGATCCGACCGCCTCCGGTGGCTCCAACCTCGGGCCAACAAGCGCGGCGTTCACCACGCTCGTCGCCGAGCGGGCTGCCGCGGTGCGGAGGGACAATTCCACCGACACCGCGACGATCCCCGTCGATCTGGTGACGGCCAGCGCCAGTGGCCTCGACCCGCACATCTCGCCCCGGGCCGCGCTGCTCCAGGTGCGGCGGGTGGCCACGGCCCGCGGTCTGGCGGACGAGGAGGTGCGGCGCCTCGTCGCTGCCCGGATCGAGCCGGCCTTTCTCGGCATCCTCGGGCGACCACGAGTCAACGTGCTCGCGCTCAATCTGGCTCTGGAATCGCTCGATAGCGGCGGCGCCATGGCGGAGCTTTCCGGTGAAGGAAATCGTCCTCAGCCATGACGCCCGATCCGACGAGGCCTGATCCCGACGCCCTGCTGGCTGCCATCCATGCCGACGAGGCCAGGGCGGCCCGCGGCCGTCTGAAGGTGTTCTTCGGGTTTTCTCCCGGCGTCGGCAAGACCTACGCGATGCTCGCATCGGCCCGACGCCTCGCCGCCGCGGGCACCGATGTCGTCGTGGGGATCGTCGAGACGCACGGTCGTGCCGAGACCGCGGCGCTCGTCGAGGGGCTCGAGGTCCTTCCCCGGCTGGCGATCTCCTACCGCGGCCACACCTTGCGGGAGCTCGACCTTAGCGGGGCGATCGCGCGCCGGCCGCAGGTGCTGATCGTCGACGAGATGGCACACACCAACGCCCCGGGATCACTCCATCCGAAACGCTGGCAGGACATCGACGACTTACGAGCCGCCGGGATCGACGTCCACACGGCGCTCAATGTGCAGCATGTCGAGAGCCTCGTCGATCTCGTCGAACAGGCGACCGGCGTCCGCGTCAAGGAGACGGTCCCCGACGAAGCGCTCGACAGGGCCGATGAGATCGAATTGGTCGACCTGCCGCCGGATGAACTGCTCGATCGGCTCAAGGCAGGGAAGATCTATCTGCCCGATGTCGCCGCCCGGGCCACGGAGCGGTTCTTCAAACGCTCCAACCTCCTCGAGCTTCGCGAACTGTCGCTGCGGCGGATGACGCAGCGAGTCGACCGCGACGTTGAATCGGCCCGACTTGCCGACGGACACGACCGTGGCAGGGGGATCACCGAAAGGATCCTCGTGGCCGTCGGGCCCGGCCCCGGGGCGGAGCGGATCCTCCGCAAGGCCAACCACATCGCCAGCGGGCTCCGCGGTGAATGGGTCGCGGCCACGGTAGACAAAGCAGGCGCAGCTCCCCTGGCGCCGGAGGCGGTCGAGCAATCGGAGCGGCATCTGCGCCTGGCCGAGTCGCTCGGCGGCAGCGTCACGCGACTCTCCGGGGCGAGCATCGCCGACGCCTTGCTCCACGAGGCCCATCGCCTCCGGGCGACGAGGATCCTCGTCGGCAAGCCAAGTCATCAGCGGCATGTCGTGTGGTTCAAGGAGAATGTCGTCGATCGACTCGTGCGGCACAGCCGCGGCATCGACGTGCTGGTGGTCTGCGACGATGACGAGCCCCGCGATCGACCGCCCCCCCCTGCCACCGGCAGCAGCGGTCGATCGCTCGCCGGGCTGGGCTATGTCGTCGGCACGCTCGGGGCGACGACGGTCGTCGGCCGCCTCCTCTGGCCACACATCAACGACGCGATCGTCTCGTTCGTGTCGCTGCTGATCGTGCTCACCTCGTCGCTGTGGTTTGGCCGCCGGACGGGCGTTCTTGCCGTCGTGCTGGCCGCCCTCGTGATCGACTTTTTCTTCGTCCCCCCCTTCTTCACGCTGGTCATCGCCAACACGACGGATATCGTTTCCTTGATCGTCCTCCTTTCGGTGGGCCTCGTGGTGGCGGAGCTGATCGTGCGACTCAAGGCACAGACGTTGATGGCCGTGGAACGGGAGCGGCGAACAGCCCGTCTTCTCAAGTTTTCACGTGCCCTCGCCGTTGCCCTCGATGCCGACTCGATCGCGGAGACGCTCGCCGCCTCGACCGCCGCCGTCACCGATGCCGCCGCCATCGACGTCCGCCTGACACGTCGTGGGGAAGCTCTGCAAAGCGCGGCCCGACTGGGAGCCATCGTGCCGGCCGCGGACGAGGATGGCCTCGTCACCTGGGTCGACGAGTATGGCCGCGCTGCCGGCCGGGGCACCGACACCCTCCCCGGTGCCAGGCTCACCTGCCTGCCGATCCGCTATCAGGGGCAATCGCTCGGCGTGCTCGTGATCGCCTTCGATCCCCCACGCCCCCTCTCGCGCGAGGAACATGACATCCTCGCGGCGCTCATCGACCAGACCGCCGTGACACTCAAGAGCCTCCAGAAACGCTGACACCATGGGATTCCGCACCCTCGCCGCCTGTGTCGATGCACTGCGGCATGAAGGCGAGGCCGTCATCGTCGATGCGCCGCTCGATCCCCAGCTGGAGATCGCCGAGGTCCAGCGGCGGCTCTACCGCTCCGGCGGCCCGGCGGTGTTGTTTACCAATCCCCGCGGCTGCCCGTTTCCGATCCTCGTCAATCTCTATGGCACTCGGGCGCGCGTCGAGCGGATCTTCGCCGACACCCTCGACCGTGTCCGGCGCCTCGTTGAGCTGAAGATCGATCCGACCGCCGCCGCCCGCCGCCCGTGGCGCTACTGGCGTGCGCCGCTGGATGCCCTGACGATGCTTCCGCGACACGTGAGCCGGGGGCCGGTACACGCCTGCCAGGTGGCGCTTCCTTCCCTGCCCCAAGTCGTCTGCTGGCCGGGGGATGGCGGCCCGTTCATCACGCTTCCGTGTGTCTACTCAGAGGATCCCGCAAGCCCCGGCACACGAAGCTCGAATCTCGGCATGTACCGCGTCCAACTCGCTGGCAATGCCTACCGTCCACTCGACGAGGTCGGCCTCCACTACCAGCTCCACCGCGGCATCGGCGTCCACCATGGCAGGGCGCTTGAACGCGGCGAGCCGCTCCGCGTCGTGATCACCGTCGGAGGCTCGCCGGCGATGGCGGTGGCGGCGATGATGCCCCTCCCCGAAGGGCTCTCGGAGCTGACCTTCGCCGGGGCGCTCGCCGGCCATCGGATTCCGATGATCACGGCCAAGGGGAGGCCGGCGGTTTACGCCGAGGCCGATTTCGCGATCGAAGGAACGATCCTTCCCGACACGAAGCCGGAAGGCCCGTTCGGAGACCATCTCGGCTACTACGCCCGCCGGCACGACTTTCCAGTCCTCCGCGTCGATCGCGTCTCCCACCGTCACGGCGCGATCTGGCCGATCACGGTCGTGGGACGGCCACCGCAGGAGGACACGATGTTCGGCTGGCTCGTCCACGAGCTCACCGGGCCGATCATCCCCACCGTTCTCCCCGGCGTGACGAGCGTTCATGCCGTCGATGCCGCCGGCGTCCACCCGCTCCTCCTCGCGGTGGGAAGCGAGCGCTACCAGCCGTGGCGGAAGACCGACCGCCCGGCCGAACTCCTCACGCAGGCCTCGAGCATCCTCGGCCAGGGGCAGCTGTCGCTGGCGAAATACCTTCTCATCGTCAACGGCCTCGAGGCTCCGGGGCTCGACGCCCACGATGTCGAAGCCTTCCTCGATTGGCTTCTCGCCCGTGTCGATTGGCGGCGCGACTGCCACTTCCACACCGAGACAACGATCGACACCCTCGACTACTCGGGCTCCGGGATGAACGCCGGCTCGAAGCTCGTTGTCGCGGCGCGGGGCGCCCCGCGCCGAGCCCTCGGCCGTGAGCTCCCCTCTGCCCTGCCACTTCCGGCCGGCTTCGCCAATCCCTGCGTCTGCCGCCCCGGCATCCTCGCCATCGAGGGGCCATCGATCGAGCCCCGCTCCCGGCTCGATGCCGGTGACGATGCGGCCATCTGGCAGGGGGCAGCCTCCGCCCCCTGGAGCGCCGACATCGAGCGGCTGTGCGCGGGCTTGGTTGGGGCGACGGGGCTCGAAGCCTGGCCGCTGATCGTCGTCGTCGATGATGCCGGCTTCACCGCAGCCTCGCTCGACAATCTCCTTTGGACGACATTCACGCGGTCAAACCCCGCTGCTGATGTCCATGGCGTCGGCGCCACCGTTCTCCAGAAGCACTGGGGCTGCACCGGCCCACTGGTCATCGATGCCCGGCTCAAGCCGCATCACGCCCCGCCGGTGGAGGAAGATCGGGCCGTCTCGGCCCGCATCGACGCTCTCGCCGCCCGGGGCGGGCCGCTTGCGGGCCTGTTTGACTGACGGCTCGTCACTTCCCCCCGAGGCGCTTCACGAGCCAGTCGCGGACGGTGGTGAGGGCCACCGGGGCGAAGGTCTCCTCGATCCGGTCGTATTCGCTGACGGCGCCGGTCGTGCAGGTTTGGAAAAGGTGGTTGAGGCCGGGAAGTTCCTCGACGGTGGCGTCAGCGTTTCCGCCGGCGGCGAGCGCTTGGCGGATCGCCGGGAGGTTCAGCCCCGGATCAACCTGCACGTCCTTCTCGCCGATGACCGCGAGAACCGGGCAGGTGATCTTGGCCAGCGCGGTCGCCGGATCGTGTCCGATGAAAAACCGGAACCAGGGTGCCGAGAGGCGCCGCAGGCCGTCGGCCACGGCCGCGTCGAGCTGGGCGTTGGCGGCATCGTCGGCCTTCTCCATTTCGTCGGCAAGGTCGGCTCGGATCCGCGCCCCGGCCTTGGCGGCGAGCGCCGCCGGATCGGTGCTCTCGTCGGAGCCGCGGACGGCGTCGATCATCGCCTCCTGCATGATCCGCGAGCGCCGGATCTGATCGGCGTCGCCGAGGCCTTCCGACTTGAGCACGAGCTCCCCCTGCGAGACGAGAATCCGCCCGCCGTCGACTCCCGTCCCGGCGAGCATGACGATCGCGGCGAGGTCGGTGCGACGCTCGGCGAGGAGCGCGGCGATCAATCCCCCTTCGCTGTGACCGACAATGCCGATCCGCGCCGGATCGATGCCGGGCTGCTTCTGGAGCCAATCGATCCCTGCTTCGGCATCGCGCGCGAAGTCGACGCTCGTCCCCTTCGTCGGATCCCCAGTCGAGCCGCCGACGCCGCGGTCGTCGTAGCGGAGGACGGCGATCCCGGCGCGCGACAGGGCATCGGCGAGGACGAGGAA
>CALQRA010000020.1 GCA_943332855.1 Candidatus Kuenenia stuttgartensis
CCGCCAGACCGCGCCATCACGAACGCCTGCCAAGCCGCCTCGGCGTCGGGCACCGCCAGCAGCACGTCGATGAGCCGCTCGCGGTCGCCGGGGAGGAAATGCCATGTGGCGAGGTCGGCTGGGGCCACGGCACGCCCGCCGGCGGCGGAACGGAGATGGTTGCGCATGGCGATGCGGAGGGCGTGGACGAGCTGAACGTCGGCGCCGTCGGTGGCGCGGAGGGCTTCGAGCAACGGGGCGAGGGTGGCTCGCGACGGATGGCTGCCGAGGGCCTCGGCGGCGGCCCGACGGACGAACGCGTCGTCATCGGCGAGCATTCGCATCACCGTCGTCGCCCGCGCGCCGTCGAAGCCCGGCCACCCGACCGCGGCGTCGAGAGCCTTGACGAGGTGAACCCTCACCATCCGCTCAGGGTCCTGCGAGAGCCGCTCGATGGAACGTGAATCGAGCCGGTCGAGCCGGGCGAGGATCCAGGTCGCGAGGGCCCTTGCGGCCGAGGGCGCTGCGGTGTCGGAGGCGATCAGGAGGCAGTCGCGGGGGATGCGTTCGTCGGTCGCACCGAGTGCCAGGAGCCGCTGGAACGCGAGCTGGCGAAGGGTCTGGTTGTCGTCGCCAAGGAGCGACTGGAGCGTCGCCGGCGTGGCCGACTGCAGATCGACCGGTCGCGGCGTGCCGTCGCGCTGCGTCGCCTGTTCCCCCTTCCACACCACCCGCCAGATCCGGCCCCGTTCCCGATCGCGGCGCGGATGGAGGAGATCGACTTCGTAGTGGCCGATGATGCAGTTGTAGAAGTCAGCGATATAGAGGGCGCCGTCGGGGCCCGTCTGCAGGTCGACAGGCCTGAACCACCAATCGTCACAGACGAGAAAATCCTCCGGGGTGTCGACCCACGGTGACGATCCCTTCCACTGGAGCCGGTCGCGGTGAACGGTGTTGGTGATCACGTTGCCGACGAACAGGTTCCCCTGATACTCGGCGGGGAAGCCCGCGGCATCGTCGTAGACAAGCGCCCCGGCGATCCCAGTGGAGCCATGATCGTGGCCGGTCATCGCCGGCGCGTAGCCGAGGCCGTCGTGCGGCTTGCCAAAGCTCTCGTACACGCCCCCCCGCAACAGCATCGTCACCGGGCGGGAATGGCAATCGGCGGTGAACTGGTTGCCGAGGGTGTCGAAGCCCATTCCGAAGGGGTTGACCTGCCCCCAGGTGACCTGCTCGATCGCCGAGCCGTCGGGCTTGAAGCGGTAGGTGTTTCCCGACTGCATCGTCAGGACGACCTCCCCCTCTCCATGGAGCTTGATTTTCGAGTCGTTGCGGAAGCCGTGGCAGGCGTAGACCCAGCCATCGGGGCCCAAGCGGAACGAGTTTTGATCGCCGTGGGTATCGACGAAGTCGAACGGGCCGTAGAGGATTTCCCGCTTGTCGGCCTTTCCGTCGCTGTCGGTGTCGGCGAGCTTCCAGATGTTGGGGATCGACCAGACGATCACCTCGTCGCCGGCGCCGATGGGGAGGACGCCGATCGGGATGTTGAGATCGTCGGCGAAGCGCACGGCCTTCCGCGCCCGGCCATCAGGGCCGAAATCGGAGAGGACGGTGAGCCCGTCGCGGTGCGGGGCGCCTTCCTTCGGCGCAAACGGATACTCGATCGAATGGGTGACCCAGAGCCGACCGCGCGCATCGAAGGCGAGGTTCATCGGCTTCTGGATCTCCGGCTCGGCGGCCACCAGCTCAATCGCAAATCCCTCCGGTAGCCGGAACTTTTTCAATTCCTCCTCCGGCGTAAGGGCCTCGGTGGGGGCGACCGGCGGGCTCGCGGGAGCGGGGAACGGGAGGAGTGCCGCAACCACCGCGAGCAGAGGCCCAACACCCATGGCGGCAAGGGAAAATCGGGCGGCAAGCGATGTCATGACGACTCCCAAAGCGATGGCGTGGGGAAGAGCCAACCGCAGCCCTCCCGCCGTATTCAAGAGTATGGCTTGGGCCGATATCGACGGGCAACGCCGACCAGACGAGGCCGTGATCCGCGGATCAGGAGAGCTTCCCGCGGGCGTCGACGGGGAGCACCTGGAGACTGCCGTCGGCCTCCCACCACCAGGCGCTGTCGTGGAGGTTCACGACCGGGCAGATGTGGTTGGGGATTACGGTCACCCGCTCCCCGACGCGCGGCCTCGTGCGGCACCGGCTGACGTCGACCTGGGCATGCTCCTCGGTGAGCTTGCCGATGAAGGCATCGGGGTATTCGACGACGAGACCGTGGCCGGAATCGGGCGCGGGGCCGCAGCGGTCCATCGTCAGCGTCTTCGATCCGCCGTCGAGGATCACCTGGTCGCTGACGGCATCACTGACGACCGTGCAAACGACGCTCGCCGCACAGTCGTCGAGGGAGCCGAAGCCGCCGCGGACGATGTTGAGATCGTTGTAGACACAGGTGCCAGGGCGGATCTCGGTGCCGCCGCGAACGAGATGCGACTGGTAGGCCGTCGGCGTCGAGCCCCCCGACACGATCTCCCGACAGAGGCCCTGTGCGTCGAAGCGGCTGATCGCCTCGGCGAGCTTCGCAGCCACCAGGCCGAGGGGAGCGGCTTGCGAGTCGGGGAGGACGGTGACATGCCCCGGGTAATAAAAAATCCCGTCGAGGCGGAGACCGGGGGAGCGATCGACAGCCGCGGCCAAGTCCACGAGCTGCTCGACCGTGGGAACGCCAGTCCGCCCCGATCCAACATCGAGATCGACGAGGATCCCGATCGTCGTTCCCGCTTCTCGGGCCGCGGCGGAGAGGGCAGCGATCGCCTCGGGGCTGTCGACGGCGACGCGGATCGTGGCGGTGCGGGCGAGCGCCGCGAGGCGCACCGTGCGGGCCGGATCGACGGCCGGATAGGCGACGAGGATGTCGGGCTCACGGTCGGCGAACGCGCGGGCGAGGATCTCCGCCTCCCCGACCTTCGCCACCGTCAGCCCGACGGCGCCGGCGGCGAGTTGGAGGCCGGCGATGGCGACGCTCTTGTGGGTCTTCGTGTGAGGGCGGTTGGCGATGCCGAAGGCCTTCGTGTAGGCCGCCATCCGCGCGATGTTCCGCCGCACCTTCGTGGCATCGAGGACGAGGGCGGGGGTGGGGATCGTGTCGATCGAATGTCCGCGGGCCGCACCTGGCATTTTCAGCGTTCTCCAAGGGGTCTGCTCAGGAAGATGCTACCGCACGTGGCCGGGTGGGGGCAGATGGGTGTACGCTTGTGGCCTCGCCGGGGGCCATGTCCGCGCGGCACGCGGCGGGCAGCCCGACGGACCGTTCCCTCCGCCATTCCGTCCGATGTCACCAAGCCTACCGTTGTCGAGGAATGGCTCGATGGAGCGGCCCTGGCCCTGGCCCCCGGTGTGACCGTGTTTCCCAAAAACGAAGGTCAAGCAGAAAGTCCATGTCTATTTTGGTGGCCGCCACGCCCAACGCCCGGCTCGTGGAGCGCTGCAAGGAGTCGATCAACGACATCAGGGAGGGTCCCGTCCTCGCCAAATGCCATGTCGACTGCGAAGGGGCGAGCACAGCGTGTTCTTGATGGGGGGGCACAAATACCTCATGGTTGGCGCGTCCCTCCGCGACGCCGTACGATGTTAGTATCGACGAAAAGGGTCATGTGCCCCACGCACGCTCCGCCGAGGGACGCTTCATGTTCTCAAACGTTTTGACCCGAGCGACAGTGATCCTTCTCGCGTTGACGGTGCCCGGCCCGTCCCTCGCGTTCGCCGAGGCGTTTCGGATCATTCACGCCTTCGACAACGCGTCGGGTGCGGCTGTCCCATACAGCTCAATCATCAGGAAGGATGGGTGGTTGTACGGTACCACTACGTTCACGAACTATGGATCATCAAAAAACTATCCCCCCGAACTTCGGGTCGATGGAGGAGCGGTTTTCAAGCTGCGGCCGGACGGGACTGGATTCCAGGTCATCAAGCAGTTCGCGACGTCCGAATCGGCGTCAGGGTACGCGCCTTTCCAGGGGTTGACGGTCGCGGGCGACGCTCTCGTGGGAACTCTCATGTCCGGCGGCGCCAACAGCCGGGGCACGCTCTATTCGGTCGGCATGGACGGAAGCAGTTTCCGAGTGCTCCACGACTTCGGGGGTACTGGCGACGGGACTCACGCCTACGCCGCTCCGGTCGTGGTGGGGTCTGTGCTCTACGGAACAACTGGATTTGGAGGGGCGAACCCCGGTGGCGGTGAATATCCCTCTCTGGGGGCTGGCGTCCTCTATTCGTACAACCTGACCACAAGTTCATACCGCGTCGAGAGAAATTTCAGTTCAGCCGGTTCGACCTCCTTTGGCGCCCTCACACAGGTTGGAGACTGGTTGTATGGGATGGTGGCGGACCACCGGAACCCGGCGGAGCACGGGCAGGTGTTTCGCTACCGCCCGTCGGATCAGGCCTACGAAGTCATTCATGAGTTCACCGGTGGACACGGGGGGGGCTATCCGTACGATTCACTCGTGTTTGACGGCGGACATTACCTGTACGGCACAACCTTGGGGTATTATCCTTTTCTACCGCTCTCTCCCTCGGAAATTGCGGCGATTCAGGACGAGGGGGTGATCTTTCGCATTGATCTTGCTATGGCCCTCTCGGACCCGCTCCAGTACCAAGTGCTCCACGACTTTTCCCTGGCTACAGGAGACGGGGCGAAGCCCAACAGCAGCATGCTCGTCGCGCCAGACGGCTTTCTTTATGGCATTGCCCACGGCAGCGAGAGTTTTGGGGGAACTTTTAACGGTGTGCGCTACGGAACAGAATTCGGTACGCTTTACCGTCTCCATCCGGATGGATCGGACTTTTCCGTCCTCCACACCTTCGACTCGGTCGAAGCTGGCCTCACACCCATGCGTGGTCTGGTGTGGGAAAACGGGACGATCTACGGGACGACCGCCGAGGGAGGCACCAGCATCACCCTGGGCGGTGGACTGACCTCGCGAGGGAGCGGAACGGTCTGGAGTTATGAGGTCTATTCCGTCCCCGAGCCCTCGACGCTTTTGATTCTGGCTGGTGGCGGCATAATGGCTTGGCGTTTCAGGCCGCGACGCTCCGAACGAACCTGCTGACAATCCTTGCTCTCAATATCCGCATGACAAATACCACCCCCGCGATCACCGGCATCCTCGTCCCCCACATGGTGCCGCTCGACGCCAAGGGGCGGATCGACGAGGAAGAATTGTTCCGGTACGTGCAGTGGCTCGTCGACCGGGGCGTCCATGGCCTCTATCCCAACGGCTCGACCGGCGAGTTCCTCCGCTTCACCGTCGAGGAGCGGCGGAAGATCGTCCAGATCGTCTGCAAGGCGGCCGCGGGACGGGTGCCGGTTGTCGCCGGCGCGGCGGAGGGGACGGCCGCCGAGACGATCCGGGCCTGCGAGCACTGCCTCGAGGCCGGAGCCCGGGCGGTGGCCGTCGTCGCCCCCTACTATTACCGCCTTTCCGCGGAGAGCGTCGAAGCCTATTTCCGCGAGATCGGGGCCCACAGTCCGATTGATGTCACGCTCTACCACATCCCGATGCTCGCCTCGCCGATCGAGATCCCGGTCGTCCGTCGGCTTGCGGAGGAGTTTCCGCGGATCATCGGCATCAAGGATTCCAGCGGCGACATCTCCCACATGCAGCGGTTGATGGCCGCGGTCCGCCCGGTCCGGCCGGGGTTCTCCTTCCTCACGGGCTGGGATCCAGCGCTGACGTCGATGCTCTTGGTCGGCTGCAGTGGCGCCACCGTCGCCACCAGCGGGATCCTGCCCGAACTGACGCGCGCGGTCTACGATCTGGCGATGGCCGGAGACGTGAAGGGGGCGATGCGACTCCAGCCGCGGATCATCGAGCTGTTCGACATGGCGATGCAGGGGGCCGATTTCCCGGAGGGCTACCGGGTGGCGGCCTCGTGCCGCGGTTTCCGCATGGGGCCCTCCAGACATCCGGCCTCGGCGAAGCAACTCACCGATCGCGAAGCGCTCGGGGAGCGACTCACGGCGCTCCTCGAAACCCTGGGGATGAACCGGGCTCGTCCCGGCGAGGCGGTCGTGCCGGTGGCGTGAAGCCCGCGCCCTTCAACGCTTGGCGGCGAGCATGCCCTCGAGACGGTTGCCGGCGGCCCGGCAGGCGAGGATCTGCACGGTCTTCTCGACGATCTGGGCAGCGGCCTCGACGGGGGGAAGGCCAGCGGAATAGATGTTCGAGATCACCGTTACCTCGTGCCTGATGTCGGCGTTGCCGCTGGCCCGGGCCGCATCGCCGCGCTGTTCGGCCGGCACCCGGTAGACGAGATAGGCCGACAGGCTCCTCGAAGCCAGCGCATCCCCCCCCGGCCGCTCGCCGATGAGATGAATGACGAGATCGGCCCCGAGGTGCTCCCCCACCGGCTCGGCGAGCTTGACCCGGCCGTGGCGCGCCACCAGCGGCACGCCGACGCCGATCCCCTTGGCGGAGAGCCCTTCGAGGAGGACAGGGAGGAGATCGGGGAGGTTGTAATGAACGGCTGCCGCCGACAGGCCGTCGGAGATGAGGATCTGCACCGCAAACGGCTCGGAGTTGAGGCTCGCGAGGGCTGCGGCGGTCGGTCGGGTGCCGAGGCCCGGTGAGGCGAGGTGGGCCTCATGCGTGGCCGCTGCGGTGGCGATTTCACGGACGGGGTGAATCGCCCGCAGGCGGTCGACGTCGAGAGGGAGATGGACGGCGCCCCGTCCCACCGCCTGATGGAAGCGGACGCGGCGGGAGACGGCGTCGGCGGGGCGCGGGCCGGCGTTCTCGAAGCCGTGGAGCGCCGGCGTCGCCGCGACAAGCTCGGCGAGCTCCTCCGAGGAATCGCAGAATCGCTCCGGTCGCCCCCACTCCGGGCCGCGGACGACCGCGCCGGCGGCGTCGCGCGCGAGGATCCCGCGGCCGAGGCACCAGGCGAGGAACTCTCCGGCAGGCTCGCGGCCGTGGATCTCGCGGAGCGTCTGGTTGTCGTGGGCGCTGGTGTCGAAGTAGGCGAGCATCCGATCGGTGTTGAGGGCGACGTCCATGAAGTAGGTGGCGCCGGCGGCCGCGAGGAGCTCGGTCGTCGCCTGCTGCCCCTCAAGGCCGCTGCCGGCATGGAGCGTGTAGCAGCTGCCGATTCCCATCGGCAGGCCGAGGAGCTTGGCGAGGAACAGGTCCTGGAGGCTCGCCACGAGGAGCTCGAAGTTGTCGGCGTGGGTCTCCGGGCCGATGAAGCCGGTGACGTTGTTGATCATGAAGGGGTCGTAGCGCCGCGCCAGGCCGTAGCAAAGGGCCTCGGTCGTCGTCATGTCGATCCCGTCGTGGCGGCCGTAGGAGAGCTCGCTCCCCTGGCCGGTCTCGAAGTACATGAACTGTGCCGCCGAATCCTTGAGCGGTCCGTGGGCGCGCATCGCCTCCCAGCCGCGGTCGAGGAGCGTGACCGTGACGTCAAACTCGGCCGTCAGCGTCGCCTCGGTGCCGGCGAGGCTTTGAAAAAGGATCTCGACCGGGGCCCCCCCCTCGAGCGCCGCCAGCTGCGTCTTGATGTGCGAGAGGACGCAGATCTGCGTTGGCACGCCGGCCTGGCGGCGGATGCCGTCGAGGAGCCGGAGGATGGCCGACACGTTGGCGACGGTGTCGATCGCCGGGTTGACACCGATGAGCGCGTCGCCGGCGGCCATCGACAGGCCCCACCATGTCAGGAGCGTAATCCCGCGCGGGTCGTCGGTGGGATGGTTGGGCTGGAGACGCGAGGAGAGCGTGCCGCGGGCCCCGAGGAGCGTCCGGGCCCGGGTCGGATGGACGATCCGCCGGGCGACGAGAACGAGCTCGTGGATGTCGCAGAGCTTGGCGACCGCGGCGGCGGTAACGCCGGTCAGCCCGCGCCCCAGCCGGAGGGCCTCCTCCCCCGATCCGGCCAGAAGCCGGTCCTTCAGCCCCCCGATCGTGAGCCCGGCGATCTCGCCGTAAACATCCGCATCGATGTCGTAGTTGACGCGCATCACGTCGTCGACGCGATCGTCGGCGGCCAGGAGCGGGCGCTGGTGGAGATGGTCGATCGTGAGCCCGGCGAGGATCGAGCGGGCCGCCTCGCGCTCGGTCTCGGTGGCGGCCGCGAGCCCGGCGTGCCGGTCCCCCGCCTTGGGAAAGTCAGCAGCGCCGAGGAGGCGTTTGAGCCCGACAAACCGGATCGGCCCCTCGGGGCCTTCGCAGGTATAGGTCTCATCGGGCCGCGCCGGCGGCACGGCGATCGCGGAGAGCGGATTCAGTTGAGCGGCCATCGCCCTACGATACCGTCAGCCCGCGCCGGCGTCTGCGGGGCTACGTCTGACCGGCCACAGCAACCGTCGCCGGCCGTCGTAGAATAGAGCAATCCCACCCCAGGTGCCCACCATGCCCCGTGCTGCCGTGCTTGTTTCGCTGGCGCTGATCGGCGTCTCCCTCGCCCTCTCCGCCTGGCTCTACACAAGTCTTCCTGACGTCATCCCCACCCACTGGAACATCAACGGGGAGGCCGACGGCTTCGGGCCGAAGGGGGTGGCGGCCTGGCTCCTCCCGGTGATCACCCTCGCCCTGCTCGGCTTCATGTGCCTGATTCCTTGGCTCTCGCCGCAGGGATTCCAGGTCGATGTTCATGGGCGCGCTTTCAGCGTCCTTCTGGTAGCGCTGACGTCGCTGATGGTCTTCATCCATCTCCTCTCGCTCGCGGCGGCGCTTCGCCCTGGGCTCGAGGTTGGCCGAGCGATGGTGGCCGGCGTGATGTTTTTCCTCGGGGCCATCGGGACGACCTTCAGCGGGATCAAACGCAATTTCTTCATCGGCGTCCGCGTTCCCTGGACGATCGCCTCGGAGCGGGTGTGGGACGATACCCACGCTCTCGCCGCGCGGATTTGGGTCGTCGGTGGGTTTCTCGGCGCGGTGCTCGCCGCCCTCGGGCAGACGCTGCCGGCGCTGATCCTCGTGGCGCCGATGGCGCTGGTGCCGATTGTCTATTCCTTCGTCCGCTACAAGCAGCTCGAGCGGCTCGGGCAGCTGTGACACCCGTGCCTGCAGGCTTCAGCCCTCGAGGCCGTGGTACGACACCGGCACGACGCCGTCGCGCTCCCTCCCCAGGGAGACCCAGCGGGCAGCGGGGAGATCGAGCTCGTCAACGATCACGAGCTCGACGGCCAATCCTCCCCACCGGGTCGCGCACTGGCCGAGGGCCTGGCCGCAGTTGGTGTCGAGGAGAACCACCAGCGGCCTTTCGGCGGGCCAGGAAAGCGATTCGAGGACAGCGGCGAGCCGCCGGCCGAAGGACCGCACGGCGTCGGCGGTCGGCGCGAGGCCCCTGACGCGCACCGCCGCGCCGGCCCCTGAGCGCCGGGCCAAGCCGAGGGCCGCGGCGACGGCGGCGTCGTTGCTGGCCGGCTCGAGCGTGGCGACGATCGGCAGGTCGGTGAGGGGGAGGAGCCGCGGGGCGGGGAGATGGATGCTTGCCCCCGAGATCCGCGTGGCATGGCGGAGCAGGCCGACGACGGTCGCCCGGCCGCCTCCCTCCGGTACCTCCTCGCGCCAGTGCCGGCGCCAGGTGGGATGGACGAGGAGCCGGCGGGCGAGATCGACGCCGAGATCGCCGTACGCGCTCGTGCCGGGAAGCTCGTCCCCCCGCGCCGCGGCGTAGACCAGCTCGCCGACGCCGCCGGAGAGCGTCACGATCCGGTCGGGGCCTGTGGCAATCTGCCCCGGCAAAAAGGGTATTTGGAGATGGCCGAGCGTTGTTGGGTCGTCGGCGTCGACCGCCGCGCCGGCCACGGCCTGGTCAAGGAGGGCCAGGTACCAATCGAGGACTCGCTCGAGATCGGCGGCCGGCAGATCGTCGCCGGGGGCGGCGCGGATGCCGAGGGCTGCGAACAGGGCGCGGGCCTGGCAGGAGAGGGCCTCGATCCGACGCGATCCCGCCACGAAGCGCACGTGCCGCGCGCCGACAAACAGGCAGCCGGTGGCGAGAACGGTGCCATCGATCCCAGCGGCGAGGTTCGTCGTGCCGCCACCGATGTCGAGATGGATGAAGGTCCGCCGCGGATGCCGCCGGGAGAGCGCCGCACAGCTCCCCTGGAAGGCGAGCCACGATTCGAGGCAGGGGTCGTCGGCCGTGGCGACCAGCGTCGTCCCCAGCCGGGCGCGGATCGCGGCCACCAGTCCGGCGGCGTTCTCTCTTCGGGCAGTGAGGCCGGTGAGAAGCGCTCCCCCGCCGCCGATGTCGGTCGTCCCCGGGATCACCCCGGCGCGGGTCAGCCAGTCGTCGACGAGCCGGAGCGTGGCGGCGAGATCGAGCACGTCGCCATCCAGCGGCGTGAACACGAGCGGCGAGCGGTAGGTCTCGCGGATCACCGTCAGCTCCATCCGCCCAGTAACAGCGTTGCGACGGACCATCGCCTCGGCGGCGAGCGCGCTCGATGTCGTCGTTCCGAAGTCGAGGCCGACGAGGGTCGTTGTGGCAGCCATCACGCCCGCGGTCCGGCGAGGGTGTCGAGGTGGGGCGGGCCAGGGAAATGACGCCTTTTGTGGAGGAACCACCAGGCGACAAGGACCAGCGCAAAGCCGGGCACGATCCACAGCGCCACCTCGTTTGGCGGCTGAACCCCGACGACAAACAGGGCCACGCCGCCGAGGAGGCACAAGCCTGCCAGCGGGCGGTAGGCGGCCCCCAGCGACCATGGCCCCATCCGCGTCCAGGTGCGGCCGTGGGTGAGGAGCCCGGAGAGTGTCGGCATCAGGTAGGAGACATAGAGGAGGATCACGCACACCGCCGTGATCGTCAGGTAGGGAACGAGCACCGTGAACCCCACCGCGAGGACGGCGACGACCCAGATGGCGACATTCGGCGTGCGATGCACCGGGCTGACGCGCCGCAGCAGCGGCGACCAGGGGAGGCCGCCGTCGCGGGCGAAGGCGAAGAGCATCCGGGAGCCGCTGGTGACGGTCGCCAGCCCGCAGCAGAATTGGGCTGCGGCGATACCGACGAGGAGGAGGAGCCGCAGCGGCCCGGGAAGGACGTGGCCCATCGTCCAGAAGAAGGCGTTGCCCCCTTCGGCGGCAGCGGCGTCGAGATCGGGAATCGCCATCACCAGGGCCGCGAGCATCACCCAGCCGGCCAGCGCCGAGACGATGACGGCGCGGAGGATGGCGCGCGGCACCTCGAGCGCCGCGCCGACGGTCTCCTCGGCGGCATGCGCCGAGGCGTCGAAGCCGGTGATCGTGTAGGCGGGGAGGAGGAGGCCGAGAGCGAACGCCCAGCCCGGGCTGTCCGTCGCCGGCCAGACCGGTGCTCCGGCCGGTACGCCGGTGAAGTTTCTGATCTCGATCAATCGACCGGGATCGAGCGCGGGGGCGAAGGCGAGGAGGGCGACGGTCAGTCCGGCGGCGACCAAGAGAATGAGCCAGCCACTGGCGTCGGTGATCCGGGTCGTCGTGCGGATGCCGGTGTGGTTGAGGGCGGCCTGCACGAAGGTGAGGAGGGCCACGGCGATGAACTGGACGAGGAGAGGGGCGAGGCGGTCTGAGCCGGGGTGGAACAGCTCGTGGGCTGGCGCTGACTCGACGAGCGCTGAGAGTGTCTTTCCGGCGGCCTCGGGGGACCACCCCAGGACCGGGGCGAAGGCTCCAAAACAGAACTGGACCGTGGCGACGTTGATGGCGGCGAGGACGGTGATGATGCCGGCGAGGTTGAACCAGGCGGTGGCCCAGCCCCAGCCGCGGCCCCCAAGAATCGCCCCCCAATGGTAGAGGCCGCCAGCGGTGGGAAAGGCGGAGGCGACCTGGGCCATCGTGGCGGCGAAGGCGAGGGCGACGAGGCTCACCAGCGGCCAGCCGAGGCCAATGCTCGCGCCGCCGGCCGCCCCCAGCCCGACCGGGAACGACGTGATTCCGCCGGCGAGGATGCAGATGATCGACAGCGAGATGCAGTAATTGGAGAAGCCCCCCATCCGCCGCTCGAGCTCTTGGGCGTAGCCCATCGCCGCAAGCGTGCGGACGTCGTCGTCGATGTCGGGGGCCGGGGGCATGAGGAGGCTGCCGCGGGGAAAAGGTCCGGTCCGGGGGAACAGGCCCGGCGGGGGGACAGAGGGGCGCCCCGATGGCCCGAGTGAGCAGGATACTCTGGCGGGCTGTCGCCGACGGGACGACGAGCTGATAATCGGTTTGCGATCGCCTCGCTCCCGATCCCGACGCTCATTTCCCCCGGACCTTCCGGCTCCGACGAGACCCCGGCATGGAATCCCCCTCGGCCCCCTCCTCCCGTTCCGCGACGGCCGACGCGAGCTTGGTGGTGATCGCGATCGTCGTCGCCGGCGCGGCGATCACCCATCTCGGCCCTGTGCTCCAGCCGTTCCTCGTGGCGCTGTTCCTCTTCTACGCCACCCGGTTCGGCGTCAAGACGCTCTCCGGGCTGGGGATGCGTCCGCTCACGGCCTACGCGACGCTCGTCGGGCTGATCCTCATCGCTTCGGTTCTCCTCGCGCAGTTCGTTTACCGCGAGGCGGTGTCGTTTCGGGGGAGCTGGCCGCGCTACGAAGATCGGATCGGCGACATCATCACGCGCTGGAGCGGCCCGCTCGGCGGCGCGGCGGGCGGGGGGGAGCACGTGCCGATCGACGCGGGGGCGGTCGACCCGACCGCCGCGCGGACCTCCCTCTCCGACCTGTTCCGGGTTTCGAGCCGCGACGTGCTGAACTTCGTCTTTGCCAAGGGGATCGACGCGGCGGAGCTGATCGTGCTCGTGTTTTGCTATCTCGTCTTCCTGTTCCTCGGCAGCCGGAAGTTCGAGGCCCGCGTTGGGCGCGCCTTCCCCGGTGAGCGTGGCAAGCGGATCCTCGCCGTCGGGGAGGGGATCTCGGAGTCGATGGAACGCTTCATGATGGTGAAGTCGGTGATCGGCGTTGGCATGGGGCTCTCGGCGGGGGTGATCATGTGGCTCTTCGGCCTCGATCACTGGCCGCTGTGGGCGTTCCTGTTCTTCGCCGCCAACTACATCACGTCGATCGGGAGCTGGGCGGCGTGCGTCCCGCCGATCCTCATGGCCGCGCTCGATCTGGGGGCGGTGCCGGCCACGATCCTCGCCATCCTGATCGTCGTCAACCGAATCTTCTGGATCGACTTCCTCGAGCTCAAGCTCTCCGGCAAGCAGCTCAACCTCGACCCCACGCTCCTCTTCCTCTGGCTCTCCTACTGGGGCTGGGCATGGGGGATCCTCGGGCTGATCCTCGCTTATCCGATGATGGCCGCGGTGAAGATCTCGCTGCGGCACCTCGGCGATACCCACGGCTGGGACGAACTGCTCTCCGACGAGTGACCCCCGCCTGCAGGCACCTCACTCCAGCGGCAGCCCGGCCACCTCGGTGAATCGGTCAAAGAGCGACTCCATCGCGACTTCGTGGACGACATGGACGAGCGTCGCCGGCGACGTCGCCCCGAGGGCGGCCTCAAACTGGGCGTCGGTGCAGGCGACGGGGCTCGCGGCGAGGGTGTCGGCGACGACGAGGACCGCACGCTCGGGGGCCGAGAGTCGGGCTTGGTCTCCGGCGAGATCGGCGAGCGCCGCGTCGTCAACGCCGAGATTCCGCAGTCGGTTTTCGGCCAGCCCCAGCGCGTACCAGGCCCGGTTGCGCCGGGCGACGGTCCAGGCGATCCGCGCCCGCTCCGCCGGCGAAAGCCCCGGGCTTGAGGCGGTCAACCCGAAGGCCCTCACCATCCTCGGGCCGGCGACGGGGAAGTGGGAAAGGAGGCGCATCCACTGCGGGATCGCCCCTGCGGGAGCGAGGTCCCCCAGGACCTCCCGAGCCGTCGCCTCGTCGACCGGCGCCAGCCGAGCGCTGCGCGTGCGGGCCGCAGCGCGGCCGGCGGCGAGCTCCTCCGCCGTGGGGAGCGGGGCGGGGGCGCGGGTGGCGGCGAGCGCCTCCCCGCCGAGCTCTGCCCCGAGCACCGCGACCGCCGATGGCAGGGCCAGATACGGCGCGGAGGTCGGTGTCAGGTAGGAGTGGGCTCCGCCGGCTCCGGTCTGGGCCCAGCCGGAATTGCCGCCGTTCCCCGCCTGGGGGACACCGATCCCCTCCTTCCAGCGGTTGATGGCATTGTTCCCCCCGACCGACAGGCTCATCTCGACGACCTCCTTCGGCGTGAAGTGCTCGAGGCAGGCGGCGACGTCGGCGTCGGTGAGGCTGCCGGGGGCGAGCGTCAGCTTTCGCGCCAGGGCGAAGGCGGCCTGCTCGTTCTCCGGGAAGCCGCTCCAGTCCGTGTCGAGCCGGGCGAGATCGTCGTCGCTCATCCCCACGGCGAGGAGCTTCGATTCCTGGTGGCCGAGGCAGTATTGGCAGTTGTTGACCCGCGACGCGATCCAGAAGAGGCGAGTCTTGAAGCCGTAGTCGAGGGTCACGGCTGGGTCGGGCTCGATCACGACTTTCGGCACCGGGGCCCCGGGGCGCTTCGGCGCTGTCCCGCCAAATCCCAGATAACCGCGGAGCTCCGTGCCGGGTAGGTAGAGGGACCGGAGCCGGTTCTCGTAGGAGAGGGCCGTGGCATCGTCCGCGGCGGCTGCCTGCTCGGCCTCGGTCGGATCGGGGAGGGGGATCCGTTCGTGCCGCGTCTTCATCCCCTCGAGCATCCGCTTCATCGCCGGCCGGGTGACGGGCGTGGGGCGCGGGGCGTCGACGACCGGCGTCTCGCCACGGCTGATGCCGATGGCGAGGGTCGCGATCAACGCCTGCGCGAGGTGGCAGGAAAAACGGCTTTGACGGTGCATGAAAGGGTCCTTGTGGGTCGGGCCAGAAAGCGTCGAGTCCGGCTCCGCGTCGTGCCTGTCGAATCAGTCCCCCAACGCGATGCTGATCGCGGGCTGGGTGGAGACGGTGTAGGTCGCCTTCTTCGTGCCGATCGGCGGGGGGCCTTCGAGTGTCACGTCGAAGCGGGTGCTCGGCCCGAATGGTTTCCCCGCGCCGATCGTGTAGGACGTGATCGTCGCCCCGCCATGCCAGCGTTCGTCGGCGACATGGATCGGGGGGGAGAGCTTGCGCAGATCGTCGCAGCTCTTCCCCTCCTTCCAGGCCGCGAGCGCCGCCTCGATCACCGCAGCGGCCTTGTCGGGCTCGGCCTTGTACTGCGGCCCCTGCCCGCAGCCGGCGAGGAGCGCCGGTGCGAGGAGGAGCCAGTTCAACGTGGTTGCAGGGAACCCGGTGGGTCGCATCGGCATGGTGCCTTTCGGGGGGAAGTTGGAGGCGTGGGGCTACGGCCGTGGTGGGGCCGTGGTGGCTCACTGGCCATCGAAGCCCGACACGATCTCAGCGCCACTCTTCGTTCCCAGGCCACGCCAGATCTTCAGGTCGACCCCGTCGGAGACGAACCGCACCGACGCATCGCACATCCCCAGCATCACGCCGCCTGAGTGGTAGCTCTGGGCGGTGGTCATGATCCGTCCCGGGGGAAACATGCAGGAACGGCTGTTGGGGACATTGGAGTGGAAGTAGATCGTCGTCGAGTGATAGCCGTAGAGCCAGGGGCCGCCGATGTTGCTGAACCGCTGGTAGGTGAGATTCGACGGATCGATCGCCTGGCACTGCTGGACCGCCTCGTCGGTGGTGCTGGGGTTCGTCTGCGGCCAGAAGGTATCGGTGCGGGCCGTCGAGAGGCCGTTGTTGAAGTCGCCGACCCCGTGCTCGCTGATCGCCGCGGTCTGGCTCGAGCCGTCGAGCACCTCCGACATCCGCACCTTGCTGTCGAGGAAGAAGACGCCGTCCGGTGCAGGCATGCCGAAGTTTGGATCAGACGAGGCCGTGGGGGGATTCCCCCACAGGACTCCCGACCCCTGATTGAATCGGTAGTTGTTCTGGGCGTACGAGGCAGGCAGGTAGGTGGCCGGATCGGACGGGCAGGCGAACGTGGAGACTTTCATCGCCGCCACGGCGGTGTGGAACGGATCGTTCCAGGCCTTCGAGGGATCGACGAGTTGGAAGATCGTCGATTGCTCGATGTAGGGGAGGAGGTAGGTGTGGGTGGAGATCGACTGGGCGTTGCGGCCGGTGGGGAAGAAGCCCTTTGCCGAATGGTGGCTCTGGAGGCCGAGGCCGAGTTGCTTGACGTTGTTGGCACACTGCGACCGCCGGGCCGCCTCGCGGGCCGACTGAACGGCTGGGAGGAGAAGGCCGACGAGGGTGCCGATGATGGCGATGACAACGAGGAGTTCGACGAGCGTGAAGGCCCGGGTTCGACGGAGAACGGGGGTGGTCATGGGGGTGGTTCCTGGAAGCGGGATCAGAATGAAAAATGGAAGGAACGGATCGAATGGATCGAGACACCGACCGGAAGAATGAGGAGCCTCCAGATGGGGCTTCGCGGCTTGATGGCGCGGCGCCGTCGTCGGGAGCGGTGGCACAAAGGAATGCCGGTTTGTCCAAGCGGGCCCCGGGGCGATGGCCATCATCGGCTCCAGGGAGGAGCCGCGGCGTTCGTCACGGCGCAGCGTGGGAACGCCCGAGGGCACGAACCGGGGACGACGGCAAGAAGAGGGCCCCAAAGCATCACCGGTCCTCACGGCAGCCAAAAGGCCTCGTGAAGGACCAGGCGCGCAGGCGCCCACGCCGTCGTCAGCTGACCCTGGGGGGACGCTCGGGGGGGCCAAAAACGGCCGGGATCAAGAGGGGCTCGTCGAGGACGAGCCAGGCACCGGCGGTCGAGGCTTCGACCGGGGCAAGATTGGAGAGGAGCGCGGCCCGCTCGAGATCAGGGGGGTTGGTGGCCTCGCTCGGGGCGAGCGGGGCGACCGGGGCCCGGCCGCAGGAAGGGCCATTGCAGGGCCGACGCCGGAGGGGCTGGCCCGGCTTGGCAGTGGCAGCGTCGTCCGCTTCCCCGCTCGTCACATCCGGGGAGTGGGCCGGCATGTCGTGGCCGACGAGCCAATCGCCGCAGCTGGCTTGGGCCGACTGGAGAGAGCCCAGCGCCATCAATGCGAGCACCACCACGATCTCACAGCAGCGGAGGAACCGCGTCTGGAGAGAGCAAACGCGGGGGAACCGCGTCTGGAGATGGTGAAAAGACAGGCTCATGGCTTCGATACGCTGGTCGGGGGCGGATGGATCGCAGCCAGGGGACGGCCCACGCGGCCAAGCCGATTTCCACCCCTGCTCGGATAATAGTCCGCGCTCCCCGGAAGAGTCAATCGTCCAGCGCCCCGTTTTGGTGAGACTTTTTTCGCTGAGCGTTTTTCTGGTCCGTCCCGGTATGGACCCCGATGCTGGGCCATGCCGGCGCCGCGGCAGGCCTGTTTGGTACGATCCGGCCTTCTCCCTGTGGGGCCGCGCCGTTTCCGGAGCGTGGGGGGAGATACGGGAGCCGCACGGGGAGACTTCAGATGGTCGACATGCGCCAGGGCTACGAAAATCATCTTCCCCGCCGCGTCATCACCGGCCGCGGCGCCAGTGGCCGCTTGCCCGAGATCTGCCGGGAAAGGGGCTGGAACCGGGCGTTTGTCGTCAGCGATCGGGGGGTGGAGTCAGCCGGACTCCTCGCCCCAGTGGTGGCCTCCCTGCAGGCGGCAGGCGTGCTTGCGGGAGCGTCTGCCGACGTCACTCCTGAGCCGCCGCTGACGGATGTCTCGCGTCTGGCAGAACAGATCCGTGCGGCGGCCAGTGATGTCGTCATCGGCCTCGGCGGCGGGAGCGTCATGGATGCCACGAAGGTGGCGGCGCTGGTGGCCCTGCGAGGGGGAGGGCCGGCCGACTATGTCGGGATCGGGAAGGCCGGAGGGCGGGGCCTCCCCACGATCCTCGTGCCGACAACGGCTGGCACCGGTTCGGAGGCGACGTTTGTGGCGATTCTGACCGACACGGCCGCCGGCACGAAGGTGGGGGTCGTCGATCCGGCGCTCCTGGCCGACGTCGCCATCGTCGATCCCGCCCTCACCGATGGCCTCCCGCCGGCGGTCACGGCCGCTGCCGGCATGGATGCGCTCGTCCACGCGATCGAGGCCTTCATCGCTCGCGTTGCCACGCCGATCGCCCGTGGCCTCGCCCTTGAGGCGGCCCGGCACATCGGCCCGGCGCTCGAGAGAGTCTGTCGCCATCCGGGCGATGAAGAGGCGCGCGATCGGATGGCGATTGGATCGCATCTGGCTGGCATGGCCTTCGCCAACGCCTCGTGCTGCGCCGTCCACGCCCTCGCGCTCCCCCTCGGCGGGCGGTTCCACATTCCCCATGGCGTCATCACCGGATGTTTTGCCGGGGAACTGATGCGGCACAACGCCCCAGCCAGCGCTGCCGACTTCGTGGCGCTGGGGACAGCGCTTGCGTGGGGGGCGCTTGAGCCTCAAGCCTTCGCCGACCGGCTCGATGCCACCGCCCGCGATATTGGCCTCCGTGCGGCGCTCGATCGGGTCGTTGTCCCCACGGCTGACATCGCCCCGATGGCCCGTGACGCCGCCAACAATCGCCGTCTCATCGATCCCAACCCGGTCCCCGTGACGGCGGCGGATGCCGAGCGGATCTACCGTGCCGTCCTCCAGGTCGGCGGGTGACCGGTCGGCATGCTGCTTCAGGCGTCAAACCACGAGCCTTCCCCCACCGTCTGCCGCGTCCTCCAGCAGTCTTCTTTCATCATGAAAACCTCCCCTCCGTTCTGGTTCGAGCCTGCTCCGTGGATCGATGGTGCCTGGCGGCAGCCCCGGCGCGGCGGTGATTCAGTCACCGTCCGTAATCCGGCCACCGGCGCCCTCCTCGCCGAGGTGGGGCGTGCCGATGCCGAGAGCGTCACGGCGGCGATCGAAGGGGCGGCCCGCGCCGGGCGTGGCTGGCGCGACGTTCCGGCGGCTGCGCGCGGCGAGATTCTGAAGCGCACGGCGGTGGCGTTGCTTGCGCGGCGCGACGAGTTTGCCCGCCTTCTCACGGCCGAGCAGGGAAAGCCCTACCTCCAGGCCGCCGGCGAGGTCGACTACGCGGCGAGCTTCTTCCAGTGGTTTGGCGAGGAGGCCCGGCGCGTTCACGGGAGGATCGTCCCCCATCCGGAGGCGGGGAGGGAGTTCCTCGTCGAGCAGCGTCCAGCCGGCGTCGCCGGGTTGATCACGCCGTGGAACTTTCCGCTCGCGCAAGGGGCGAAGAAGGTTGCCGCGGCGCTCGCTGCCGGATGCACGGCGGTCTGGAAGCCGGCTGAGGCGACGCCGCTGGTGGCGCTCGCCCTGGCGCCGATCCTCGCGGCGGCGGGGCTGCCGGCGGGGGTGCTCCAGATCGTGCCGGGGAGGGGCAGCGTCGTCGGGCCGGTGCTCGCCGCGCACCCGCACGTGCGCGTCTTGAGCCTCACCGGGTCGACCGCGACCGGCAGCAGCCTGATGGCCGCCGCCGCGCCGGGCATCAAGCGGCTGTCGCTCGAGCTCGGGGGCAATGCCCCCTTCATCATCCTCCCCGACGCCGATCTGGGATTCGTCACCGATCAGCTCGTGCACCTGAAGATGCTCGTCTCGGGGCAGGTGTGCGTGACGGCCAACCGGATCTTCGTCCCCGCCGACCGCGAAGCGGAGCTGATCGAGCGGCTCTCCACCCAGATCAAGGGATTGAAGGTCGGCGACGGCCTTGCCGAGGGGGTCGATGCCGGGCCGCTGATCCATACGGACGCCTGTCGTGACGTGCGCGGCCGCGTCGCGGAGGCGGTGGCGGCCGGGGCGAAGATCGTGGCAGAGAACCGGAGCTTCGACTCGACTCCGGGATTGTGGGTTGAAAACTTCTCGCCGCCGACGGTCGTGGCCGGCGTGACCGACGAAATGCGGCTGGCGCGCGAGGAGATCTTCGGGCCGGTGATCCCGCTGCTCTCCTACCGGACACTCCCCGAAGCGGTGGAGCGTGCCAATGCCACCCCCCATGGCCTGGCGGCCTATGTCTATGGCACCGATCTGGGGCGGCTCCGCGCGGTGGCCTCGGCGCTCGAAGCGGGGATCGTCGGCGTCAATGAGTGGCGGCCGCTCAAGGCTGAAATCCCTTTCGGCGGGGTGAAGCAGAGCGGGATCGGTGCCGAGGGGGGGGAAGAGGGAATCCGCGAGTTCCTCGAGACGCGTGTGATCTCTCTCCCGAGGCCGGAGGTGGAGAGATGACGACGCGGCTGCGGTCAGAGCAGTGGTGGAACGACCCGGGCAATCCCGGCATGACCGCGCTCTATCTCGAGCGGTTTTTGAACTCGGGGCTGACCCCCGGTGAGCTCCAGGGGGGGCGGGCGGTGATCGGGATCGCTCAGTCGGCCAGCGATCTGACCCCCTGCAACCGGGTCCATCTGGAATCGGTCAAGCGCCTCTGCGACGGCGTCCGCGATGCTGGGGGGCTGCCGCTGGTCTTCCCGATGCACCCGATCCAGGAATCGGCGCGCCGGCCGACAGCCGCCCTCGATCGCAATCTCGCCTATCTGGGGCTCGTGGAGATCCTCCATGGCTATCCGCTCGACGGCGTGATCTTCACGACTGGCTGCGACAAGACGACGCCGGCGGCGCTGATGGCCGCGGTCACCTGCAATCTCCCGGCGCTCGTCTTCAACGGTGGCCCGATGCTCAACAGCTACCTCGACGGTGAGGTGGCCGGAGCCGGCACGATCATCTGGGAGGCGCGGCGCCGGCTCGCGGCGGGGGCGATCGACGAGCGTCGTTTCATGGATCTCCTCGCCGCGTCGGCGCCGAGTGTCGGCCATTGCAACGTCATGGGGACGGCGCTGTCGATGAACTGCCTCGCCGAGGCGCTCGGGATGGCCCTCCCCGGCACGGCGCAGATCCCCGGCCCCTATCGCGAGCGCGGCCAGGCGGCGCATGCGGTCGGAAAAAGGATCGTGGCGATGGTGGCAGAGGATCTGCGGCCTGCCCGGATCGTGACCCGCGCCGCGCTCCTCAATGCCATCCGCGTCAACACCGCCCTCGGCGGGAGCACGAATTGCCCCCCCCACATCATCGCCGTCGCCCGCCATGCCGGCATCGACCTCGATCTGCAGGACTGGGAAACCTTCGGCCATGCCCTGCCGCTCCTGGTTGACCTTCAGCCGGCCGGGGCCCATCTGGGAGAAGATTTCCACCGCGCCGGGGGCCTGCCGACGGTGATGGCCGAGCTCCTCCGGCACGGCCTCCTCGATGGCGCGCCGCTGACGGTGAGCGGGAAGACGGTGGCGGAGAACGTCGCTGCGGCCCCGCTCCCCGACGGCCGCGTCATCCGCCCGGTCACGGAGCCGCTCCGCGAGCAGGCCGGCTTCCTCGTCCTGTCCGGAAATCTGTTCGACGGGGCACTTCTGAAGACGAGCGTCATCAGCGCCGACTTCCGCCGCCGCTACCTTTCTGACCCGGGGGCCGAGGAGAGGTTTGAAGGCCGGGCGGTCGTCTTCGACAGCCCCGAGGACTATCACGCCCGGATCGACGACGCTTCGCTTGCGATCGACGAGCGATCGCTGCTGGTCATCCGCGGCTGTGGGACGCTCGGCTTCCCCGGGAGCGGCGAGGTGGTCAACATGCTTCCCCCTGAAGCCCTCGTTCGCCGCGGGATCTCGGAGCTACCGACCCTCGGCGACGGCCGGCAGAGCGGCACCGCGGCGAGCCCCTCGATCTTGAATGCCTCCCCCGAGGCGTTTGCCGGTGGCGGCCTGGCCCGGCTGCGGACGGGCGATCGGGTCCGCGTCGATCTGGCAACGCGGCGCGTCGATGCGCTCGTGCCGGCTGCGGAGTGGGCCGCGCGCGACACCTCCGCCTGGGACACCGTCCCCCCCGGCGTCACCCCCTGGCAGCAGCTCTACCGCGACCATGTCGGGCAGCTGCACACCGGCGGCTGCCTCGACTTTGCCTGCACGTTCCGGGATGTCTGCCGAACCGTGCCGAGGCACAGTCATTGAGTCCATTGTCTTCCCGAAGGGAGTTGCCCGTTCATGTCCCGTCTTTTTTGTCTGCTTCTCCTGGCGCTGTCGAGTGTCGTCGTCCCCGCCGCGGAGCTTCCGCGGAGCGCGCCTGAAGCACAGGGGGTGTCGTCGGTCGACCTGCTCGCGTTCGTCGAGGCGCTCGACGCCGCCGGCGACCCGGCCGTGGCCGATGGTCTCCACAGCGTGATGGTCGTCCGTCACGGCCAGACGATCGCCGAGGGGTGGTGGGCGCCCTACAAGCCCCAGTTGCGGCACCAGCTCTATTCGCTCTCGAAGAGCTTCACTTCAACCGCCGTGGGGATCGCGGCCGCGGAGGGGAAGCTGCGGATCGATGATCCGGTGCTCACGTTCTTTCCGGCCGAGGCCCCGGCAGATCCTTCGGCCCATCTGAAGGCGATGCGTGTGGCTGACCTCCTCCGCATGGCGACGGGGCATCAGGGGGAGCCGCCGCATCTGCGGAGCGAGCCGTGGGTGAGGCAGTTCCTCTCCCATCCGGTGCCATTCAAGCCAGGGACCCACTTTCTCTACAACACGCCGGCGACCTTCATGCAGTCGGCGATTGTTCAGAAAGCGACGGGGGAAAAGCTCCACGACTATCTGGGGCCGCGGCTCTTTGCGCCGCTCGGCATCGAGGGGGCGACCTGGGAGGAGAGCCCAGAGGGGATGAGCGTCGGTGGCTTCGGGTTGAGTGTCCGCACTGGCGACATCGCGACCTTCGGCCAGATGCTCCTCCAGAAGGGAACGTGGGAGGGGAGGGAGATCGTCCCCGCGGCCTGGGTCGAGGAAGCAACGAGCCGGCAGGTGGCCAACGGCAGCAATCCCGAAAGCGACTGGGACCAGGGCTACGGTTACCAGTTCTGGCGCTGCCGGCATGGTGCCTTCCGCGGTGACGGGGCGTTCGGCCAATATTGCATCGTGTTGCCGGAGGAGGACGCCGTGGTGGCGATCACGTCGGGCACGCGCGACATGCAGCGCGTTCTCGACATCGTTTGGAAGAAGCTTCTGCCAGCGTTCCGGGCCGTGCCAATCCCCGCCGACGATGCGGCGGCGGCGAAGCTTACCGCCCGGCTCGCAGCGCTCCAGGTGCCGCTCCCGCCGGCGGGGGCTCTTCCCCAGGGCATGGCTGGGAAAAGGTACGACTTCGACGACAACAACGCGAAGCTCGCGTCGGTGGCCATCGAGCCGGGGGCCGACGGCGATACGGTGGTGTTCGTCGCCGATGGCAGGGAGCATCGGATTCCCTGTGGCCGGGGGACGTGGCGGACGGGTGACGTGGCGTGGGCCGGGATGCCTGCACGTCCGGCGGCCGTCGCCGGCGGCTGGGAGGGAGAGACCTTCACGCTGCGGATCTGTTTTGTCGAGACGCCGTTTGTGTCGACGGTGCGGTTGACGATGATGGACGATGAGGTGCGGATGGTGTCGGAGGCGAATGTCGGCTTCGGTGCGGTCAAACAACCGGAGCTCATCGGGAAGTCTCGTCTGCCCAACAAGTGATCGACGTCCACGGTGGCCGTCGGGTGTGTCGTCGCCTTGCTCCGAGGATCAGTCATGTCGCTCCCCCTCGTTCAGTGTGTGGGTTCCGGTGGCCATCCTCTCGAGCCGCTAGGCGCCGCCGAGGTTGCCGCGGCGGTGGCGATCCTGAGGCGGGGGGGAAAGATCACCCCGACGACGCGATTCGTGTCGGTGAGCCTGCACGAGCCTCCCAAGGGTCTCGTCCATGCCTTCACGGGGACCAATCCCCCTCCCCGGAAGGCCTTCGCCGTGCTGTTCGACAATGCCAGCAACGCCTGCCATGAGGCGGTGGTGTCGATCGACGGCCAAGAGGTGGAGTCGTGGCGCCACATTCCCGGCGTGCAGCCGACGATGACGGTGGACGAGCAGGTGGAATGCGAGGCGGCGGTGCTCGCCAGCGCCGAGTTTCGCGCTGCCCTCGCCCGACACACAGGGATAAAAGATACGCGGCTGGTGATGGTCGACATCTGGAGCGCGGGCAACTATGGATCGGAGGAGGATTGCACCCGGCGACTCGCCCGCCCGCTCTGTTTTCTCCGGTCAGATCCGACCGAGAACGGCTACGCCCGCCCGATCGAGGGAATCCGGCCGGTCGTCGATCTCAATACGATGAAGGTGATCCGCGTCGAGGAACATGGGCAGTGGGCGCTGCCGCCGGGCGCGTGCAACTACGCTGCCGATCGCGTCGCCGACCAGCGCCGCGACATCAAGCCGCTGGAGATCACCCAGCCGGAGGGCCCGAGCTTCACCGTCGAGGGCTATCAGGTCGCCTGGCAGAATTGGAAGTTCGTGATCGGGTTCAACGCCCGCGAGGGGCTGACGCTCCACCACCTCCGCTCCCGCGACGGCGACGAAGACCGCTCCATTCTCTACCGGGCGTCGCTCACGGAAATGGTGGTGCCCTACGGCGACCCAGGAGAGACGCAGCGCCGAAAAAACGCCTTCGACGTCGGCGAATATGGGATGGGGATGTGCGCCAACAGCCTCGAGCTGGGCTGCGATTGCCTGGGGCTGATCCGCTATTTCGACGCTCACCTCACGACCAGCCGAGGCGAGCCGCTCCTGGTGAAGAACGCGATCTGCATGCACGAGGAGGATTTCGGCATCCTCTGGAAGCACACCGACCGCCGGCTGGGGAAGCCCGAGGTGAGGCGGTCGCGGCGGCTGGTCGTGTCGTCGGTGTCGACGGTGGAGAATTACGAGTATGGGTTTTTCTGGTACCTCTACCAGGATGGCAACATCCAGTTTGAAGTGAAGCTGACGGGCGTGTTGTCGCTCGGTGCCGCCCCTCCCGGCGAGACTCCGCCGTGGGGTGCACTCGTGGCCGATCAGGTCTACGCCCCCAATCATCAGCACTTCTTCAACGTCCGCCTCGATGTCGACCTCGACGGCAGCGACAATTCCGTTCAGCAGATCGACGTCGTTCCGGGGGATGCCGGCGCGGACAATCCCTTCGGAAATGCGTTTTTCACGCGGGCAACGACGCTCGCCACCGAGTCTGCGTCGCTGGCGAATCTCTCTCTGGAGTCGGCGCGGTCCTGGAAGATCGTCAATCCGGGGCGGCTCAATGCCGTCGGGCAGCCGGTTGGGTATCGCTTTCTCCCCGGCGACAATTGCATCCCCTTTGCTGCGCCGCAGGCGTGGTGGCGGAAGCGGGCCGGATTTGTCGATCATCATGTCTGGGTGACGCCGTTCCATCCGGAGGAGCGATTCGCGGCGGGAGACTATCCCAATCAGAGCTCCGGCGGCGATGGGCTCGTCCGCTGGACAGCTGCCGATCGGCCGATCGCTTCGACCGACGTCGTCTTCTGGTACACCTTCGGCCACACCCATCTCCCTCGCCCCGAGGATTATCCGGTGATGCCGGCGGCTACCATCGGCTTCCTCCTCAAGCCCTCGGGGTTCTTTACGATGAATCCCGCCAATGACGTCCCGCCGTCGCCGCCGAAGGTGGCGGCATCGGAGGGAAGTTGTTGCCATTGAGATCCCCGTGGTGGTCTTGTGACGTTTGCGTCTGACACACACCAGGGGATCTGTTCATGGCTGATGCACCGATTTGTCCTGTCGAGCCTGCCGCCATCGAGGGATCCGTGACGACTGGTCCGCTCTCGACGGGGGCGGCACCGGGGGACGGGGCAGGGGGCCAATCCCTCCACCGACCGCTCCGCACCGGGCACATCTGGGCGCTCGGGGTCGGCTCGGTGATCACCGGAGAGTTTTTCGGCTGGAACGGCGGCCTCGGAGTGGCGGGACCGATCGGCATGCTCCTCGCCTCGCTGTTTGTCTGCGTTCTCTACATGGCGTGGGTGCTGTCGTTGGCAGAGCTCGCCGTGGCGATGCCGGTTGCCGGGGGCCCACTGGCCTATGGCCGCAGGGCGGTGGGCCCGTGGCTCGGGTTTCTGATGGGATGGTCGATGCTGCTCGAATGTTTGTTTGCTGCCATCGGCACGGCCATCGCCACCGGGGGATATCTGTTTTTCATCCTCGAGACGCTCGCTCCGGGGGCCGACGAGCGCCTCGTCACCACGGCGGTCGCGCTCGGAGCGGTCTTCTTGTTTGCGATCCTCCAGTGCCTGGGGGTGGGGGCGCAGGCGCGGGTCATGGAATGGATGACCTACGGGGCGATGGTGGCGCTGGTCTGGTTTTGGGTCGCCTGCATTCCGGGGATCCGCATCGAGCGGCTTCTTACCGATCCGATCCTGCCGGGCGGATGGAAGGGAGTGTTGATGGCGATCCCGTATGCCATCTGGTGTCTGGTGATCATCGAGTCGGTGGCGCTGGCGGCGGAGGAGGCGAGCGAGCCCCACGTGGCGATTCCGCGCGGACTCGCTTACGCCCAGGTCACGCTCATCGTCCTCGTCGTCGTGACCTGGTTCGTGGTGTCGACTGCGGGGAATGACTACCGCCAGATCGGCGATCCCACCCTCGCCTTTCCCCTCCCGGTCGTCTACCGCCAGGTGTGGTCTGATCCCGCCCAGCAGTGGCATCTGATGGGATTTTCGGTGCTGGCGATCTGCGGGATGGTGGCGAGCTACAACGGCATGATCTACGCCGTCAGTCGGCAGGCCTTCGCCCTGGGGCGGGCCGGTTATCTGCCTCGATTCCTCGGCCGGGTGCACCCCGGAAAGCGGACGCCGCGGGCCGCGGTCATCACCGGGTCAGTCGTCACCGCGTTGTTCGTGGTCATGAACTATTTTGACAAGGAGATGGTGAACATCGCCGTCCTCACTTGCAATCTTACGGCTCTGGTGTGGTACGCCCTGGCGATCGTCTGCCTGTTCATGCTCCGCGCGAAGGAGCCCCACATGTTGCGTCCCTACCGGGTGCCGCTCTATCCGATCCTCCCGGCAGCGGTGCTCGTGATGAGCATCGCGTCGGCCGTGATCTATGGCTGGTCGCAGGATCAGACCGTCCTCTGGCTGACGGCTGGCTTGTATGGATTGGGGATGGCGTACTACGTCTGCCTCGCCCGTCCCGACGCTGCGGAGGGCTGCGACTCCCACCGGCCGGAGCCTGACATCAGCGTCCCTGTCGGGGGGGACGCCCGCACCCTATGATGTTTGTCGCAGGGTGGCGGCGCTGGCTTCGCGTAGGCTCCGTCTTTTGCCCACGTCTTTCTCGGCTGCACGCTCTCGTGCCGCCGCGGGGAACCTCCCAACCGCTTGCCTCTGGAATACAGCATGTCTCTCACGACGAAGCAGCGCCACGCCTACGGCGCCGTCGCTGCCGCACTCCCCTTTCCCCTCGACGCCACGAAGGTCTCGGTCGCTCCCGGCATCACCTATGTGAAGAGCCCCGTCAAGGCGCATGATTATGCCGCCGGGGTGATGGCGGCCTTCGGCTCGGTCGTCGAGCATCTCGGCACGATCCGCGGCCTCCCCAGCCAGACACTCAAGCTCGATCGGCGCCGCTGCGGCCTCCTCCTCAACAGCCTCCAGCTGCTCTTCCAGAACGGCTACAGCACGATCATGGATACGTGGGGGGTGAACCCCGACAACGGCACCTTCCGGACGAAGGATGGCCGGCACGTGACGATGATCGGCCTTCATCCGCACCTCCGCGACCGGCTCCTCGTCGCGCTCAACTGCGTCAACACGGCCCAGGGGATCCAGGCCGCCGTCGAGAAGAAGACGGCGCAAGAACTCGAGGACGAGGCGATCACGAAGCACCTCCCGCTCGGCATCGTGCGCACGCCCGAGGAGTGGGCCGCGCATCCGATCGGGGCCGAAGTGCTCAAGCGTCCGCTCATCGACTTCCAGGGATCGGGCAGCGAAAAGAAGCGGCTCCTCGGCAAGGCGAAGCACCGGCCGCTCGAAGGGGTGCGGGTGGTGGAGCTGTCGCATGTCGTGGCCGGGCCGAACTGCGCCCGGTTCCTCGCCGAGCAGGGGGCCGACGTGATCAAGGTGCAGCCGCCGATGGGCGACTGGGTGCTGCCGATCTGGATGGATGCCAGCTGGGGGAAGAAAAACATTCTCCTCGACATCAAGGGGCGGCGTGGCAAAGCCCGCTTCCACGAACTCCTCGCCACGGCCGACGTGCTCATCGACGGCCAGCGGCCGGGCGTGCTCAACCGCATGGGGCTCGACGACGCGGAGCTGCGGGCGATCAATCCGAATCTCGTCCGCGCTTCCCTCTCCTGCTTCCCGCTCGGCACGGCCTGGGGAGAGCGACCGGGCTTCGAACAGATCGCCCAAGCCGTCAGCGGCACGATCCACGTTCATTCCGCCGGCATGGAGGCGCCGACGGTCGTGCCGGCGCTCATCAACGACTACATCACCGGCTATCTCGTGGCGATCGGCGTGGTGGCGGCGCTCGCCGAGCGGGAACAGCGCGGCGGCTACTACCACGTCGCCTCGTCCCTCTCCCGTTGCTCGTCGCTGGCGCCTTTTTTTCTCGAGCGGCTCGACGCCGAGCTCTACGAGCCGGTGCGGATGAAGGACCTCGTCGAGCATGGGATCGATCAGCCGTCGCCGGCGGGGATCTTCACCCGAATCGCACCGGCGGTGGAGTTCAGCCACACGCCGTCGCATGTCGATCGCCATCCGACGATCATGAACTCGATGCCCGACACGACCGGCTGGGACGACGTTCCCATAACGGCCCCGGTGGTGCCGCACGGTCCGTCGCAGTTGGCCCGTGAGGGGAAGATCTACGGCCTCGTCGAGTGCTTCGGGATCGAGGACCGCTCCGACGGCGGCGGCATCATGAGCCTCGCCTCGAAGTCGCTCTTCGACTACGCGAAGGCCCACCGCGACGCCTGAGCCAGGGTAGATTCCCTGCGGCCCGCTCGGTACTCCCCACCCGCCGCCGCGAAGCGAGCGGCAGCGGGCGTCCGGAGGTACGCTCGCACGCGAGTCGAGGGGCACCTTGGCTGCCCCTCCGACGAGCCAAGCCCGCGGGGGCCATGGATGGCCCCGCGGGCGTAAAGTTAGAACACCACGGTCCCGCGCATCATCCACAGATCGGTGTGGTCGTGGCCGACGGCGACGCCGGTGAGCGGGTTCCAGATGTGCTGGTAGCTGGGGATGAGCCGGATCGCCGGCGTGATCGCGTAGTCGTAAAACACCTCCATCCCCTGCTCGTTCTTCACATTCAGGGCGCCGCCGGTGTAGCGGCGAACCTGGTTCTGGAGATCGGGGCTGATGCCGTTCATGTACCAGCCGACGCCGACGCTGTCGTAGGCCCGCGACTCGGCAAGGCCACGGGCGAACAGGGCGACGCTGCCGTCGCCGGTGATCGTGTTGGTCTGCTGCGGCGCCCAGCCGGCGCGGCCGAAGACACCGAGGCCGCGGAGCGGCACGCCACTCTTGAGCTTCATGGCGACCTCCTTCGGGGCATCGGCCACATAGAGATACTGCGAGGCGTTGGCGATCAGAAAGCAGCTGCTCGAGGAATTGTTGATCGGCAGGCCAGCCGATTCGGGGCTGCCGAGGAGATAGCCGACGGCCTGGGGGATCTGCCCGGGGGAGAGAGCGCCGTAGGGGTTGGTGAGGTCGAGCTGGTATTGATTCGACCAATTGAAGGCGGGGCTGAACTGGCCCGGGAGGCCGCCGATCTCGTAGGACGCGACCGCGGTGAAGTAGAGGTTCACCCGGTCGAAGGCATTCGTGGCGAGGTTCTGGGCGCGGCTGTTGGGGTCGAGGACGCCGCCGGCGAAGGCGAGTTGCTTGCTCGGGGCCCACACGCCGAGGGCGGCCCAGGCGGTGGGGTTGTAGAAGTTCGTCGTGATCGGATTCTTGTTGAAGGCGAAGTTGGCGAAATAAAACTTGTAGCTGTCGCCGAACAGCGTTTGGTCCGGGATGAAGATATCGCTGATCTTGCCGACGAGGAGGCTCGTCTGTTCGCTCAAGCCTTGGACGAGGAAATACTCGCTCGGGAGCATCGTTGAAGACGCGAGCGGATCGGGGAGGAGGAGCCCGGTGTAGGTCGGGACGCTCGCGGCAGAATTGAAGGTCTGCTCTGGATTGCCGCCGTAGCGGGCCTGGGTCGTGAAGTGGATCAGACCGCCGTCCCACAGCCCGGCCCGGCCGGTGTCAATGTTGATCGACATCTGCGTGTTTTGGACAAACCAGTCCCCCGGATCGAGGCCTCCCGACATGATGTCCTGGTAGGCGCTGGTCGTGTAGACGTCGAAGAACACGCCGCGGCGGGCGAGGTCGGTCCGCCTGCCCCCCCAGTCGCCGGTGAGTTGGGTGCGATCCCAGAAGCCGCCGGTGACGGTGCCGGGGAGGCCGAAGACGGGGCCGTTGTTGAAGAATGGATAGAGGACCGGCGCGGCGTTGGCCAGCGACAGGTGGTCGGTCGGCACCGGTCCCCAGTCGTCGGCCGACATCGCCGGAGTTGCCGGCGCGGCGGCCGGCGTGGCCCCAAGACTGCCGTCATTGAGGTAGCCGAAGCCGTCGAAATTGCCACCTTGGCCGAGGGCCCTGTCACCTCCCCCTGCGAGGCAGGCGAGGATGACGACGAGCGCTGCCAGCGACGGCGTGAGATGGTGGATCGGCTGTATCACACGCTCCATCAATCGCAAAACAGCGCCCCAACCTTTTGCCACCATGGAAGTAGGGACCCCTGCTTGGAACCGGCACAATCGTTGCCGGAGGATCATTCGGCAGGGTTTGACCGGGGGAGGAGCGAGAACCGCTGAGATCGAAACGTCCTCTCCAGTTCGCCCATCTTCCGGGGCAGGGGCTCCGGCGACTCCGTCGGCCGGCCGCCGGATGACGATCGTCACACGTTTGCGGCACCACGGCTGACCGGACTATCCTTCCTGCCGGATCAGCGCGACCGGCAGGAAAGCGAGCAGATGGGCAAAGACTCCGACGAAGCCAACGCCCTGCGGCTGGAAATACGCGATCTGCAGAATCATGCCACCGCCTTGCGCGGGGAGCTTGAGGCAGCCAGATCGGCGATGGCCACCGCCGTGCAGCGAGCCGTCGCCGAGGGGGGGGCCGAAGCGGCCCAGCTCCAAGCCACGGTCGTGGCGCTGCGCGACGAGCTCGAGCGTGCCCGGGCCGATACCCAGCGCCTGGTGGCGGCCACCCTGGCCGTTTCCAGCGGGGAGATCGGCCAACTGAAGCAGACCGTCGTCGCCCTCCGCGAGACGCTCGAGAAGGAAAGAGCCGACAGGGACGAACGGATCCGTCAGACGAGGCTCGAGAGCAACGACGAGATCATCCAGCTGCGCAACACCGCCGCGGCGTTGCGTGGGCAGATGGACGATGATCGTGCCACGCGGGACCAGACGATCCAATCGGGGCGCGCCGAGGATCGTGCCGAGATCGCCGAGCTACAGGGCACGATCCACCAGCTGCGCCAACGGCTCGAAGACGAGACGAACGCACGGCAGCAAGACCGAAGAGAGTCATGACATGGACGAGGAACGAACGATGACAGCCGATGAGATCCCTTCGCCGTCGGGCCCGCCCCGAGCCGTGATCACCAGCCCCGCCGATCGCACCGGCAAGACGCGGAGCAATGCCGCGTCGCGTTCCCGGCGGATCCGGCTGATCGAGCTGCTGCTCGAGGTGTCGCGGCGCATGGCTGCCTATGACACGCTCGACGAGGTTCTCCACTCGCTGGTCGAGATGACCACCAGGGAAGTCGGCGCCGAACGAGGCTCGCTGTTTCTCAACGATCCGGCTACGAACGAGCTCTATTCGCGCGTCGCGCAGGGCAACATCCGCCGCGAGATCCGGCTGCTCAACACCACTGGCATCGCCGGCCACGCGTTCACCAGTGGCGAGTCGATGATCATCAACGACCCGTATGCCGATCCTCGCTTCAGTCGGGCCAACGACGAGCAGACCGGATTCGTGACCCGCAGCATCCTCTGCGTGCCGGTCAAGACCGTGCGGGGTGAGATCATCGGCGTGGTCGAGGCGATCAACAAGATCGAAGGCACCTTCGACGAGGAAGACCTCGAGATCCTCGAAGCGATGGCCACGCAGGGAACGGTCGCCCTGCAGGGGGCCCAGTTCATCGAGCGGATGAAGGCGATTCGGGCCCAGGAGATGGAGTTTGTCGAGATCGTTTCGGAGGTCACCGCCGACATCAAGCTCGGGTCGCTGCTCCGCAGGGTGATGGGGGAGGCGACTCGGCTGCTCAGCGCTGACCGCTCCACGCTCTTCCTCCACGACGACAAGACGCAGGAGCTGTGGTCGGAAGTCGGCCAGGGGCTGGAGTCGATGCAGATCCGTCTGCCGAACCACCTCGGCATCGCCGGCGCGGTCTTCACCTCGGGGAAGTCGATCAACATCCCTTACGCCTACGCCGATCTGCGGTTCAATCCGGCCTTCGACAAGCGCACCGGCTACTTCACCCGATCGATCCTCTGTGTGCCGATCCTGAACAAGCTCGGTGCAGTGATCGGCGTCACGCAGGTGCTCAACAAGCGCGGCGGTCCGTTTACCGCGGAGGATGAATCACGCCTCCGGGCGTTCACGGCCCAGATCTCGATCGCGCTGGAGAATGCCAAGCTGTTCGCCGACGTGCAGAACATGAAGAACTACAGCGAAGCGATGCTCGAATCGATGTCGAATGGCGTGGTCACCATCGATGACACCGGAAAGATCGTCACCTGCAATGCGGCCGGCCTGCGGATTCTCCGAGCCACGCCCGCGGAGGTGCTGCACAAGCCGGTGGCTGATTTCTTCACCGGCGGCAACGCCTGGGTGCTCGGGAAGCTCGAGGCTGTCGGGATCAGTGGCGCGGCGGAAGTGCTGATGGATGCCGAGCTTGTCTTCGGGGAGGAAACGATCTCGACCAACGTCACCGTGCTGCCGCTGGCTTCGGTCGAACACAAGCGGATCGGATCGATGCTGATGATCGAGGACATCTCGAGCGAAAAGCGGTTGAAGTCGACGATGTCGCGCTACATGGATCCGGGCATCGCCGACAAGCTCGTCGCCTCCGGAGCCGACATGCTGGGGGGGCAGTCGGTGGAAGCAACGGTGTTGTTCTCCGACATCCGCGGCTTCACCACGCACACCGAGAGGCTTGGCGCCCAGGGGACGGTGGCGATGCTCAACGAGTATTTCACGCTGATGGTCGACTGCATCCAGCACGAGGGGGGGATGCTCGACAAGTTCATCGGCGACGCCATCATGGCCGGATTCGGGATCCCGGTCGCCCATGACGACGACGTCGATCGCGCCATGCGGGCCTCCATCGCCATGATCAAGGAGCTCCGGCGCTGGAACGTGCAGCGTGTTGCCGAGGGGAAGCTGCCGATCGACATCGGCATCGGGCTCAACACCGACGTCGTGGTGTCGGGCAACATCGGCTCGAGGAAGCGGATGGATTACACGATGATTGGCGACGGCGTGAATCTCGCCGCCCGCTTGGAATCGGCCTGCAAGCAGTACGGCGCGCAGATCCTCGTCAGCGAATACACCTACAAAAAGCTCCGCGGCACCTACCGGGCCCGTGACATCGATCTCGTGGTTGTGAAAGGGAAGACCCAGCCGGTGGGCGTCTACGAGATCCTCGATCATCACACCGAGGAGACCTTCCCGCATCTCGTCGAGTGCCTGGGGTATTTTCGCGACGGTCTCGCGGCCTACCGGGCGCGGGCTTTCGGGAAGGCCCGGGAGCTGTTTGAGAAGGTCCTGGCGCTCAACCCGGCAGACAAGGGGGCGAAGCTCTATCTGGAGCGCTGCCGGATCCTCACCGAAACGCCTCCCCCTCCGGACTGGAGTGGCGTGTGGGTGATGGAGGAGAAATAGCCATCCGGCCGGTCAGGACCGCGTGCGGCGGCGGACGACAAGGAACAGTCCCAGGCCGGCCAGGGCGATGACGTCGAGCGGCAGGAACCGGTCGCGGTCGGTGTACCGCTTTTCCACCCGCTGGAACTCGTCCCCGGCCGGATCGAACGTGAACGTCAGGTCGTCGGTGCCGGAGGGCCACGTGAAGTCCTCGAAGGCGGTGAGCCAGGCGTTGGTGGCGCCGCCGGCTGTGCCCTCGGGGAGAACGCCGCCGAGGAACGAGGCATTGACCTCGAGGGGGTGGGAGTAGACGAGTCTTCCGGTCTCCCACGGACGGGCCTCGACCCTCTCACCGAGCGTCCCTTGGGCCCGCCCCGGGCCGACGACGAACGCCCGCAGGACGTTGCGCCGTGGCGAGTCGGGATCGATCTGATCGGTCGGTACGCGATAGGGAAACAGGGGCACGTCGGTCTCAAACGTGAGCCGTACGGCCGAGACGTCGATGTTCGTGGCGTCGGTCGCATACTTGAAGGCGGTGATCATCCAGCCCTTCTCGACATACGGCCGCGACCAGTCGGTGAGCTCAGGCCGGGAGTCGTAGCCGTTGTTGGAGAGCCATTCGGTGAGCGCAGCCGGGTCAGCCGCCTTGAGGACGGCGACGTCGTAGCCGCCGACGCGTGCCGTCTTCATCACTTCGACGGCCGCCATCGGCGGGGGAGCAGCATCGAAGCCCCTGTTGGCCGGCGCCTTGCTCTCGAGCACGAACAGCGTCCAGAGAAGTGAATAGTGGTTTTTCCAGCGGGTCACGTCCTCGATCCGCGGTTTGATTCGCGTGTTGAGCTGTTCGAAGACGGCGCCGTCGGCCGCCGCGATCTCCGGCACCGTCGGCGAAGGAACGAGAAATCCAAACCCCTCCTGCCGGGCGCCGGCCGCAAACTTCGCCTCGCGGATGAAGTGCTCGATCCGTGTGGCCGGGTCCCAAACGACGAGGATCTGCTGGTTGGCGATCCGCACCGGTTGTCCCGGCCGCCAGGCCGGGCAGCAGGCGGGGGCGGGGCTGGCGATGGCGGCGAGGAGGAGCCCGGTTGCCACGAGGTTTAATGTCGAGAAAGAGCATCGGCGCATGTCGCCCTCCGGTCGGTCGCTGGCCGGCGGCAGAGCCGGCCCTGGCTTCGATTCCCCTCCGGAATCTACTTCGGCGTTGGCCGGTCGGAAAAGCCCTGGCCGACCCCGGCCCCGCGGGTGCGACGGGGAGTGGGGCGGGCGGTGGGCTTGGAACCGGCGGTGGTTCAGTCGGCCGGGGCGACGCCGACGGGGCTGTTGGAACAGAGGTGGACGATCGCCTTCGCCTTCGGTTCGCTGCCGTCGCGGTGGTCGAGGACGACGCGGGCCCGAAATTGAGGAGGGCGCCGGCCATCGCAGGGTCTCCTGGAGAAACGGAAAAAGGAAGGAGCAGACTCGGCCAGGGATGGTGAAAGAGAGAGCAGTGACCGACGGGCGACATCGAGCCGACGGCGTCCGGCGACGGGACACGGGCGACCCTGAAGCTCCGTTTGACCCAAGACAGGGGAGGCCCAGTGGGCCCCGGACCTGTGGGTGGTTCATCGGCGGGGCCGGCAAACGTTTCGTCGATCCTCGGGGGACCTCGTCACTCCTCAAGCGTTCGCCGATCCCCGCCTCGCCTGTGCGCTGGCCACGACCAGCCACGACCAGCCACCAGAGTTCGCCCGCTGGCGAGGGGGCGCCCGTGTTCCGAGAGCCGGCGTTGACGGCCAGCGGAGCCATGAGCCGAGAGCGCAGGCGGCATCGAGTGAGCGGAGGCCCATGGAGGGCCGAAGCGAACGTCCGGCGACGGGACGCGGGCGACCCCGAAGCTCCGTTTGACCCAAGACAGGGGAAGCCCAGTGGGCCCCGGACCTGTGGGTTGCCCGTCGGCGGGGCCGGCAAAAGTTTCGTCGTTCTTACGGTGCCTCGTCACTCCTCAAGCGTTCGCCGATCCCCGCCTCGCCTGCTCGTTGGCACCGAGCAGATCCACAGCAGGACTCGGAAGCGGCCGCA
>CALQRA010000021.1 GCA_943332855.1 Candidatus Kuenenia stuttgartensis
CTGAAGATCGACGGCATCTCGCCGGCGATCATCGAGGCGACGCTGAAGCAGTCCCGCGTGGCCCGCCTCGAGATCCTCCGGGCGATGCTCTCGACGATCAGTCGTCCGCGTCAGGAGATCTCCCCGTGGGCTCCGCGGCTCCTGCGGACGCAGATCAACCCCGAGAAGATCGGCCTCCTCATCGGCCCGGGCGGAAAGACGATCCGTGCCATCCAGGAATCGACCGGTGCGAGCATCGAGGTCGAGGACGACGGCACGGTGACGGTGGCCAGCCATGACGCCGAGGGGGCGATGGCGGCCATGGCGAAGATCGAGGCGCTGACCGCCTCGATCCAAGTCGGCCGAATCTACGAGGGTCGAGTGACGAGCATCAAGGACTTCGGTGCGTTCGTCGAGCTCGTTCCCGGTAAGGATGGTCTGTGCCACATCAGCGAGTTGTCGGACGACTATGTCTCGAGCGTCGGCGACGTCTGCCGCGTTGGCGACGTCATGCGGGTCAAGGTGATCGCTGTCGACGATCAGGATCGGGTGAAGCTCAGCCGGAAGGTGGCAATGCGTGAGCTCGCCGAAGGTGGCAATGGCGGGAGCGCTGGCAACGCCGGCAACGCCGGCTCCTGACCCGTCGAGCGACCAAGCGGGATCTCCCGGGCGCCGCACCAGCGTGGCGGCGCCCGGGACTCCGCGCGGAGGGGGGAGCATGTCTGCGGCAGACGAATCGGTCCATCCCCGGGCGGAGACGTATGCCGAGTTTGCGGCGCTGGTCGGGGCCCTCGCCCACGAGATCCGCAATCCACTCTCCACGATCCGGCTCAATATGGAGCTGTTGGCGGAGGATTTCGAGAACACCGATCCCCAGTCGCCGACGAAGCAGCGCGATCGACGGGCCAAGGCGAAGATCGAATTGGTTCGCGAGGAGTGCGACCGCCTCCAGAAGCTCCTCGGCGACTTCCTCGACTTCGCCCGGCAGGAATCGCTGACGCTCGAGCCGGGCAATCTCAACGTCGAGTTCGACCAACTTCTCGACTTCTTCACGCCCCGGGCCAACGAGGCGCAGGTCGAGATTGTCCGCTATCTCGATCCCGAACTGCCGATGGTCCGCCTCGATCGCGAGACCTTCCGCTCGGCGCTGCTCAATCTTCTCATCAATGCCGTCCAGGCGATGGATCCCGGCGGGCAACTCGTCGTCCGCACCCGTCCTTCCGGGCTGGGGGTGGCGATCGAGCTGATCGACACCGGCCAGGGGATGTCGGAGGAGACCCTCGCCAAGGTGTTTCGCGCTTTTTACACGACAAAACAGGGGGGGAGCGGCCTGGGGCTGCCAACCTCGCGGAAGATCGTCGAGGCCCACGGCGGGACGATCGACATCGAGAGTGCGCCCGGGCGGGGCACGAAGGTGACGATCTGGCTGCCGGCCCCCCCCCGGCTCCCCCCGGCCGGGGCCGGTCCCCGGGCGGCGCTGTGAGTCCTGCTCGCCCCGCCTCGGGTTCCGTGTCGCGACGGCTGCAGGGAACTGGACGGGGCAGGCCCACGCTTCGTACTCTTCTATCATGACCGGATCCTGTGAATCGCCGCCGTCCCCCGCCCCGGTCCTCCCCAATCCCGGGACGCAAAAACTCGTGCGCGTGCTCGTCGTCGACAATGACATCGTCCATGCGCGGACGATGGGGGAGGGTTTGAGCCGCCTCGGCTACCAATGCTCAATCGTCGGCAGCGGTACCGAGGGGGCGCGGAAGATCGAGCAGGAATCGTTCGATGTCGTCGTCACCGACCTGATGATGAACGACATCGGCGGCCTGGAGATCCTCTCCCGGGCGAAGCAGGCCTCCCCCGAGACAGAGGTGATCGTCGTCACCGGCCATGGCACCGTGCCCTCGGCGGTCGCGGCGATGCAGCAGGGTGCCTTCACCTACCTCCAGAAGCCACTCGATCTCTCCCACCTCCGCACGGCCGTCGACCGGGCGAGCGAGGGGGTGAGGCTGAAGCGGCAAAACCTCGAGCTCCATCAGCGACTCGACGAGAAGTTCGGCTTCGAGGGGGTCGTCGGATCGAGCCCACAGATGATCGGCCTCATCGAGCGGCTGAAGCGGATCGCCCCCACCGATGCCACGCTCCTGATTCAGGGGGAAACCGGCACCGGCAAGGAGCTCGTCGCCCAGGCCGTTCACCAGAACAGCCCGCGGAAGAATAAGACCTTCGTGGCTCTCAACTGCGCCGCGTTGAGTGAGAACATCCTCGAGAGCGAGTTGTTTGGGCATGTCCGCGGCGCCTTCACCGACGCCTCGAGCGACCGGGTGGGGAAGTTCGAGTATGCCAACGGCGGCACGCTGTTCCTCGACGAGGTCGGCGACATGCCGATGGCGACGCAGATCAAGCTCCTGCGGGTGCTCGAATCGGGCGAGATTACCCGGGTGGGCTCGAACACCCCCGTGCGCGTCAACGTCCGCATCCTCTCGGCCACCAACCGTAACCTCGAGGACGCGATCACCGCCGGGGCCTTCCGCAGTGATCTCTACCACCGACTCAAGGTCGTGACGATCGCCATCCCCTCGCTGCAGGAACGGTCGGCCGACATCCCGCTCCTCATCGAGCACTTCATCCGTTTGTTTGCCAAGCGACACGGGAAGTCGATCAAGGGGATGTCGTTATCGGCGCGGATGAAGCTCGCCGCGTTCGCCTGGCCTGGCAACGTGCGGCAGTTGCGGAATGTCATTGAGAGCATGGTCGTCGTCGACTGCGACGAGACCCTCGACGTCGACGACCTGCCGATCGAGCTCGATCCGGCGGGCGCGACAGGCACGGCGCCGGCCGGTGAGCCCGGCGGCACGGCGGGGCTCCCGGGTCTCGCCGGGATGGTCGGGCGGCCGCTGGAGGAGATCGAGCGGTTGTTCATCGCCGAGACGCTGAAAGTGACCGGTGGCAACCGCGAGCAGGCGTCCGAGATGCTCGGGATCGGCGAGCGGACGCTCTACCGCAAGATCAAGGAGTTTCAGCTTTCGTGACCCTGTCCGTGGCGGCGCCGCCACGGAGGTCCGATCGCGCTGCCATGGGCCGCATCCACACCCTGCCGATGTCGGTCGTGAATCGGATCGCCGCTGGCGAGGTGGTCGAACGCCCGGCGAGCGTGGTCAAGGAGCTCCTTGAGAACGCGCTCGATGCCGGGCCGTCGCGGATTGCCGTCACGCTCGAGCAGGGGGGCGTGGGGCTCGTGCGCGTGGTCGACGATGGGGCGGGGATCGACGCCGAGGATCTCCCCCTGGCCGTGTCGCCGCATGCGACGAGCAAGCTCCGGGTCGCCGAGGATCTCGAGCGGATCGGGACGCTCGGCTTCCGCGGTGAGGCCCTCGCCTCGATCTCCGAGGTGGCGAGGGTCGTGATCCGTTCCCGCACGCCGACGGGGGAGCACGGCGCCCGCCTTGAGGTCGATGGCGGCGTGATGGGGGAGGTGGTGCCGGAGGGATGTCCGGTCGGCACGACGGTCGAGGTCCATCAGCTGTTCTCGAAGGTCCCCGCCCGGCGGGCTTTTCTCCGTGCGCCCGCGACGGAGTGGTCGCATGCCTCGGAGGCCTTCGTGCGCACCGCCCTGGCCCATCCGGCCGTGGCGATGACGCTCGATCACAACGCTCGGCGCGTCCACGATCTTCCTGCAGCCGACCGGTGGCGGACGCGGATCGGCGACCTGTTCGGGACGCCGTTGGCGGAGCGCCTCATCGAGGTCGAGGCCTCCGACGACGGGATCTCGGTCCACGGGCTGGTCGGTCGTCCCGAGGACGACATGGCCGGCACCCGGCTCCAGCACCTGTTCGTATCGGGGCGGCCGTTCCGTGACCGGTCGATCCTCCATGCGGTCCAGGAGGGCTATCGGGGTGTGCTCCTCACCGGTCGGCAGCCGATCGCCTTCCTCCGCTTCGAGATCCCGCCCGACCTCGTCGACGTCAACGTCCACCCGGCGAAAATGGAGGTGCGGTTCCGCGATCCCTCGCGGCTCTACCGGCTCGTCCTCTCGGCCCTGCGGACAAAGTTCCTCACGCTCGATCTCCGCGCCCCGCTGACGCCGCCAACCGACGCTGGTCGGAACGGGCCCGCCCCCGCGGCGCTTTGGCCGCCGACCGGCCCCCGGGAAGGGGAGGATCCGCGCGTCCTGACCGCCCCGGAAGGACGGTGGCCGTCCCCTTCTGCGGAGCCCTGGTTCGCCCCCCCGGCACTCCCGGCGTGGAAGCCGCAGACGCCGTTGGCCCCGTCCCGTCCGAACGGGCCGGCGCCCCTCCCCGGATGGGATGAGGAGCCCGCTGATGGGACGACGGTGTCGGTCAGGGGCGTCGAACGCGCGGTCCAGATGCACGACCGCTACCTCGTCGTCGAGAGCCGCGAGGGGATCGAGGTCATTGACCAGCACGCCCTTCATGAACGGGTCCTCTATGAGCGGTTCAAAGGGGCAATCGCGGCTGGGAGTCTCGAGGTGCAGCCCCTGCTGATCCCCGAGCGAATCGACCTCCTGCCGGCCGAACTGGAGGTCGTGACGGAGCATGCGGAGGCGCTGGCTGCGGCGGGCCTGCGGGTCGAGCCGTTCGGCGGGGCGACCGTCATCGTCACGGCGAAGCCGGTCCTCGCCGGCGGGGCCTCGGCGGCCGAACTGCTCCAGGAGGTGATCGGCCGCATCGCGTCGCTTCCCTCGCCCGCGTCCGCCGGGGGCGGGAACGCCTCGTCGATGCTCGTCGACGAGGTGCTCCACGGCCTGGCCTGCAAAGCGGCGATCAAGGCGGGTGACCCGCTCTCGCAACCCGAGATCGATGCCCTCGTCCGTGACCGCCACCTCGTCACCGACGCCCACCACTGCCCCCACGGCCGACCGACCTCCCTGATCCTCTCCCGTCACGAGCTCGACCGCCAGTTCCGGCGGACATGAGCCCCCCCTCCATCCTTCCCACACACCTTTGGAACCCCGCGACGGGGAAAAGACACCATGATCTGCGTGGGGATCGCCCGTGGCCGGCACCGGCACATGATCGCGGAGCACAAGTTTCTGGCCGACAACGGTATCGGGCTGGTGGAACTGCGGCTCGACTTCATCCAGGGGAAGGTGCAGGTCAAGCGGCTCTTTCGATCGCGCCCCTGCCCCGCGATCGCCACCTGCCGCCGCGCCGCCGACGGCGGTCACTGGGCCGGCAGCGAGGAGGAGCGGCAACTCGTCCTCCGCACGGCAATCGTGGAGGGGACGGAATATGTCGACCTCGAGGACGACATCGCCCCTCAGATCCGCCGCTACGGCCCGACGAAGCGGATCATCAGCCACCACGACTTCCACAAGACCCCCGCCGATCTCGCGGTGCTCCATAAACGTCTGGCCGATCTCGATGCCGACATCGTCAAGATCGCCACGATGTCCAACCATCCCAGCGACAACCTGCGGATGCTCGAGATGGTGCAGGCGGCGACGGTGCCGACGATCGGGATCTGCATGGGAGACATCGGGATGCCGACACGGGTGCTGACGGGGCGGTGCGGTGCCCCGTTTACCTATGCGACGTTCCACGAGGATCGGCTCCTCGCCCCGGGGCAGATCGGTTGGCGGCAGATGCGCGATGTCTACCGCTACGACCAGATCGGCGCGGCGACGCGGATCTACGGCGTCGTGGCCGATCCTGTCGGCCATTCGCTTTCGCCGGTCGTTCACAACGCGGCGCTGGCGGCCGCCGGGATCGACGCGGTGTACCTCCCCTTCCGAGTCCCCGCGGAGCAGCTTGATGAGTTCGTCTGGGAGGCGGGGCGCTGGCCCCTCTCGGGCTTGAGCGTGACGATCCCTCACAAGGAGGCGATTCTGCGGCATGTCACCGCCAAGGACGACCTCGTGACGGCGATCGGAGCGACCAACACGCTGACGTTCTCCGGCGACGGTGTCATGGCCCACAACACCGACGCCACCGCGGCCGTCGAGAGCCTCGAGTCGGCGCTCCGCGAGCAGGGAGGCGACGGGCTCGTCGATGTCACGGTGGTAAAAAACGCGCTCGTGCTCGGTGCGGGTGGGGCGGCGCGGGCGGTCGCCTTCGGGCTGCGGAAGCGGGGCATCGAGGTCACCGTCTGCTCGCGCACCGTCGAGCGGGCGCGGCGGATCGCGGCCGAGGTCGGCTGCAAGGCGATCGATTGGACGGCCCGGTACAAGGTCCCCTACGACTGCATCGTCAACGCCACACCGGTGGGAATGCACCCGTTGGTCAACGAGACGCCTTTTGAGAAGGACCATCTCCGCCCTTACATGGTCGTGTTCGACACGGTCTACAATCCGGAGAACACGCTCCTGGTGAAGGAGGCGCGAGCGTCGGGCTGCCGGATCGTGACGGGCGTCGACATGTTCGTCCGCCAGGCGGCGATCCAGTTCCGCCTCTGGCACGGCATCGAGCCGTCGGAGACGGTGATGCGCGACGCCCTCAAGCGGGCCACGGCCTCGGCGAAACTCCCCGGCTGACCGGAGGCGACCCGTTCCATGCCCACCGTCACCCTCATCGGCTACCGCGGCACCGGCAAGACAACGGTGGCCGCGGGCCTCGCGCGGAGGCTCGGGTGTCCGTGGTGGGACGCCGATGTCGAGCTCGAACGGCGCGTCGGCACGACGATCGCCTCTTTGATCCGCGATCACGGTGAGCCCCACTTCCGCGACGAGGAGTCGGGAGTGCTGGGCGAACTTTTGGCAACGCCGGAGGGGGTGCTTGCCACCGGTGGCGGGGTGATTCTGCGGCCCGGCAATCGGGAGCGCCTCCGGGAACGGGGAGGCTGCGTCGTCTGGCTCACCGCCCCGGGCCCGATCCTCCGCGGCCGGCTCGCCGCCGATCCGACGACGGTGTCGCGGCGGCCGGGGCTCACCGGGCTCGATCCGCTCGCCGAGATCGAATCGATCCTTGCCGCCCGCGAGCCCCTCTACCGCGCGTGTGCTGACGTGGTGATCGACGCATCGGTGGCGTCGCCGGACGAGGTTGTCGAGTCGATTCTCCGGGCGCTCGCAGCGCCGGCCGGCGCTGCCCGGCCGACTCCCCCAGAGGTGACGGACTGATGCCCCTTCCCGATCCAGGCATACTCGTCGGTGGCGTGATCGCGGCGCTTGTGGGGGGATTGTTCGGCTGGACGCAGACGGCCATCACGGGCCGATGGCTGGCGGCTTGCGAGCGCGGGCTGGCCGAGGGCACGGCCGGGGAGGCAGGCGCCGCGGGCACGGCGGTCGATCGTTCGGCCACGATTTTCGGTGCCTCGATCGTTGTCGTCGTCGGACTTTGGTGGTGGGAGGTCTGCTCCTTCGCGGAGCTTCCCCGCGATGATTCCGGGGCTCCGCTGGCGTTCACCTTCGCTGCCGTCGCCGGCCGCTGGCTGGCCCACACGCTCCTCCTCTGGCTGCTCGCGGCCGCCACCTGGATCGACTTCCGCTACCGGGTGATCCCCGACTGGGTGACGATTCCGGGGCTCCTGGCCGGTCTGGTCGTGGCCTGGCTGGCGCCCGGCACGCTCCTCCCGGTCGGGGCGGAGTTGGCACGGCCGTTTGCCACGGCGCTGACCCTCCCCGACGTGCTCGGGTGGGCGGGGCCACTGGAACAGGCCGTGGCCGAGCGCGGCGCCTGGGTGGCCTCCCACCCGGCGGCACTCGTCGCGGGCTTGGTGCTGTTTTCCGTCTGGTGGCGCATCGGCACCGGGCCCGATCTGGGGGGCAGCGGACCACCGGAAGGGGATGGGGCGATGGCGACCGATGCCCCCGCGAGCCCGTGGTGGCCGCGGCTGGGCCTGCTGGTGGTCGGCTGGCTGGTTCTGGCCGGCGCGTGGTCGATCGGCGGGCTCCGCTTCGAGGCGATGTTCACGGGCTTGGTCGGGGCGGTGGTGGCCGGGGGCGTTGTCTGGGGCACGCGGGCCGGCGCGAGCCTGGCGCTCGGTCGGGAGGCGATGGGGCTCGGGGACGTGACGCTGATGGCGATGGTGGGGGCGTGGCTCGGCTGGCAGGCGAGCATGCTGGCCTGTTTCCTTGGGGTGCTGTTCGGCTTGGTCCATGGGGTCGTCCAGATCGTCCGTCACCGTGAGAGCGAGCTGCCCTTCGGCCCGAGCCTGTGCGCGGGAACCGTGGCCGTCATGCTCGGCTGGCGTCCGCTCTGGAGGGCGGCTGCGGCGTCGTTCGCCGAGACCGGCCAACTCGTCGGGATCATCCTCGCCGTCGTGGTCGGGACGGCCCTGTCGCTGTGGGTGTGGTCGTCGTTGGGCCCGGCGGCCCGGCGTGTCGCGCTGGCCGCGATGCTTCTCCTCGGGGCCCTGCTCATCGGCTGGTTGATGGTCCTCCAGGGTTGATGGTCCTCCGGTGTTGAAACGCCCGGGAGCGATGCCGGCGGTGGTGGCTGGCGCATGATGCGGCGTTGTGCGGGGGACGGGGGAACGGGGCGTTCCGCGGGTGTTCCGGTGGGCTTCGGGCTTGTTCCCGGCCGGGGGGGCCCCTACCATCCTGGCCCCCCCCACGGCGGCCCCCACCTCCACCGACCCCGCGGGGGATCGGAACCGGCACCATGGCGCCCAAGCATCTCCGTGTCGTCGCCTCACTCTTCGTCGCCGTCGCGGCGGGGGGCTGCACGCAGAACCCGTTCCGCGCCACCCCCGCGATGATGCCGGTGAGCTTCGCGCCGCAGGCTCCGTCGGTCCCCCTCTCGCCAAGCCCGCTGCCGTCGTACGCCAATGTCGATCCGAAGGCGCTCGAGACGCAGCTGGCCCGCAGTCGCCAAGAGACGCAATTGGTTCAGGAGGAGGTGTCGGCCCTGCGCGAGCAACTCGCCTCGACCTCGTCGCAGCTGGCCCAGGCGCGGGCCGTCGCCCGGCCGGCGGGCCCGCCCGGCACGTTCGCCCCGCCAGGGGATCCAGGCAGCCAGCTGGCCCAGCCGACCATTCCGGCGATCGATCCGGCCTCGATGCGCGAGGGGATGAACCATCTGGCGATCCCCGGCGTGACCTCCCGGCTCGATGGGGCGGTGGTGCGGATCGAGATCCCGGCCGACAAGTTGTTCGAACCGGGAACGGCGTCGCTCCTTCCCGCCGGCGCCGCCCTCCTCTCGCAGACGGCGACGGAAGTCTCGGGGGTGTTCAAGGGGCAGTTCATCGGCATCGAGGGGCACACCGACACCGAGCCGCTGCAGAACGCAACCTGGGGTTCGCCGCATCAATTGAGCGTGGCCCGGGCCAGCGCCGTGTTCGACTTCCTCTGTGGCCGGACAACCCTGAAGCCGGGGCAGTTGTTCGTCGTCGCCCACGGCCCCAACCACCCGGTCGTCTCCAACGCCACGGCTGCCGGCCGGGCCCGGAACCGGCGGGTCGAGTTGGTCGTCTACCCGGAGCAGACGGCGGCCGAGCCGGCCACGGGCATGGCTGATGCCCCCGGCGCCGGCTGATGCCTGGAAAATACGCCGACCGCCGGAGGCCACGGCACGCGGCTCCGGGCCCTCCCGGCTTCCCGGCCGCCACCGTACACTGCCCCCATGGTCACGATCATCGATTACGGCAGCGGCAATCTCCGCAGCGTGCAGAAGGCGCTCGAGCGGATCGGCGTCGAGGCCCTCATCAGCGACGATCCACAGCGCGTGGCGGAGTCGGAGCGGGTGGTGCTTCCTGGTGTCGGCGCGTTCGGTGATGCGATGCGGGAATTGCGCGCCCGCGGCCTCGTCGAGCCGATCGTGGCGCATGTCCGCGCCGACAAGCCTTTCTTCGGGATCTGCATGGGCCTCCAACTCCTCTTCGAAACCGGCTGGGAAGGGGGGGAGAACCACGGCCTCGGTCTCCTCGAGGGGGACGTGGCTCGCTTCGATATCCCGACGGGGATGAAGGTGCCCCACATGGGATGGAACACCGTCACCTGGGGCCCCGCGGCAGGGCGCTTCGCCCCGCCCGCCGGGGATTGGTACTACTTCGTCCACTCCTACGCCGCCCGCCCCCGCGATCCCTCCGTTATCGCCGGGGTCACCGACTACGGCGGCGAGTTCTGTGCCGCCGTCGCCCGCGGCCGTTTGTTTGCCACGCAGTTCCATCCCGAAAAGAGCCAGGAGACCGGCATGCGTCTCCTCCGAGCGTTCGTCGACCGTTCGTGACCCGCGATCGACGTGCCGCCGACTTTCCACCGACGTTTCGCCCCGCCCCTCCGGAGATGCCCCCATGGACCTGTGGCCCGCGATCGACCTCCGCGGGGGGCGCTGTGTCCGACTCCTCCAGGGGGACTACGACCGCGAGACGGTGTTTGCCGACGACCCGGTCGAGCAGGTGCGCCGGTTCGTCGATCAGGGAGCGCGGCGGCTCCATGTCGTCGATCTCGACGGCGCGAAGTCGGGGAGCCCGGTCCAGGCGGAGCTGATTGCCCGGATGGTGCGGGCGGCCGGCGTCCCCTGCCAACTCGGCGGGGGCATCCGCTCGCTCGACACCGCCCGCGCCTACGCCGACGCCGGCGTCTCACGACTCGTCGTGGGCAGCGTCGCCATCGAGCAGCCGGAGCTCCTCGCTGCGATGGCCGCGGCGCTCCCCGGCAGGATCGTCCTTGGCCTCGACGCCCGCGACGGCCGTGTGGCCGTGCGGGGCTGGGTCGACACGAGCCCGCTGTTGGCGATCGATGTCGCCAAGCGCAGCGAGCATCTCCCACTCGCCGGCGTCGTCTACACCGACATCGCCACCGACGGGATGCTCTCGGGGCCAAACCTCGTCGCCCTCGGGGAGATGGTGGAGGGGGTCCGGTTGCCGATCGTGGCGTCGGGGGGGATCGCCGTCGCCGACGATCTCCGCCGGGTGGCCGCGATCGGGGCGGAGGGCTGCATCGTCGGCCGGGCCCTCTACGATGGCGGGCTGACGCTTGCGGCCGCCCTGGCCGCGTGTGGCGAATCGGCCTGAAATCCCCGCCGTCCCCCCTCCTTTCCCAGCCACCGGGGCCGCGGCCATGGCGGGGGTGAACCTGCCGAACAACCCTCAATTTCCGCAGGCTCCCGCGTCGAAGGGAACGGTGGCGCCGGTTCTGGGGGCGCCCCGGTTGGGTTCCCAGGTCCCGAGCCGGCTCCGTTGCCCGCCCGGCCGTCCCGTTGCCGAGCGGGCCGGCGGGGCCCTACGATCGAGTCCCATGGCCACCGACGTCCGTATCAAGGAACAACTCCCGCAGCTCACCCGGCGGATCGTGCAGACGTATCAGGACGTTCCCACGATCCAGTACCTCGGGCACTGCCCGCTGCCGAAGTACGAGACGATCATCGCCGCCTGCGAGGACCTCAAGGAGATCCTCTATCCAGGCTACCGGCGGCGCGAGAATCTCCATCTTGGCAACGTCACCTACCACGTCGGCGACCTCATCGACGGTCTCCACGACAAGCTGACGACGCAGATCGGCCGGGCCCTGCGCCACAGCGTGGCGGCCCGGGCTCAGGCGGCCGTCCATGGCGCCGAGTTGCCGGCCGTCCCGGATGTCGTCCAAGAATGTGTCGACGCCGCCGACTTCGAGGCGCTCGGGCAGGCGAAGGCGGTTGAGTTCTTGGAAAAGATCCCCGACCTGCGGCGCGTGCTCGCCACGGACGTCCAGGCCGCCTATGACGGCGATCCGGCCGTCCGGACGCTCGACGAGGTGATCTTCTGCTATCCCGGGCTCGAGGCGGTCACGATCCACCGTCTGGCCCACATCCTCCACCGCCTCGACGTGCCGCTCATTCCCCGGATGATGGCCGAGTGGGCCCATTCGCGCACCGGCATCGACATCCATCCAGGGGCAACGATCGGCGATCACTTCTTCATCGATCACGGCACCGGAGTCGTCATCGGCGAGACGTGCGAGATCGGCAGTCACGTCAAGCTCTATCAAGGCGTGACGCTCGGCGCGCTGTCATTCCAAACCGACAGCGACGGGCATCTCATCCGGGGGACGAAGCGCCATCCGACGATCGAGGACAACGTCGTGATCTACGCCAACGCCACCGTCCTCGGTGGGGCAACGAGGATCGGCCGAGATTCCGTGATCGGCAGCAACGTCTGGCTGACGCGAAGCATCGATCCCCGAACGACGGTCGTCCTCGAGCGGCCGAAGCTCCGCATGCGCGGTGAGGTCCTCGCCCTCGAGCACGACTACCAGATCTGACGGATCTCGTTCGGCCCGTCAGGTCGGCCCGCGGGCCCGCCGGCCGCGCTCGTCAGTCGATCCGCTCGAGCGTCACGCTCCGCAGGTCCATCACCGCGGCCGCCTTCTTTTCCAGAGGGGTCACCACGAGTCGTACGTTTCCGGCGGGAAGGTCGAGCGTGCCGACGGCCCGCGGCACGAAGCGTTGAAAGTGACCCGTCTCCTCGACGGTGAACTCGAGCCCCGAGACGCCGGTGTTCAACTCCACGATCGATCCCCCCTGCCCCGCCCCGCAGCCCTGGAGAACGGTGACCCGGTAGCGGCCCGGCTCGTCGAGCCGGAAATCCCACCATGCCCGGTCGGCGGCGTTCACCCAGTAGCCGAGCGTGTCCTTCTCGGGCTGCGGCTCGTAGCAGAGTTTCTCTCCGGCCACGGTCGCGTCTTTCGCCAATAGGCGGATGAAGCCGTTCCGTGTTGCCGGTGGGCCGGCAGCGGCGTCGTCCATCGCCTTCCGCCACGCGGCAAGCGCCGCGACCATCTCGGCGGCCGTCGCTGCGGCAGGAAGCCTGGAGACATCGATCCCGGCATGGCAGGACTGCCAGGCGGCCGGGTCGAAGCGAGGGTTCGCCGTCATCCCCTGCGCAGAAACGCTGCGGCGCCAGGCTTCGAGCCGGCCGCGGAGGTCGGCCACTCGTCCCGGCTCGGCAGCCGAGCGGTCGGTCGTCTCGCCGACGTCGTCGCCGGTGTGAAAGAGCTCGAGCCGGCCGTCCTCGAGGTGTTCGACGAGCTTCCAGGGGCCGAGGCGGATCGCGCCGGCCGGCCGCCCCCCCTGGTTGGTGTAGTGGGGCTGGTGCCAGAAGAACGGGCGATCGTCGCCGGCAGATGGAGGGGCGGCGTCGGCGAGATCGCGGAAGTCGGCCGGCTGCGGTGCCGCGACCCCGGCTAGGCGGCAGATCGTCGGCACGAGGTCGCCGGTGGAGACCGGCGCCGTCACCACGCTCCCTGCCTCGGCCCCGCGGGGCCAGCGGACGATCAGCGGCACCCGCACGCCACCGTCGTAGAGGAATCCCTTGCCGGCCCGGAACGGGGCGTTGAATGTCGGCGGTGGATCCCCGATCTCCGGCCCATGGAGGCCGCCGTTGTCGGAGGTGAAGGCGACGAGCGTGGTGTCGGCGATGCCGGCCTCGTCGAGCGCCGTGAGGATCTTCCCCACCGCATCGTCGAGCGCCGAAACAAGAGCGGCGTAGGTCGGATTGAACGCCGCGGCCTGCGCGGCGATCGCCGCCGCCGGGGCCGCGAGGGGAACGTGCGGCGAATCAAAGCCGACGACGAGCAGAAACGGCTCGTCGGGGTGGTCCCCGGCCTCGCCGGCGATGATCCGCACCGCGTCGGCGGCCTGCCGCTGCTCCCCCTTTGCCCCCTCCGGCGATTCAGGCCCGGGGTTGGCTCGCCCGCTGGCCGCCGTGGCAAAGCCCCGGTCGGTCGGCAGGGCCCCGGCGCCGCCGAGGTGCCACTTGCCGACGAAATGACTGCGGTACCCGGCCGGTGCCAACCGCTCGGCAAGCGTGGGGATCGCTGCCGGCAGCGCCTGTTCGATCACGGGGGGGAGGAGTTTGTGGCTCGCCCGGTCAGATCGGCCGGGGAGGAAGGTGGTGAGGTTGGCCCGGGCCGGATGGACGCCGGTGAGGAGGGCGACGCGCGAGGGGGAGCAGACGCTCGCCGCCGCCGTGGCAGTGGTGTACCGCGTCCCTGCGGCGGCGAGACGGTCGATCGCCGCGGTGACATGATCGGCCCGGCCGTAACAGCCAAGATCGTTGATGCCCAGGTCATCGGCCACCAGCAGCACGATGTTCGGCGGTCGGTCGGGAGGTGCCGCAACGGAGACGACGGGCAAGGCCGCTGCCACGACGAGCGACGCGAGGATCAGCCCCCACCTTCGCCGGCACTCTGATCCTCGTTCCATCGTCCCCTCCCCTCGGCTGGAGCGTCATACCCTGTCAAAGCGGATTCCCTGCCAAAGCGGATTCCCTGCCAGAGCGGATTCCCTGCCAGAGCGGATTCCCTGCCAAAGCGGCCCGCGATGGTCAGCGCGGTTGATCCGCAACCACGGCCCCGTCGATGACCACGCCGGTGCAGTGTGTCGTGTATTCGAACGGATCACCATCGAAGAGCGCTAAGTCGGCATCCTTGCCCGGTTCGAGGGAGCCGATGCGGTCGGCGACTCCGAGGATCCGCGCCGCGTCGATCGTGATCGTCGCGAGCGCTTCCGGGATCGTGAGTCCGTTGGCCGAGGCCACGCCGGCCTCGAAGAGGACGACCCGCGTCTTGGGGACATAGCTCTCGTAGCCGCTTTGCAGCGCCACCGGAATCCCGGCCTTCCGCAGCGTGGCGGCAGTCTCGAAGCTGGCGTTCTCCGTCTCGCCACTCCCGGCGCGCTTCATCGTCGGGTGGAGGATGACCGGTACCCCGGCTGCGCGGATGCGGTCGACGAGGAGGTGCGATTCCGCGGCGGAATCGAGGACAATCCTGATCCCGAACTCCTCCGCCACCCGCAGCGCCGCTTCGATGTCGGTGGCCCGGTCGGCGGTCACCAGAAGCGGCCACTCCCCCGCGACGATCCGCGCGAGGGCTTCCAGACGCAGATCGGGCGCCGGGCGTTTCTCGGGATCGGGGTCGGCCTGCTTCCGGCGGTATTCCACCCCCTTGGCCAGTTCGGTTCGCAGCATGGCAACCGACTTCGCCCGCGTGCCCGGGGCCTTCTTCTCCCCCTGGGCGCGCCCGGCGTCCCCGAGCGTCACGGCGACCATCGCGGTCGGCTTGAGCACGCCCGCAGTCGCTGCCGTCTTCACCACCATCGTCTGGCCGGAGACGAGTGTCCCGGGCGCATGGCCGGTGTGGAGGGTGGTGACGCCGAAGCCACGGACCCATTCAACGAGCCGCTCGCGCGAGTTGTAGGCGTCGAACGCCCGCAATTCCGGCTGGACCGGCTCCGAGGCGTCGAGTTGGTCCTGGTCCTGATCCTGGTTGAGATACCCCGACAGGCCGACGACACAGTGGGCATCGATGAGCCCGGGGGTGACAACCGCGGCCTCAAGAACTCGGGCGTCGGCGGGGACGGCCACCGTGGCCGCCGGCCCGACGGCGACGATCCGGCCATCGGTGACCACCACGACGCCATCGGGGATCGGGTCGCCGGCCATGGTGTGGATGATACGGCCGCGGATGGCGAGGGTTTCACCGGCAGCCGTGGCGGAGCCGGCGGCGAGTGCGACCAGCGCCACGGCTAGGCCGAAAGCCAAGGAGCGGATCGTCGATCGAAGGGGCCGGTCGCTCATTTGGTCGGCCCCGCGCAGCACATCTCCGCTTCCTGGTCGCGCCCGGCACCATACCCACCGACGGCGAAGAGGCGGTCTTCGGGATCGTCGCGATCAAACACCTTCCTCCCCTCGACCCAGGTCTGGAGGACCTTCGTGCGAACCGAGAACGGGTCGCCGGAAAGGATGACCAAGTCGGCGTCCTTGCCCGGCTCGAGCGAGCCGACGCGGGCGTCGAGATCGAGCATCCGCGCCCCGGCGATGGTCAATGCCTCGAGCGCCTTCTCACGCGACATCCCCGCCCGTACCGCGAGCGCCGCGGAGCGGAGGAAGAGACGCGAATCGGTGACCGGATCGTCGGTGTGGAAGGCACAGGGCACCCCGGCCGCCTCGAGCACCGCCCCGGTGGCCAGCGACATGTCCATCGCCTCAATCTTCCCGCCGGGGCTGTCGATGACGATCACCGAACAGGGGACACCGGCCCGGGCCAAGTCTCCCGGCACCTTCCAGGCCTCGCTGACATGGTGGAGCACGACCCGGAAGCCGAACTCCTCGCGCAGTCGCAGCACCGTGAGGATGTCGTCGGCCCGGTGGGTGTGGTGATGGACGATGCGCCGCCCTTCCAGGCATTCGACGAGCGATTCGAGTTCGAGATCGCGCGCGGGGCGCTTCGTGACGTCTGCGTCGGCGAGTTTCCGCTGGTATTCGCGGGCGGCGGTGAACTTCTGCCGAACGATCGCCGCCGATTTGCCGCGGGTGCCGGGAAACGGCGGATCGCGCTGGGAGTTCGTTCCGTTGGCCATCTTCAGACCGACCAGCGCGTTCCCCGCGGCATCGCGTTGGAGCAAGGCATCCATCGTGTCGACCCGGCGGAGCTTGACGTAGACCGTCTGCCCGGAGACGAGGAGCCCGGAGCCGGGCATGATGTTGAGCGTCGTCAGGCCGCCCGCCCGTGCCTTGCGGAACCCGGAGTCACGGGGATTGATCGAGTCGAGGATCCGCACGTCGGGCTGAACGGGGCCGCTTGAGTCGCCACCGCTACCGCCGCCGATGTGACTGTGGGTGTCGACGAGCCCCGGAATCAGCACCTTCCCCGTGACATCGATCCGCTCGGCCCCCTCCGGCACGGCCGTCGTTGCCGCCGGCCCGACGGCGACGATCCGTCCGCCCGTGACGACGACCGTCCCTACCGGGATCGGCGCGGAGGCAACCGGCATCACCATCCCGCCGACAAACGCCACCGTCGGCTCGGCAGAGGCCGCCGCGGCCCACGGCGCGAGGGCGGCTAGCACGATCGCGAGCCTGGCGAGTGGGTGAGAGTTGCCCGGTCGGGGAGAACAGACGGCCCCGCCAGCCGATCGGCAAGGGGCAGCAGAAGGCTCGCTCAGGGTCGGCCCGCTCGACGGGGCCTCGAGTCTGGGCCACGTCGTCGGCATCGGCTCAACCCTTCCGTTCGGCGGCCCGGAGGAGGGCTCGGGCCGCTTCCTCGCTCCGCATCCGAACCGTGATCGCCTCATCCCCGTGCGACGGGGCAGCTTTGAGCTTCTCGAGATCAGACCGGGCCGCCGCGGCATCGAGCTTCTCGGCAGGGATCGATCGTTGCGTGATGATCGTCACCTCGTCGTGACCGACCTCGACAAAGCCCCCTTCGATGAACGTCCTTCGCAGGGCCCCGCTGGCGCCACCACGCTCCCCCGTGATCCGCACCTCGCCGGCGCCGAGGCGGCCGACAAACGGGGCATGCCCACGGCCGATTCCGCGCTGGCCGTCGAACAGCGGCACCGAGATGAACTCGGCCCGGGTGTCGAGCACGGTCGACTCGGGGGTCGTGATCACGCAGCGGACGCCGGTCTCGCCACCACGCTTCGATTCAGCCATCGCGTCAGTCCTGCTGGGATTTCACGGGGAGCCTGGAAGTTGCCGAGCGGCCGTGCCGGTCGGGGAGGGAATCATTTCTTGGCGGCGAGCTTCTTGGCCTGTTCCTCGGCCTGTTCGATCGAGCCGACGTACATGAATGCCGGCTCGGGGAGGTGATCCCACTTGCCGTCGGCGATTTCCTCGAAGGAGCGGATCGTGTCGGCCAGGCTCGTGATCTCACCCGGTTTGCCGGTGAACACCTCGGCCACGAGGAACGGCTGCGAGAGAAACCGCTCCATCCGCCGGGCACGGTGGACGACGAGTTTGTCCTCTTCCGAAAGCTCATCGACACCGAGGATGGCGATGATGTCCTGAAGCTCGCGGTAGCGCTGGAGGGTGCGCTGGACGCGGCGGGCGATCTTGTAATGGCGCTCGCCGACATACTGCGGATCGAGGATGCGGCTCGACGACGCGAGCGGATCGACGGCCGGATAGATGCCCTTCTCCGAGATCGAACGCTCCAGATAGAGAAACGCGTCGAGATTTCCGAACGCCGTTGCCGGGGCGGGATCGGTCGGATCGTCGGCCGGCACGTAGACCGCCTGCACCGACGTGATCGCCCCCTTCGATGTCGAGGCAATCCGCTCCTGAAGGGCGCCCATCTCCGTGGCCAGCGTCGGCTGGTAGCCGACCGCACTCGGCATCCGGCCGAGCAGGGCGCTGACCTCACTCCCCGCCTGGGAGAAGCGGAAGATGTTGTCGACGAAGAGGAGCGTGTCGGTACCGGTCGTGTCGCGGAAATACTCGGCCATCGTCAGCGCGGAGAGGGCAACACGGAGACGAGCTCCCGGCGGCTCGTTCATCTGGCCGAAGACCATGCACGTCTGCTCGATGACGCTGCGGCCCGTGTCGCCGATCTTCGCTTCCTGCATCTCCAGCCACAGGTCAGTCCCCTCGCGGGTCCGCTCGCCGACGCCGGCAAACACCGAGGAGCCACCGTGGGCGCTGGCGATGCGGGCGATGAGCTCGGTGAGGATGACCGTCTTGCCGAGGCCGGCACCGCCGAAGAGGCCGGCCTTGCCGCCGCGGACGAATGGCGTGAGAAGGTCGATCACCTTGATGCCAGTCTCGAACAGCTCGGTCTTCGTGGAGAGATCGGTGATCGGGGGCGGATCGCGGTGGATCGGCCAGCGCTCCGCCGTGTTGACAGGGCCGCGGTTGTCGATCGGCTCGCCAGCGAGATTGAAGACGCGGCCGAGGGTTTCCTTGCCGACCGGCACGGAGAGGGGCGCGCCGGTGTCGATGCAGGTGCCGCCGCGGACCATGCCGTCGGTGCTGCCGAGGGCGACGCAGCGCACCTTGCCGCCACCGAGATGCTGCTGGACTTCCCCGATGAGGTGGACGGACACCCCCTTCGAATCATGGTCGATCTTCACGGCGTTGTAGATCGCCGGGATCGAGTCCTCAGGGAACTCCGCGTCGAACGTCGACCCGATAACCTGGGTGACATGACCGACCTTGCCGCCGTGCTTCTTTGTTGCCGTTGCCATGCGTCGTGACGTGCCTTTGCTGCTTTAGGAACCGTGTGTCCGGAGGTGTCCGGGAATGTGGTTGGCTGGAGACTTGTTGGCTGGTTGGTGTGTTGGGCGTGAGAGGGGCGGTGCCGGGGAGGCGGTCACTTCTTGAGCGCCTCGACGCCGCCGAGGATCTCCATGATTTCGCCGGTGATCTGCGACTGACGGGCGCGGTTGTAACGCCGCGAGAGATCCTTGATCAGCCCGCCGGCATTCTCGCTGGCCGCCTTCATCGCCACCATCCGCGCCACCTGTTCGCTGACGGCGGAATCGAGGAAGCACTTGAACAGCCGGGCCATGAAGCTGGCCGGGAGGAGCTCCTCGAGGATGCTCTGGGCCGAGGGATAAAAGTCGTAGTCGTCGCTGGCGAGTCCGCCGGCAGCGGCCTTGGCGGCGGCCGCCCGGGAAGACTCCGAGGGCGCTTCCGGAGCTTTCAGGGGGAGGAGCATCTCCGTCACAGTCGCCTGGCGGGCGATGCTGTCGAAGCGGGTGTAGACGACGTCGAGCCGATCGATCCTCCCCTCCGAATACTCCTCGAGGTAGGCGCGGCCGATCGGGGCCACCTGATCGAACTCCGGCTTGTCCTCGAATTGGAGATACCGCTCGTCGATCTCGACACCGCGGAACTTGAGCGCCGAGATCCCCCGCTTCCCAGACACGGCCGTGTGCAATCCCACCTTCTCGCTCCGCCATTGGCCCAAGATCGCCTGCGCCTGACGGACGACGTTGGAGTTGTAGCCTCCGCACAGCCCGCGGTTGCCGGTGAGGATAAGCACCGCCGTGCGCTTCGTCGGACGGACCTCGAGGAGCGGATGGGAGAAGCCGAGCGTCGAGCCGGCGTCATCGCCACCGGCGGTGGCCGCCGCGATGTTCTCGAGGATCTTGGCCAAGCGGAGCGTGTAGTCGCGTGAGGCGACGGAGCGATCCATCGCCTTCTTAAATCGGGCGGTGGCGATCAGCTCCATCGTCCGCGTGATCTTGCGGATGTTCTTCACCGACTTTCGCCGGCGGTCGAGTGCCCTAGCCTTGGCCATGAGTTTGGTCCTGTGATTCTTGCGCTCAAGCGCGTGCCGAGGTAACGGGGGTTAGCGGGTGGCGGCGACGGCCTTCGCCCCCTTGGCCCCTGATTCCCGGGCCGCCCACTGCCGCTTGAACTCTGCGATCGCCGCCTCGAGCATCCGCTCCCCTTCGGCGTCGAGCTCCTTCGAAGTCTCGACTCGGGCCCGGAGCTCGGGCACTTGGTCTCGGACGAAGGTGAGGAACTCCTTCTCCCATGTCGCCACATCTTCGCGCTTCACCGCGTCGAGGTGGCCGCGGGTGCCGGCGTAGATGCTGAACACCTGATCGACGATGTCCATCGGGGCGAACTGCCCCTGCTTCAGAAGCTCCACCATTCGGTAGCCACGGTCGAGGCGCTGCTGGGTGGCAGCGTCGAGGTCGGTGCCGAGCTGGGCGAAAGCCTCGAGCTCGCGGAAGCTCGCCAGATCGAGGCGGAGACCGCCGGCGACCTTCTTCATGGCCTTCGTCTGGGCGGCACCACCGACGCGCGACACTGAGATGCCGACGTTCATGGCCGGACGCTGGCCGGCGAAGAAGAGATCGGGCTGGAGGTAGATCTGGCCGTCGGTGATCGAGATCACGTTGGTGGGGATGTAGGCCGAGACTTCGCCTTCGAGCGTCTCGATGATCGGCAGCGACGTCAGCGAACCACTGCCGAGCTCGCTGGAGAGCTTCGCCGACCGCTCGAGGAGACGGCTGTGGGCGTAGAACACGTCACCCGGGTAGGCCTCACGTCCCGGCGGACGACGCATGAGGAGCGACAGTTGGCGGTAGGCCGTGGCCTGTTTGGAGAGATCGTCATAAACGATCAGCGCGTGCTCCCCCTTGTACATGAAATACTCGGCCATCGCCGTGCCCGAGTAAGGGGCGATGTACTGGAGAGGGGCTGCGGTGGAGGCGCCGGACACGATCACGGTCGTGTAGTCCATGGCGCCGTACTTCCGCAGCGTGTCGATGGCCACGGCGACCGACGAATCCTTTTGGCCGACGGCGACGTAAAAGCACTTCACGCCGCTGTTCTTCTGGTTGATGATCGCGTCGATGCCGATCGCCGTTTTGCCGGTCTTGCGGTCACCGATAATCAGCTCGCGCTGGCCTCGGCCGATCGGCGTCATCGCGTCGATCGCCTTGATGCCGGTCTGGAGCGGCTCGCGGACCGGTGACCGCTCCGCTACGCCCGGGGCGAGCGTCTCGACCGGGCGGCGCTCGTCAGAGACGACCGGCCCCTTGCCGTCGAGCGGATTGCCGAGGGGGTCGAGGACACGGCCGATGACCGCCTCACCGACCGGCACGCTCAACAGCTTGCCGGTGCTGCGGACCTCGTCCCCTTCGGTGACCTTGAGGGAGTCGCCGAGGATGATCACACCGACGGAGTTCTCTTCGAGATTGAACGCCAGGCCGATGATTCCGCCGGGGAACTCGACCATCTCGCCGGCCATGACGCCCTGAAGGCCCCAGACGCGCGCGATGCCGTCGCCGACCTCGAGGACGCGGCCGACGTCACGGACATCGATCTTCCGTTCGAAGCGGTCGATCTCCTCACGGAGTACCGAGGCGATCTCGTCTGTATTGAATTTCATGGATGCTCCTCTGCTTCAGGCTGCGCCCAAGGCGCTGCAGGCCTGTGGCGACGGAATGGTCATAGACGGTGTCCTCGACGCGGACGACCAGTCCGCCGAGCACGTCAGGGTTGACGGTGAATGTGGGGGCGAGCCGCAGGCCGAGCGCCTTGGCGGTGTCAGCGACGACCTGCTCGCGTTCAGCGGCGTCGAGCGGCACCGCGGTGGTGAACTCGGCGCGCTTGAGGCCGTCGCGCTCTTCGGCCAGTTGGCTGGCGGCGGCGGCGACGGCGGCAAGCATCCCGAGGCGATCATGGCGGGCGAGAACATGGAGCGAATGGAGCGTCGTGGGGAGAACGTGGCCAGCGCAGATTTTGTCGATCATCGCGCCCTTTTCCTCGATGCTGACCCGGGGCGAGGCGAACACCCCCGCGGCGGCCGGCACCTTCGGCAGGACTTCCGTCGCCAGGGAACGAAGCTCGTCAAGGACCTCATTCCGGCAGCCCGCCTTCTCGGCGGCGTCGAGGATCGCCTGGGCATAGACGCGCGCGAGGCGCTGGGCACCGATGTCGGTGACTGGCTTGTCTGCGGTGTGGGTATCGGCCGAAGAGGGCATCGGGGAATCCTGCGATCGGAAAGGTTGCGGTAGCCGGGCTCTCGAGAGCGGGTCAATTCACGCTCGGCTTTGTGCCGAGGCTGGCGATCGAATCGCGGACGAGCCGGGAGTGATCCTCCTTGCCGATCTTCTCGCGGAGGAACTTCCCCGCCACCTCGACGGCCAGATCCCCCGCCTTGAGGGCGATCGACGAGAGGGCCTCGTCGCGGGCCAGGCCGATCTCGTACTTGGCGCGGGCCTGCTCGTCCTCGGCGGCCTTGCGGGCCTCGGCGACGATCGCGACCTTCGTCGACTCGGCGTCGCGGCGGGCCTCGTCGAGCATCCCGCGGACCTCGTCGGCCGTCTCCGAGAGACGCCGCTCGTAGGAGACGAGCATCCGCTTGGCTTCCTCGTTGGCTTTCTTTGTTTCGGCGATCTGGTGCTCGATCCCCTGCTCGCGCTTGTCGAGCCCCTCCATGATCGGCTTCCAGGCGAACTTGCCGAGGAGCCCGAGGAGGAGGAGGAAGACGGCGAGCGACCAGATGGCCAAGTCTGTGCGGAACTCGGCCGGGCTCTCGAAGTCCTTCTTGGAGACCCCCGACGGCGGGTTGTGGCCAATCTCGACATGGTCGTCGTGACCGTGGGCTTTCACGTCGGCCGCGGCCGCGGGCACTGCTGGCATGGTCGCCACGGGAAGGGTGACCGTCGCCACCCCCCACAACAGCATCCCGGCCATCGCGCGGACGAAGCCACCAGCCATGAGACGACGAAATTGAGTTTCCTTAAAAGCCGAGACGAACCCGCTCACGTCGTTTTCTCCTACATCACCCGGATGACAAAGACAGATGATCACTACAGAGCCCAAGGACAGCGCACAAGGAGGCAGAAAATCACCCACTGCATCAACGCATCGACAGAGAGACAAACCGGAACGATCCCCGAACGACAGAAGAATCAACGGTTACGGCAAGGCAGACGACTCACCCCAGGGGTGAAGCAGACTGATCGCGACTTGATTCATGCCCGCCTGGATAGTGATCCCGGTAGGCCAGTCATGTCACGGTGCGGAAGCGGCAGTCTTTTGCAACCGCCGCTTCCGCGCCGCCGTTCCGTTTCCTGCATGCAGGGATCGCCATGAAGCACCACCCCGCTTCGGGCAAGGGTAGCCTCCGCCGGTTGATTCCGCATCGATCAGCTCTTCTGCCAGCAGATGAACAGAGCAAAGAACGTAAAGCCTTCAATCAGAGCCGCAGCGATGATCATTGCGGTGGAGATGCTCGCGGACACCTCCGGCTGACGGGCCATGCTCTCGTAGGCCGCGGCAGCAAGCTTGCTGATGCCGTAGGCGGCCCCGATCACGACCAGCCCGACACTGAAAGCCGAGGTGAGGTCGATGAGGGACCGGCCACCGGTGGCCTCCTGGGCCGAGGCGAAATCGGCGACGAACATTGTCAGGGTGACGGCGGCCACGAAGGACAGCGTGCGGAACGAGAAGAGCGAACGGATCACTGGAAGAAGCTCCTTGGCAACGAGAACCCGGGCGGGCTGCCCGGAACGATTGAAATTGGAAACGGAAACGGAAACGGTCAGTTCGGAGGTCCGGAATCACCGGGGCCGTCCGTGGGGACAGGGATCATGGTCGCTGTCCGCGGATCGTGCAAACGGGACGCGGAAGGTGATTGGATTCCTGGGGAAACTTGGGGTGTTCAAGGGACGGAGTGAGCCGGGATCTCCCGGTGCGACGGCACGGAACGATCAGTGGTGATGGACCGACGCTCCGATGAACAGGGCAGAGAGGAAGGTGAAAATGTAGGCCTGAAGGAACGCCACGAACAGTTCGAGGACGCTGAAGAGCGTGGCGCTGACGACGCTGATCCCGGTTGCCGTCCCCCACATTCCGAGCGACAGCGCAGCTGCCCCTGGGATCAGCGCCATGATGCCCAGCAGCACCATGTGGCCGGCGACCATGTTCGCCAGCAACCGCACGGCGAGAACGAGGTGCTTGATCACCAGGCCGAGGAGCTCGATCAGGAACAGGCCCAGCGAGATCACGATCTTGAGGGGGAAGAGGGAGGCGGGCATGTCGATCGGCGGCACGAGATTCTTGAAATAGCCCGCCAGCCCCATCGCCTTCACGCCGCCGACGAAGCCCGCCAGGAATGTGGCGGCGGCCATCGCGAGCGTCACCGAGAACGACGCCGTCGGCGAACCAGCCCAGGGAACCATGCCAAGGAGGTTGCAGCCAAGAATGAAGAAAAACAGCGTCCAGAGGAGGGGAACGAACTTGTCGCCATCGTGGTGGACATGGCCATGCTCATCGGCGTGGGCATGCTTGTCGTCGATCGCCGGCCGGGCGATCTGATCGCGGACGAAGACGAGCATCGCCTCGAGGAGGTTCGCCAACCGGCCCTTCGCCGGAGCCCCCGAGGCGATCCGCTTGGCGAGCCACGAAAAGAGCAGCAAGATCGCCCCACCGACGGCGAGTTCGAGAAGCATGTACTTCGAGATGCCGATCCCCGACTTCATCGCGTAGAGGCTGTCGAGTTGGCCGAACGGCTGCGGAATCAGCACCTTCCCCGACATCGCCTCATTAAATTCCGCCACCGACGGCAGGTGGTCGCTGTCGTACGGCGCACGCAGGAAGGCGGGGACCTCGTCGAGCGACTGCCAGCTCCGTCTCCAGAGCGCCTTCGGGACCTCGAAGAAGTAGGCGTCCTTGAGGTGGTAGATCGGATTGTGGTCGGACATGGAGCGAATCTCAGACTTGGATGTCGGGGGTGGTCTCACGTTCCCGGGCAGGGAGGAGGGGACCCTTCGGCCCCCACATGATGTGCAGAAGTATGTCGGTGGCAAGGAGGGTGAGGTAAAAAACGACCAAAAGGCCCCCGGCGCCCGCTTCCCGCAGCCTTCCGGCCGCCGGCACCGTGGTCGGATCGACGGACAGCCAGCCGAGCAGAAGCAATGGAAGGAGAAGGCGGAGGGCGATCCCGCCGAGGGAGCCAGAGACTGCCAGCGCGGGCCCCCCGGCGCCAAGCCGGGCGACGAACCAGCCTCCTAAGCTCGACACGCTGCACACCCCAGCCACGAGCGTTACGGCCCGCAACCACTCCGGGCCCCCCTGTCGGGTCGGGCCGCCGTGGGCGATCGCGGCGGCAGCGAGGAGGACGAGGACGGCGAGGAGGATCAACGCTCCCAGGAGCGTTTTTTTGCCGCTGCTGGCTTGGGCGGCGTCTGCGGCGGCCCTGGACCGGTCATGCATCCCCGGTCCCCTTCTCCGGTTTGTGAGTGATGGGAGGGATCTGGTAGCGCTTCGTTTTTTTTGGCCGGTAGGGCTTCACGCTGTTGCCGATCTGCACGAGCCAGAAAAGCGCGGCGGTGAATCCGAAGATCAGCCCCACGGGGCCGAGGAATCGGGTGCCGAGGCGGGCGTCGAGCCAGGTGCCACCGACCCCGGGGAGAAACATCGCCAGCCCGATGGCGAGGATCCGCGACGCCCACGCAAACGCCTCGCCGACCGGCGACGCGGCGTCGTCCGGCGCGGCGACATCCTCCGGCGCGGCGGAGGGGCCCTCCTGGGGCCCGCGATCGTCGGGGGGATCGGGGTTCGGTGAAGCTGGCATGGCGGGGCACGGGTGGGGGGGGCGCCAGCCGGGATCGTCCGGACGGGGCTGGGGAGAGTATGACTCTCCTCGTGGGGGGCCGCCACGGGAACGCCGGCTGCGCCGCCGAAACACCAGGGAACTTGCCGCATGTCCCACCGCAAGCAGCGCCGCCGTCGTCGTCACCGTCGTCCCGATCTCGCCGGCCCGCTCGCGCCGACCGCGGCCGGGGCTGTGACGCCGGCGGTCCTCCGGCTCCTCGGGTGTGACCCGACGACGAGCGCGGAGTCGACGGTCCTGCGGGCCGACGAGTTGACGATCGCTCGGGAAACCTGGCCGGTGCTGTGGATCGATGTCGAGGGGCTCGACGACCCCACCGTCACGCGGATGATCGGCGACGTCTTCGAGATCAGTGATCTGGCCCTCGAGGATGCCGTCACCCCCGACGAGCGGCCCAAGGTTGAGGTTTTCGGTCATCAGGTGCTGATCGCGGCGCGGACGGTGCGGCACGACGGGCAGCAGATCGTCACCGATCCAGTCTGCATTTTCCTCGGCGACCGCTACGTGATCACGTTCCGGGAACGCTCCGCCCACGACCCGTTTGCCACCGTCCGGCAGCGGATCCGGCATGGCCGCACCCGGATCGGTCACGAGGGGGCCGACGCGCTGTGCGCGCTGCTGATGGATGTGGTGATCGACGGCTATTTTCCGGTGCTCGAGCAGTTTGGCGACCGGCTCGAGGATCTCGAGGAGGAGGCCCTCGACCGGCCGTCTCGGACGGCGCTTGCCGGGATCCACGATGTTCGCATCGACCTCATGACCCTCAGGCGCGCCCTCTGGCCGACGCGCGATCTCCTCCACGCCCTCGGCCGCGAGCCGACGTCGCTGGTGGGGGATCATGCCCGGGCCCACTTCCGCGACTGCTACGACCACACAATGGAGCTGCTCGACCTCATGGAGGCCTACCGGGAGATCGGCAGCGATCTGCGCGACATCTATCTGGCGAGCATCAACAATCGGATGAACGACGTCATGAAGGTGCTGACGGTGATCGCCACGCTCTTTATGCCGCTGACGTTCATCACCGGCTTCTACGGGATGAACTTCGACACCGATTCCCCCTGGAACATGCCCCTGCTGCGCTTTCGCTACGGGGCGCTGGTGGCGATCGCGATCATGCTCGCGACGACAGGGGGGCTGATGTGGTTTTTCTGGCGCCGCGGCTGGCTGCGCCGCTGGCATTGAGAGACGGCCGAACGCCATATCCACAGCCTGCTATTCGTCGCTGCCCGCCAGCCGCTCGAGTCGCTGGCCGATGTCGGCGGGCACCCGAAACACCAACTCCTTCCCTTTTTTCTTGAGCTCAAGAACCCCCCGATCGGCGAGGTTGAGCAGATCGGTTCGGGCCGTCTGATAGACGACGTCGTGCCTGTTTTGATGCTCTTTGATCGTGTATCGCCGCCCAGGCGCCTTGACCGCCTCGATGATCAGCGCGGACTGGCGGTGGTTGAACACATCGAGCGACCGGATCGTCGATTCAGCCTCCCTGACCTCGGCCGTCTTCCTGCCGATGTAGGCCGACAGTTCGCGGAGCGCTCTGATGATCACGTCGGTCTGGGCGACGACGAAGTACGTCAGATCGTTGTCGTCGGTCTCGGTGTGGAGGAATGATCGGACATACTTGATCGGCGCTTTCCGGAGGATGTGCGAGATCGATAGGAACTCGAATGGCCCATAGCCTTGGCGCAGCATGGACCAATAGAAAAGGGCTCGCGCGGTTCGCCCATTTCCATCGATGAAGGGATGGTCGAACGCCAGCCAGAAATGGAGGATGATCCCGCGAATGACCGGATGGACGAACGCATCCGGCGTCACGCCGTTTGCGAAATCGCACATCTGGGCCATTCGCTCCGGCAGTTCCGCGGCGGGGGGCGGTGTGTGCACGACCTCTCCTGACGCGCCACCCACGACCACCCTCTCGTCCGGGCGGCGAAACCGCCCCGCAGCGGTCGGATCGTCGAGCGTGCCATCGGTGACCATTCGATGCACGTCGAACACGAGTTCGGGCGTCAGCGATGAATCCTTGAGCTCGCGTATCCGCTGCATGGTGCGGTAGTTGTTAAGAATCATCCGCTCGTGCAGGTCACGCGGTTTGCGGCCCGTACGGATCATCTCCGCCGCGACCTTCCGCGTCGTTGCCGCGCCTTCGAGTTGACTCGACGTGATCGCCTCCTCGATCAACGAAGCCGCGAGAAACAGATGGCGATTTTCAGGGTTCACAACCTGCGCCGGCACCCCGACTTTCCCCCCCGCGCCGAAGTCGATTTTGTGAAGCGATTCGAGCACCACGTCGGGCACAGAGAACCGGAATGGCCGACCTGTGGCGTCAGCCAGCGCGATCTCCCTCTGACCGTGGTGACGAGCGACCTTGATCGTGAGCCACCATTCGCGGTGTGTCAGACCGTCGGGGGGAGCGAGGCGGCGAAGCCTGTCCCAGTGCAGATAGTCGCTGCGGTGCGGAGCGGATCGGGCCAGCGTGGCGAGTTCCGCGAATCGCTGCGGCGTCATTTCGCGCATCAAGTCTGCGAACAGGGGCGGAGTCTCGGGGATTTTCACGGCCAAACCCAAAAAACCAGCGATCTACTAATTCTTCGTATTTTAGTAGAAAGCTAGGGCATTGTCCCCCGGCTTGTCGAAAAACCAAAAAATGGCACTTGCCCGGGAAATCCGCGCTGGCCGCACCCCCCCGGCACCGCTCCCGCGGCAGGCCCGCCCCCGAGTGCCGAAAGCCCCTCGGCGCGTGAGAGATAAACGAGAGATAAAACGCGATGCGGCCACGAAACCAGGCTGGGACCGAGTTCCCCCACAGCAAGGGGAACGCTTCAAAGGCCGGCAACGCTCTCGCCAAAGGCCCGACAACGCTCCCGCGAAAGGCCGGCACCCGCGTGCCGAAAGCCCGTCGGCGCGTGAGAGATAAACGAGAGATAGGGTCCCGAAACCAAGCTGGGCAAAGTCCCCAAGGAGCTGTGCTCCCGCGAAAGGCCCGCACCCGCGTGCCGAAAGCCCCTCGGCGCGTGAGAGAAAAACGAGAGATCAAAACTGGGGAACTAGGATTCGAACCTAGACTAACTGGTTCAGAGTCAGTCGCCGGGGTTGTTCGACGGAGATTGACGGCGGACGCTCGGACTACGTTTATCGTTGATTTTCCCGGCGAAAACGGCGATATTCGTTGATAGACGGGGATTGATGGAAAGCGACCGGAATAGACCCGGCGCATAGCCCCGGCATAGCCCCGAGGGATTCACGATGCCGAGCGGCGACAAGCTGAAGCTCACGAAGCGGTCGATTGATGCGATCCCGTCGCCGACCGGAGCCGAGCGGATCGTGATTCACGACACGGACGTGAAAGGGTTTTCGATCCGGATTTCCCGAGGTGCGAGGACCTTCTACTTGTACCGTTGGGCGTCCGGTCGTCCGCAGCGGTTTCGCCTCGGGACTTACCCCGAACTCGCTCCCGAGGCTGCTCGCCGGCTCGCCGAGAAGATGAACGGCGAGGTGGCGCAGGGGGCGGACATTGCCGCCGAGCGGCGAAAGAGCCGGCAACCGAACCGCACGGACCCGACGCTCGGCGAGGTGTTCGACCACACACTCGAGAACCATTGGAAACCCCGCGCCCGGACGTGGAAGGAACAGCAGCGGATCTTTGACACCTACACCCCGGCGGCGTGGAAGAATCGCCCTGTATCGACCCTCTCGAAACTCGAGGTGCTCGAGGTTCACACTCGGCTCGGGAAGAAGAATGGATCCTTCACGGCGAACCGCTGGCGCGGGGTCCTCCACCGGCTGTTCGAGGTGGCGAGCGACGATTTCGATTTCGTTGGCGGGAATCCCGTGCGGAGGGTGAAGGCTTTCCAGGAGGAGGAGCGGGAACGGTTCCTCTCTCCGGAGGAACTCCCTCGGCTGTTCGATGCGATTGACGCAGCGGAGGACGTGCGGATCGCCGACTACCTCCGGTTGGCGCTGCTGACCGGGGCGAGGAAAACCGCCCTCCTCCGAATGCGGTTCGCCGACGCTGATCTGACCCGAGCGGTCTGGACGATCCCACCGACCGATTCGAAAAACGGCAAGCCGATTCACGTTCCCCTGGTCGCCGAGGCCGTGGAGGTGCTCCGCTCGAGGCTGTTTGCCGCCGGCGGACGGGAATACGTCTTTCCTGGTCGGCATGGGATCGGGCATTTGACCGACCCGACGAAGCCGCTGGGGAAGGTGTTCAAAGCTGCCGGATTCACGGACGTGCGGCTCCACGATCTCCGGAGGACGTTCGGGTCGTGGCAAGCGGCGAACGGGTCGTCCGAACTGCTGATCGGCAAGAGCCTCGGACACCGCCACTCTCGCTCCACACAGGTCTACGCTCGGCTCACATTGGATCCCGTGCGGGAATCGGTAGAGCGTGCTACCTCGGCGATGACGGAGGTTGTGAAGGCTGATCGCCGGCGACGTGAGGAAGCCAAAAAGAGGAGCGGCGAGCGATGAAGCGGAAAAAGGCGAAGAAGAAGATTCTGCGACCCGTGTACGAAACTGACGGCTTTTCTGCCGACTGGTCGGGCGCGACGGAATGCGGAATGTACGTTCCTGGACGGAAAGGATTGACCAGGGTTCCGAACGAAATGGCAAGTCGCTTCTTCGATGCGCAGGAGCAGGTCTTGGAGTTCCGCCGGCGATGCAGACACCTCCTCGAGGATCCTAGAAACGATGAACTCCAATTCCTTATCGCCGCCGAAATCGAGTTGGCAATTGTGAAGACAAAAGTGTCGCTGACTGGCGTTCTATTAGAAGCCGCCGAGGCGGGGCCGGTCCTCGAGAGACTGCGGCACAATGCACCCAAGGGCGGCGCTGCTCGCCGGAAGAAAGTCGCGCCGACCCACAAGGCAATCCAGAAGCGATTTCGTGAACTGCGGAAGTCGATCCCCAAGAAAACCGTTAGGTATTTGCGGATCGCCGGCGAGTACGAAATGTCCGACCGTCACGTCGCTCGAATCGTTGAAGGAATCGACTGAAAAGCCGCCCCTCTGCGCGGCGCACGACAAAGCCTTTGCTCTGTCGAATCGCACGACATAGCCCCTGCTCCGTCGTGTCCATGCGGTGCAATCGCCCGTAGCTTTCCCTCTATCGCAATCGTTCGTCCGTCGTGGACGACGTGCGACGGAGAGAAACTACAGGAGGCGATTCAATGCCGATCTCCGCTGCCGACGACCGGCTGCTAACCCGCCGGCAAGCCGCCGAGGTGCTCGGCTTTCAGCCGCAAACCCTCGCCCGCTGGACGTGGGAAGGACGTGAGGACCGACCGCCCGAGGTGCGGGTCGGGGTTCGTTCGGTGCGCTACCGTGCGAGCGATTTGTCGAGGTGGATCTCCGCGCCCCGGAAGCCGGCGACCACGACCAGGACGACGACCCGGAGCCCGAGGACCTAACCCTACCCCTGAAATGCTGCGACCCGCCGGGGTGAGAGCCGGCGGGTCGCGGAAACCCGCGTAGGAGGCGGGTCGATATGGAATGCTACTGTTGCGATGCGGCGATGCAAATGGTGGTCGCCGAGGTGCTCGAATCTTACGGTCTGGACGTGATCCCGACCCCACCGGGGCGGAAATCGCCCCCGGCGTGGACGTATGCCGACCAGAGCCGGAGGATCTCCCTTGGCTCGGCGGTGCTCGCCGACGTGCGCCGGGAAATGCCGGTCGCCGAGGACGAACGGCGGTTGATCTACCGCATGGTCGATGCGGCTTGTGCCCGGCTCGAGGAGGCCGAGCGCCCCCCAAAGCCGGCGACGTGCTCCGGAGGGAGCGTTGCCGCGCTGATCGCCTATGCCGCCGGGGGCGGCGGGGCGCTCGGGTCGTTCGAGGCTTTCCAGCGGCGATTCGTTTCGGATGCCGCGCTCCTCGAGCCGACCGCCGTTCCCCTGGTCGCTCGGCAGGACGTGAAGCCGTCGCCGATGACACCGCCAAGCCGGCGACCCGACCGGCAGAAGCCGCCGGGGACCGCCGCGCCGGCAAAGACGAATCCCTCGAGGACGATCCGGTCGGTTCGTTGGATCGGAAAGGGGGCGACCCGATGAACGTCGAAAGGCTGACCCGGCGAAGCCGGCTCCACCTCGCTCGAGTGACTGCCGACGTGCGGGGGGCGGATCGCATGGACGGACCCGCACGACGGGAGCGGCTCCGAGGCGCGGCTCGCCAATTGATGCAGGCGGGATTCCACGATCTGGCTCGGGACGTTCGCCGGCGGTTGCGGGGAGGTGGAGCATGAACGACGACCAGGACCAGCGGATCGCCGACGAGGTTAGCGAATCGCTGACGCGGGCGCTCGGACGGATCGACCTCCGGACGCTCGGAGATCGGCCCGAGCCGAGGTTTCGCGCTCCCCGACCGAGGAAGCCGCGCCGACCGGCGGCGACCGACCTCCCCGGACAAATGCGACTTCCGTTCGGTGAGGAGGCGAAGGAATGAGCAAGCGCCGACCATCGCCGCAACCGCCGGCGCTTACCTCCGAAATCCTCTCCCACCGGAAAGGGTTCGAGGCATTCGTCCTCGAGCATTCGGACCCGTGGCATAGGGAGCACCTCGGGCGGCTGTTCGTCCGGTGGAGGACGTGGAACGGAGAGCATTTCGAGAGCCGGCTCGAACCTCCGTATCTGCTGCTCGCCGAGCCGGGTTTCTCTCGCGCCTACGGAGCCTGCGGAGAGTTGTCGGGGTTCGGTGGTCGGTCGCAGATTCGGATTCGTCCGAGCCTTGTGATCGGCTCCCACCCGCACGTCGAACCAGAGGAACGGTTCGCCGAGGGACGACGGCGGTTCGTGGACGACGTGCTCCTCCACGAAATGATTCACCAGTGGCAATTCGAGGTGCTCGGCGATGCGGAGCCGGCATACCACGGACACGGACCAATCTTCCGAGACATGGCGAACGTGATCGGAGGGGTCCTCGGCTTGTCAGCGGTGAGGGATTGCAAGCGGCGAGGGACCGGGGTGAACCTCCCGAGCTGCTCGCAGTGGCCGCATTGCGTGCGACCGGCGGGGCATTACCTCGGGGCGTATCGGCGGGGCGTCTCTACCGGCAGGGACGTCGGATCGTTGGAGAGGTGCGCGGCGAGGTTCCTCCGCTGCCGGCTCGAGCACACCGACCAGGACACGGCGGTCGCCGAGGTGCGGCAAGCCGTCGAAGCGGCAATCGAGCGGACGCTCGCCCGGTGCGAGGTGATCGCATGAACGAACCGACGATTTCGGAATCTGTTTCCAAAAAGCGAAAGCGGGGTCGTCCCCGGTCGTGGACCCGAGAGAGAGCGGACCGATACGACCGTATGTTTCCCGATTCCAATTGCGAGCGGACGAAGATGAACCAAGCCTATCGGCTAGGGGCGTTGCGCATCGCCTTTGATCTGCCGGACGACGAACAGCGGATCCTGTTCGGGTTCACGAAAACCGAAGCGTTTGCCGGCAAAGCCGGAACGGGGAAGTTTCCGAAGGGGTGGGGAAACACCGCCGACGAAATCGGACGGTTCCTTGTGTCGCTCGCCGGCGATGAATCCGCCGAGGCGGAATGGTTGCGAATCGCTGTCAACGCTCGCCGCAACGGCATCCCGTGGAGGGATATCCGCTCGCACTTCCGAGCGCTCCGGCTCGGCCAGCGGCAAGGCAACGCAATGGCGCTGACGACGGAGTTGGCGAGGACCATCGACGGCTACCGCTCGAGGTTCCCGGCGACCACCGACCAACAAATGATCGGCGCGGTCGAATCGCTCCTCGAGGTGCTTTCCGAGCGGATCGGCGACGAAACCGGCTCCCCCGGCTGAAAACGGCCTCCGTATTTGCGATCTCTGACCGATTCGACACCGACCACGACCATCGCATCCCCCAAAAAATCGACCCCTCTATCAGACCATCGGCACGAAGCCGACCACCGGCTACCAGGAAAGGAAGCCTCCTTATGAATGACAACGAACCCTCCACCGACACCGCTCCGGATCTCGATTTCGACGTGAAGCCGGTCGGAAAGGGAATGCGGGCGCGGGTGCGAGTGTCCGCCGGCGGGGAGGTGCTCCTCCACGACGAAGTCGATCTCGGGAAGGAATCCAAGCGGAGCGATTTCGCCGCGCGGGTCGCCGAGGTTGCGGACGTTCCCCTCGAGGACGTGGAGGCCCAACTCCTCCGGCTCGCCGACGAGCGGCAATTGCCGACCGACACCGCCGGCGAGGAGGCGCTCGAGGACGATCTCGCCGAACTGACCCGGCAAGCGCTCGAGGCGACCGACCAGGAGGTGAGGGACGAAGCGGAGCGGCTGCTCGAAGATCCCGAACTGATCGCCCGGATCGGGAGCGACATTGAAGCCGCCGGGGTCGCCGGCGAGGAGGAACTCGCGCTGACGCTCTATCTGATCGGAACCTCGAGGCTGCTCCGGCGACCGCTCGCCGGCATCGTCCAGGGGCAGACCTCGAGCGGCAAGAGCTACACCATTGAGCGGGTTGCCGGTCTGTTCCCTCCCGAGGCGGTCGTGATGGCTACCAGGATGACGAACCAAGCGCTGTTCCATGCCAAGCCGGGGAGCCTCTCCCACCGGCTTGTTGTCGCCGGCGAGCGGAGCCGGCTCGAGAATGACGACACCGCCGAGGCGACCAGGGCACTACGGGAAATGCTGTCCGCTGGTCGGCTGTCGAAGATGATGCCGCAGAAGGTGAACGGTGAGATCCAGACGGTCGTGATCGAACAGGAGGGACCGATTGCGTTCCTTGAGAGCACCACGGCGGCAAGGATTTTCGAGGAGGACCAGAATCGGGCGATCCTCCTCTCCACCGACGAACGGCAGAAGCAGACGACGACGATCCTCCGGCGGCTGGCGCTCCATGCGAGCGGCAAGGTGAAGGCGGACGGCGAGCGGGTCGTCGGCCTCCATCGAACCGCCCAACGTCTGCTCGAGCGCCGGGAAATCCTTATCCCGTTCGCCGAGCGGCTCGCCGATCTGTTCGAGGTGTTCGCCGAGCGGGTGGAGGTGCGGCGGTCGTTCCCGATGGTCCTCTCGCTGATCCAAGCCTCGGCGCTCCTCCACCAACGGCAACGGCAGACCGACCAGGAGGGGCGGTTGATCGCCGAGCCGGCGGACTACTCCATCGCCGCGCGGCTGCTGTCGGGTCCGCTGGCAAGGACCATCGGCGAGAGCCTCTCGGATCCGGCTCGGCGGTTCCTCGAGCGGTTGCTCGCCGAGGTGGACGACCCGTTCGAGCCTCTCGGCATCCCGTTCGACGTGAAGGCGGTGCGGGCGCGGGTGAAGGCTGGGCGCTCCACCGTCGCCGGGTTCCTCTCGGAACTCGAGGACAAAGGGTTCCTCGAGCGGGTGGAGATTGCTCCTGCCGGCAGGGGACGACCGGCAAAGGCTTGGCGACCGACCGGGCGGGAAGCCGAGGCGGACGACGTGCTCCCCTCGGCGGACTACGTTTTCCGATCCGGGGTTCCCGGCGCAGAAAAGGCAAAAATCCC
>CALQRA010000022.1 GCA_943332855.1 Candidatus Kuenenia stuttgartensis
CCCCTCTACAACCACCAAATCCCGCCGGGGGCGGCGTGGACGGTCCATTACGGCTTCGAAGTTCCTCGCGATGTCACCGTCCCGATAACGGTGAACGTCAAGCTCCGCTATCGGAAGTTCGATGCCGAGTACATGCGGTTTGTCGCCGATAAGGCGCGGCCGGGGGATTTCCCACTCCGCGGTCATGTGGCCGGCGAGCCGTACGTCGACGAACTGCCAATCGTGACCATGGCAGAGGATGAGATCACCTTCCCGGTGGCCGGCGTGGTGGCGGAGATCGCGCCGCCACCCGAGCGGAAAATCCCCCCCTGGGAACGGTGGAACGATTACGGCATCGGTCTCCTCATCAAGGGGAAGGCCGAGTTGCGGCAGGCCGAAGAGGCGTTTGTCGAGGTGGAGAAGCTCGGCCGCTACGACGGGCCGTTGAACCTCGGCCGGGTCAATTTCGAGGAGGGGCGCGTCGACGAGGCCGCCGCAGCGCTCGAGCGGGCGGCCAGCCACACCGATCCGGCCGCGCCGGCCTGGACCGTGGCCTGGCTCTCGGGGCTCGTGAACCGGCAGCAGGGACGGCTCGAGGAAGCGGAGGCCAATTTTCGCAAGGTTCTCGAGGATCGGACGGAAGATATGCGGAAGCGCGGCTTCGACTTCAGCAAGGATTACGAGGTCCGCAACCTGCTGGGGCTGACGCTCTACGACCGGGCGAGCCAGTACCGCGGCGTCGACGCGGCCGAGGCCCGCCGCGCGGTCCTCGAGGAAGCGGCCCGGCACTTCGAGATGACGCTCCTCCTCGATTCGGAGAACGTCGCTGCCCATTACAATCTCCAGCTGATCTACGGGCAGCTGGGGGACCGGGAGAAGTCGGACGAGCACCGCCGGCTCCACGAACGCTACAAGCTCGACGACAACGCGGCCGATCGGGCGGTGTCGCTGGCGCGGAACAAGTATCCGGCGGCGAACTTCGCCGCGGAGACGCTCGTGATCTATCCGCTTCAGCGGCCGGGGGCGCCCGAGCTTCCCGAGGAGGGAGCGACGGCCGATGGCCGGGCTGTTTCCGGCGAGATCGGGGGCGGCGGGCGGGACCAGCCGCTCGACGAGGTCAGCGTCGTGCCGCAGACGCGGCCGGAGGACGGGGCCGGCTCCTGAGGATTGGTTCGACGGCGCAGGCAACGAGGCATGGCGAGGATCCCGATGGCAACGCGACAGAGCGATTCGAGACCCGATGACGACACCGAGGAACGCGACGATGCCGTCATCGGCAAGGCGTTCTGGCGTTCGCTCGCGCTGATCGTGGCCGTCGGTGTCATCGGCGCCGTCGTCGCCTGGCGACTGGGGCTCAAATCCCCCCCGCCGCCACCGCGGGAGGCGAAGCTCTCGCTCCCAGCCGGGCGCGAGAAGCCGAAGGTCGTCATGCCGGCGATGCCGTTTACGGATGTCACGGCGGCTGCCGGCATCGACTTCGTCCACGAGAACGGCGCCGCCGGCGAGAAGCTCCTCCCAGAAACGATGGGGGGGGGATGCGCGTTCTTCGATCACGATGGTGACGGTGATCAGGATCTGCTCCTCGTCCAGGGCAGCCGCTGGCCGTGGGATGATCGGCCGGCGCCGCAGCCGGCGCCGACGATGAGGCTCTACGACAACGACGGCTCCGGAAACTTCCGCGACATCACTGCCGGATCCGGGCTCGACGTGCCTTTCTACGGGACGGGCGTGGCGGTGGGGGATTTCGATGCCGACGGCCGGCGTGACCTGTTCGTGACAGCTGTCGGCCCCGACCGGCTGTTCCACAACCTCGGCGCGGGGAGGTTTTCCGACGTCACGGCCGACGCCGGGGTGGCCGGCGACGAAGCCGACTGGGGAACGAGCTGTGGCTGGTTCGACGCCGACCGGGACGGCGATCTCGACCTGTTGGTGTGCAACTACGTCGCCTGGTCGCGCGACATCGACCGCGCCCAAGATTTCCGCCTCGTCGGCGGTGGGCGGGCCTACGGGCGGCCGCAGAACTTCGGCGGCGCCTTCCCGCGCCTCTGGCGCAATGACGGCGACGGGCGGTTTACCGACGTTTCCGCGGAAGCCGGCATCCGTGTTCGCAATGCCGCCACCGGCGTGCCGGTCGGCAAGTCACTCGGGCTGGCGTTCGACGATCTCGATGGCGATGGTGTTCTCGACGTCGTCGTCGCCAACGACACCGTACAGAATTTCCTTTTCCGCAATACCGGCCGCGCCGTCTTTGAGGAGGTGGGGAATCTTGCCGGCGTCGCCTACGACGTCGAGGGGAAGGCGCGCGGCGCGATGGGGATCGACATCGCCCGGTTCCGCAACGACGACGAGATCGGGATCGTCATCGGCAATTTCTCCAACGAGATGAACGCGCTCTATGTCTCCCAAGGGAGCCAGATGCAGTTCAAGGACGACGCCGTCTCCAACGGCTTCGGCCCCGAGACGCGGCAGGAGCTGACCTTCGGCGTTCTCTTTGCCGATATCGATCTCGATGGTCGCCTCGACATCCTCGCCGCCAACGGCCATCTCGAGGAGGACATCAACAAGGTCCAGAAGACGCAGTTCTACGAGCAGTCGCCGGAACTGTTCTGGAACTGCGGCGTCGGCGAGGCGACCGAATTTCGGCCGGCGCCGACCGACCTCGTGGGGAGCGACTTCCACCGTCCGCTCGTCGGTCGGGGGGTGGCGGCGGCCGACATCGACGGCGACGGCGACACCGACCTGATCGTCACCGCCAGTGGATCGAAGCCGCGCCTTCTCCGCAATGATCAGGCCTCGGGGCACCATTGGGTGCGGATCAGCCTCGCCGGCACCGGAGCCAATCCCGACGCGATCGGGGCGCTGGTGACGGTGGAAACGGCGGCCGGGGTCGAGGCCCGGCGTGTCAGTCCCACGCGCAGCTACCAGTCGCAGTCCGAACTGCAGGTGACGATTGGCCTGGGAACGGCGAATGGGCCGGTCGATGTCCGTGTCGAATGGCCCGACGGCACCACCTCCACGCATCCGGGGATCGAGGTCGACCGGGCCGTGAAGCTTTCTCACCCTCGGTCCGCGGAGACCGCTCACCGATGACCCCCTTCGCGGCCGACGGAAGCGGGGGCTTTTCGTCGCTGCCCGAGGCGGTTTCAGCGGCGGAAATCCGTCGCACCCGGGGGCCGAAGCACGCCGTCGATCCCCGCCGTCCGATCGCCGTCTGGGACGAGGAAGAGGTGGCGGCGCCGGGCCGGTTGGTGACCTGCCGCGTCGTCCTCCTGGCCGGGGCGGAGTGCCCTTTCACCTGTGCGATGTGCGATCTGTGGCGGCACACGCTCGATGGGCCGACGCCGCCGGGGGCGTTGCCGGAGCAGATCGCGATGGCGCTGGCCCAGCCCGCGGATCCGGACCTCGGGGAGCCCCGCTGGATCAAGCTCTACAATGCCAGCAACTTCACCGATCCGCACGCGGTCCCGCCAGCCGACATCCCCCGGATTGCCGCGCTCCTCAAGGGCTTCGAGCGGGTGATCGTCGAGACCCATCCCAGGCTTGTCGATGCGTCACTCGAGGCGTTTGCCGGGGGGCTGACCGGGCGCCTGGAGGTGGCGCTGGGGCTGGAGACGACCGACCCTCGTTTCCTCCCCTGGCTCAACAAGCAGATGACGACCGCAGACTTTGCTGCGGCCGCCGTTCGGCTCCGGGCGGCCGGCATCGACGCGCGGGCCTTCGTCCTGCTTGGGCTGCCGGGGATCGACGAGCGCGAGTCGGTCGCCGGGGCGATCATCACCGCGCGGTTCGCGGCCGCGGCCGGGTGTCGCCATGTCTGTCTCATTCCCACGCGCCCGGGCAATGGCCATCTTGACGAGCTCGCCGCCGGCGGACGCTTCGTCCCGGTCTCGGCGGCGGCTGCCGAGGCGGCGCTGGCCGGGGCGATCGCCACCCTTCCCGCGGCCTGTCTGGTGACACTCGATCGGTGGGATTGGGATCGGATGACCGGGCAGTGTGACGTCTGTCGGGCCCCCAGGCGTGACCGGATCGGAACGATGAATCGGGATCGCGGAATCCTCCCTCCATTCCATTCGCCGTGTGGCTGCCCCGATGACGTATGACACGATCATCCTCGGAAGCAGTTTTTCCGGCAGCCTGCTGGCGTGGATCCTCGCGGCCCGCGGGATGCGAGTTCTCGTCGTCGATCGGGGGCGCCATCCGCGCTTTGCGATCGGCGAGTCGAGCACGCCGGCGGCCGACCTGATCCTCGCCAATCTGGCAGCCCGGCACCGCTTGCCGGAGCTCGCCCCCCTGGCCCGGTGGGGATCGTGGCAGGCGCGCTACCCCGACCTTGGATGTGGAAAAAAACGGGGGTTTTCCTATTTCCACCATCGGCCGGGGGAGCGGTTCCGCGACACCCCCGACCACGCCGCCTCGCTCCTCGTCGCCGCCAGCGCCACCGATGCCGGGAGCGACACGCACTGGCTGCGGTCCGATGTCGATGCGTTCCTGTGCGAACGCTCCGCCCGCGCCGGCGCGGTCGTGCGGGAAGGGTGCGAGGTCGTGGCGATCGAGCGCCAAGAGCACGCCTGGAGGGTGCGCTTTGCCGCGGCGATCGGGGATGGGGTCGGACCGGAGGAGCAGGCGAGCGCCCCGTTCCTCCTCGATGCCACGGGTGGGGGCGGAGCCTCGGCAGCGGCCCTCGGGATGAAAAGCCTCGACGACACGCTCCACACGCGCTGCGGTGCCCTCTTCGGCCATTTCACAGGCGTCGGCTCGTGGGATCGGCTCCAGGAAGCGGCCGGCAATCGCTCCACTACATCCCCCTTCCGGTCAGATGACGCGGCCCAGCATCATTGCCTCGATGGCGGATGGATGTGGATCCTGCGGTTCCGCGACGATCTCGCGAGTGTCGGCGTCGTGCAGCCAACCGGCGTCTGTCAGGGGTGGGCGGCGGGGGGGACCGGTGCGCTCGAAGGGGTGTGGCGGCGATTCCTGGCGACGTATCCCTCGTTGGCCGACCTCCTCTCGGCAAGCCGACCGGTGCGCCCGTTGGGGCTGATCCCGAGGATCAGCCGGCTCTGGTCGCGGGCCTCCGGGGAGGGCTTTGCGATGCTCCCCACGACGGCCGGGTTCGTCGACCCGCTCCACAGCACCGGCATCGCCCACGCCCTCTCGGGGGTTGAGCGCCTCGCTGATCTGCTGCTTGCCGAGTCGTTCGACGAGGTCGGCTGGGAGGCCTACGGCGCTGCCGTGATCGACGAGGTCGCGTGGATCGATCTCCTCGTCAGCACCTGCTATGCGGTCCTCCCCGACTTCGATCGTTTCCGGCTGGCGAGCACGCTCTTCTTCCTCGCCACGGTGGCGGCGGAACGAGGGTATGGACGGGGGGAAACGACCACCTCGCAGGGATTCCTCGCCGCCCGCAACGCGCCGCTTCGAGCGGCCCTCTCCGCGGCGCGGGCGGAGCTGCTCGGCGGCGAGGCGACTGCGGAGCGGCTTCGCGACCGCCTCGCCCCCTTCGATCCGGTTGGCCTCCTCGACCCGGCGGCCCGGCACCGTTTCGCCCACACCGCCGTCGACAAATGACCCTGGTCGGAGGCCGGGGCTTTTGTCTCCGCCGCTCCCCCGCGTATGCTTTTTGAGGGAACAGACGTACACGCTGTGGGGAGGAGGAGAAATCGCCATGGTCGGGAAGAAGCAGTCGTCGGGACGGAGCAGACCCCAGCGCGCGGACGCGGAAACCGCATCCGGGCGTCGCCGACGGCCGAAGCGCGGCGCGCGCGGCCCGCAGGGGGCGACTCCAGCCCGGATTCAATCCTGGGTCGACGACCCGGCGTCACCCTGGGGGCTGATGGAGCGGCCGGCTCCCGTCCTTGATGCCCGTCCCTGGGCCTTCTCCATCAGCGGAGAGGCGATCCCCGTCGGGGTCTACGAGCCAGGGACGGCTGGATTCCGCCACTGGACCGCCGCCGATTCCCTCCGCCGCACGGCCGACCTGTGGGCGCCGTTACTCGGGCGCCATCGCGTCAAGCGTTGGCAACCGGCGGAGACGTTGCCGGTGACGCTCGATGCGGGGAGCGATCTCAACGCCTACTACGACCGGACCCAGCTCGCCTTTTTCCATTCCGGACGGGGGAAGGCCGCGGTCCACTCCGGCGAGAGCCCCGACATCGTCTGCCACGAGACCGGCCACGCCTGCCTCGACGCCCTCCGTCCCGATCTCTGGGATGCCCCGTTCATCGAGATCGCTGCATTCCATGAGTCGTTCGGCGACATCACGGCGATGCTCGCGGCCCTCTCCCTGCCGCAGGTCCGCGAGGAGGTGCTCCCGGCGTTGGTCGCCAACAAGGCCTCGCCGTTGTCGCGGATCGCCGAGCAGCTGGGGGGGGCGATGCGGCAGTCCAATCCCGCGGCGGTCGAGTCAGACTGTCTCCGCAATGCCTCCAATCGCTGGAAGTACGTCGCTCCCGAGTCGCTGCCGGCGAGCGCTCCGGCGACGGAGCTGTCTGCCGAGCCGCATGCGTTCTCCCGGGTCTTCACGGGAGCCTTCCATGACCTGCTGTCGCGGATGCTCCGGGATACCGGCGCGTCGCCGTCGGCCGACGACCTCGCCGCCGTCGCCGCTGCCGCCGCCCGACTGGTGATCGATGCCGTCGCCGCGGCGCCTGTCCAACCGGACTTTTTCGCCCAGGTTGGCGCACGATTGATCGATGTCGATGCCGCGGTGTTCGCGGGACGCTACGGCGCGGTGATCACGGACGTGCTCGTCGGTCGCCGGATCCTCACGGCGGCGACGGTCCCGGGGAGTCGCTCCAGCGCTGCCCCCGGGAAGCGGGCTGCGGCCGCACGGAGGGGGGGCGCGGCCGCCGGTGGCCCGCGACAGACGCTCGAGATCAACGCCGCCCACTATGGCCTTTCGACCGGAGGGATTCTCGTCGATGTCCCTCGAGCGTTCGGGGCCGGGTCAGCGTCTGGCCGGCGCGGTGTGTCCGCCACCGATCCGACCGCCGCCATGGAGCGTTCGGCCGATCGCTTCATCGGGGTGCTGTTCGAGAATCAGCGGATCGAATTGCCGGCCCGGACCCGTGCCAAGGGCATCGCCGCCAGCGCCCCCGCAGCCGGTGGTCGGGCGACGCATGCCCTTTCCCGCACCGACGGACATCTGCGGCTGTCCCGATTGCGGTTTGACGGGATGGGATGGTAAGGACAGAGAAGTGGACCGTTGCTAGAATCATCCGTGGAGGACCTGCCATGGCCAAGAAATCGGTTGCTCGGAGACAGGGCGCGGTGCGTCGGACGGCCCGTGCCCCGGAGGCCAAGGCTCCCCCTGCCCTTGCCAAACTCCCTCCCGGCGGCAGCACGGCCCGATCGTCCCGGGGGCGGAAGAAGGCGGCTTCGAGTCTGCCGGCCAGCCCGGCCGTTGAAGCCCTGAAGCCGGCCACAAAGGCCTCCCGTGCGGCAGCCGAGCGGACGTTCGTGGAGGGGCTTGTTGCGCGGGGAGAGATCGCCGAAACGGGGGCTCCGCTCGGGGCGGGTATGACCCATGAGGTGGTCGCCCGGAAAAGCTCCGGCGTGCCACAGGTCGGGCGGCGGCGTTTCAGCCTCCGCTGATTTTTCTCAGCCTCCGCTGGTTGGACAGCCTCCGCTGGTTGGACAGCCTCCGCTGGTTGGACAGCCTCCGCTGGTTGGACAGCCTCCGCTGGCCGTCAGCCCCAGAGCCTCTCGTGGATCTGTCGGTAGTGCCTGGGATCGGAGGGGAAGAGCGATCGCTCTCTCGGCCGGTCGCAGATCCCCGCCTGGAAGCGGCGCTTGGGGAACACCGGAAGCTCCATCCCCGTCACCTGGCGGACGCCGCGGGCCACGATGTCCCCTTTGAGCGCGTAGAGCCGGCCGTGGTCCCAGTCGGTGAGCTCGATGAAGGGGACCCCCTCGGCAACCTCGATGACGTTGGGGAGCGCGTAGGGGCTGAAGCCGCGGAAGCCGAGCGTGGCGGCGGGGGCATAGCTACGAACATGGCCGCGACTCTGGCCGCCGGAGTAGGTCAGCGAATGCTTGATGGCATTCACCCCCCAGCCCTCGTGGTAGAGGAGCGGGTTGTTGAGAACGCTGCGGATCGTGAGCTCCGGATCGTCCTCGATGGGGTAGCTCTTGAGGTTCTCGTCGCCGCCGTCGCCGTCGACAAGCCAGATCCAGTCGGGATACCGGCGGCGGATCCCGCGGCACAGTGCCAGCCCGGCGGCAGCGGCCTGGACGTCGAGCGGCTTGTAGTCTTCGATCGCGCGGATCGTCGCCTCGAGGTCGAGCTCGTCGGCCGCGATCTCCACCGCCTCATGGAGATAGTCGAGCCGTGTCCGGGCCAGGAAGTCGCGGGCCTGGGCGAGATCGCTTCCCGAATCGGCCACCGACAGGGTGAAGGCCTTGAGCCGCTGCGGCGCCTCGCCCCGCGACAGGAGCAGATGGTGGAGGACGAGGAGCACGCTCCCTGAATCGATGCCGCCGGAGAACAGAACACCCAGCGGTTCGCTCGGCCCGACGCGATCGAGCCAGGCGGCGAGCGCCTCCTGGAGGGCCCCGATGTAGCGTTTGCCGATCTGATCGAGGTCGGAGCCCCAGCGGTTGCGCTCGGGGCTGAAGAATCGGCGACAAACGGGATTCGGGTCGGGGCAGCCGACGAGGGCCAATTCCATGAGGTGATGCGCCGGCACCATCCGGGTGTAGGAGGGGTGGAACTGGTCGGCGAGCCCCTCGGCCTCGAGCCAGGCGTGAATCGCGTCGATCCGATCGGCCACGACAAGCACCGGACCGGCCGCCTTCTTGGCGATGAAGTAGCGCAGCGGTCGGCCGAGTGAGCGGGCCATGCGGATCTGTTTGCCGTCGCGGTGGACCAGCGCGAAGTGACCGTCGATCCCGCGGATCTGCGCCGGATCACCGGAGCCGACGCGGGCGAGCGCCTCGTCACGGGTCATGTTCAGAATGATGTCGGCGGCCGGGTCGAGGAGGTCGACGAGCCGTTCGATGGGGGCGTGATGGATCATGCTCCTGCTCCTGCTCCTGCGGTGGACGGTGTCGGCCCGAAGCCATCAGTGTAACGGAAGGGTGGCGGGGGCCCTCACCGACGGAGTAGCCTGACGGGCATCGATGACGGGCCACCAGGACGGGAGCAAGGGAGGACACGGCCGATGTTGTTTGCAGCATGTCGGCTCGTCCTGGTCCTGGGCGCGGGTCTGGCCCTGGGCTGTGTCGTCGGAAGCGCGATCGCGGCTGCCCATCCGCCGGAGTTCCATCGGGCCCGGATGGCACGCCAGGGTGACGTCGAGAGGGAGCCGACCGAGGCCGATCGGCAGGCGGCCTGGTTTGCGCTCGAGTTCTTGACGACGTTCGTGGCACGGGTCGGCAGCCCGCTTGCGGATCAGGTCGTGGCGCAGTCGATCGATGAGCACCGTTTCGCCACGAAGTCCCCCGGGGCTCGCGGGCTTGCCGAGCTCGAGAAGCGGCGCGGCGAACTCATGGCGAAGCTCCGGGAGCAGCATGGGGCGCTGCGTGTCACGTGGGACGGTGCGGCGCTCGCCGCCGAGGAGCCGCTGCTGCCGCTCGACCGGGCGCGCGGGATCGATCGGCCCCTGATCGTCGAATTGACCCAGACGACCGTGGTGCCTCTCCGCCTTGCCGTCGGCGCGTCGGGGAACGTCATCCAAGCTGAGCCCTGGACGGTGCTTCCCGGCCGGACGCAGCCGTTTCTCGTCGTGCTCGACGCCACTGCGGAGGACCCTGCCGGGGCACGCCTCGAGGTGAAGGTGGAGGGCTCGGGGGCGGTCGCGATATTGCCGCTGGCAGTGCGTCTTGTGGAGCCGGCGCGGGTTCGGTTGCGGGTGGTCGACGGCGAGAGTGGCGCGCCGGTCTGTGCGCGGGTGCGGGCACTCGGCGGCGACGGGGCCTGCCGTCACTCGGGGCCGTTCGCCGCAGATCCGACGTTCACCGTCAAGCCGATCCTCGGCTTGCCGCTGCCGCGGTTTCACCGTCTCCCCTTCTTTTATTGTGACTCAAGCGCCGACATCGTTCTCCCGCCGGGGGAGTGTCGGATTGAGGCCGAGCGGGGCTATGAACACGCCTCGATCGCTGAGACGCTCGAGCTCGAGCCGGGGGAGAGCCGCACGGTGACGCTCACCGTGCCGCGGATCTTCGACGCCGCCGCCGAGGGCTGGATCAGTGGCGACACGCATGTCCACTGGGTGACCAATGCCTGGAATGTCGATCTGCCCCTCGAGAGGCTCGGGCTTGTCCAGCGGGCCGAGGATCTGCGCGTTGTCAACAATCTCACGCTCCTCCACCGCACCGCCACCGACGCCTTTGTGAAGCCGTCGCAGGCGCCGGTCGGCCCGGTCGCGGCCCTGTGCCGCGATGGCTACCACGTCGAGATGGCGGAGGAATATCGCAACGAAAATCTCTACGGCCATCTTTGCTTTCTGAATCTTCGCTGGCTCGTGATGCCGATCGGCACCGGACCGGGGATCGCCGGCGACGACTCGATCGATTGGCCGCACAACCGCACGGCGATCGAGGAAGCACGGAGTCAGGGGGGAATCTCGATCGAGGCCCATGGCATCGGTGGCAATCATGAGCCCCCCCTCAACGTCATCCACGGGCTCACCGATTCGTTCGATCAGCTCGGGCCGGCTGACTTCGAGCGATTCCTCGACTGCGGCTTCCGGATTCCCCTCACCAACGGCAGCGATCATCCGGCCAGGGTGGTCGGCGCCGCCCGGGCCTACGTGCGGATCGACGGCGACTTCAGCTACGAGAAATGGATCGACGGCATCCGCCGCGGGCGGACGTTTACCACCTCGGGACCGCTGTTGTTTCTCGACGTCGATGGGCACACTCCCGGCGACTCGATCGCCAGAAATCCGGACGACCGGGTGACCGTGCGGGTGCGGGCCGTGTCGCGGCAGCCCCTCGGCGTGGTGCAGGTGGTGTCGAATGGGGTGGTGATCGCGGAGGAGACCACCGAGGAGACGACGGCGGAGCTGGCGGTTGAACTGCCGGTGGGAGAAAGCCGCTGGATCGTCGCCCGGGCGAGCCGCGGGGGGGGATTCAATTGCATCGAGCGGACGGGCATCGCCCACACCAGCGCCGTGCAGGTCGTCGTTGATGGCCGGGGAGTATTCCGGCCGGAGGCGGCGCGGGATTGGATCGTGCGGATGCGGGCTCACCTCCGCGACATCGAGCTCAAGGGGCGGTTTGCCACGGCGGGGCAGCGGAGCGAAGCAGTTGCCTATGTGGAGGCGGGTATCGGTCGCTATGAGCGGCTGATTGCCAGATCGGGCCATCCCGCCGCCGGGGCCGTCGACGAGGCCCGCGATGACCTGCTCCTGACCCTCGATCAACTCCTTCCCCGCCCCGATGCGCGGGCACTCGAGCCCCCTCTCGCTGCCGCCGAATCAAGCGCCAGCCTGGCCGCGGCCGTCGAGCCGTTGGTGGTGCTGCGGGTCGATGTCAATCCGGAGTCGCGCGTGAAACTGGCTGCAGCCAGCCCGCTTCCGGAGCTCGTCGTCGATCGCACCTACCGCGTCCTTCTCGAGGTTCGCAATCACGCCCGGATCCGCGCGCCGCTGCGGATTGTGGCCACCGATCGCTCGGTGAATCGGCCCCGGCCGGCGCTGTTTTGCGCGGTCGGCCTCGTCGATGGAATGGCATCGTCGTCGTTCCTTTCCGGAGCGGAACTTGAATGGAAAATCGTCGAGATTCGCCTCCTCGAGGAGGGGCGGAGGGAGGTGCATCTCGAGGCCGACGTCGGCCAGGGAACGCAGGACCTCGGCTTCCGGGCGGCGGCGGATCTGTTGCTCAAGGGCGTGCCGGCCCGCCGTCTGTCCGGCTTCGAAAAAAGTGGTGTGCGATGATCGTTCTCTTGACTCGTCGGTGTCGGATGGCGGTGTGGGGGGCGGTCGTGCTTCTCGCGGGCGTTTCCTCGTTTGCCGCCGAGCCGTGGCCGACCGTGGCCGCGGTCGAACGCCAGCCGCTCCTCGCGCAGGCTCACCGGCTCGTCGATGCCCTCGAGCGGCTCGGAAGTCCGCTGTCGCCGGAGGCGAGGGATCAGTTGGCGGCGATTGAGTCGCTCGAAGACGATGCGGCAGTCACCCGGGGAGTCGAGTCGATCCTCGATCCGCTCTGCGCGGTGGCCATCGGAGTTGCGAAGGATGGCCCGCCGACGGTCGCGGTCCGCGACGCTGGCGTGCCCCTCGCGCTCGTTGAGCAGGGATGGCGGACGGTGCTCGTCAAGGTGGTCAACGCCCCGGAGATCCGGGCGAGGCTGCGGGTGGGGAGCCCCCAGGGCCGTCCCCTTCCCCACGCCCCGGCGGCCGATGTGCCGCAACGCTGGCTTGGGCTTTCGGCCTTCGAGGGGCAGCCGTTCACGCCGACGCTGTCGGGGTTGCCGTTGGAATACCGGATCGTGGAGCTGTGGGCCAAGACCGCGGGCGATCGCACCGCCACGCTCGAGTTTTCCACCCCGCCCACCGATGGCGTCGTCGCTCCCCCGGGCACGACGTCGATTGTCGCCGCCTGGCGGTTTACCGACGGTGTTGCGGGGTGGGATTCGATCACGAATCAGGTGAACCTCGAGGCCCGTGATGGCTCGCTGTTTATCGAGGGGACCGGCAACGATCCCTTCCTCGGAGCGACCTTCTCCGCGCCGTCGAAACCGGCTGGCCTCGTGCTCCGGTTCTGGGCGAAGGCGGAGGAAGCGGGCATCGGGCAGGTGTTCTGGTGGACGGAGGAGCGGCCGCGACCGGATGGGGGGCATGTCGTCACCTTCAATGTCGAGCCGGGGCGGGAAATGCTCTACGAGATCCCGATCCCTGCCGACGGGCATGTTGTTGGTGTCCGGATCGATCCCAACGGCAAGCCCTGCCGGATGCGGATCGACTGGATCGAAGTCGCCTCGGCCGATCGAGGGAGCGAGTGGGCCGGGACCGACATCGCCTGCCGGATCGCCCCCTCGAGCGAGGTGACCTTTCGTGTCGAGGACGAGGCGGGGCTCCCGGCCGTGGGCTGCTTCGAGATCGTCGACGCGCAGGGGCGCGTCTATCCGCCGCAATCGAAGCGGCTGGCCCCCGATTTTTTCTTCCAGCGGCAGATCTACCGTGAGGATGGGGAGTCAGTCCGGCTCCCGCCGGGCCGCTACTCGGTGCGCTGCTCGCGCGGGCCCGAGAGCGTTCCGGAGGATCAGACGCTCGTCGTCGGGGATGGGCCCGCCGAGCTGCGCTATGCCGTCCGGCGCTGGGTCGACCCGTCGCGGCGCGGCTATTGGTCGGGCGATCACCACATCCACGCCGCCGGCTGCGCCCATTACGAGAGCCCCACCGAGGGGGTGATGCCGGCCGACATGCTGCGCCACTGCATGGGGGAGGATCTGAAGGTCGGCTGCTGCCTCACGTGGGGCCCGTGCTTCGATTTCCAGAAACGGTTTTTCTCGGGGAAGCCCGACGACGTCAGCCGGCCCCCGTACCTCCTCCGCTACGACATCGAGGTGTCGGGCTTCGGGTCGCATGCCTCCGGCCACTTGAATCTCCTCCGGCTCACCGAGCAGATTCCCCCCGGCGGGGATTCGATGCAGCACTGGCCGACCCTCGGGCTCAACACGCTCCGCTGGGCGAAGCGGCAGGGCGCTGTTTGTGGCCCGGCCCACTCAGCCAGCGGGCTGACGCGCGTCGTCGGCCGCGTCCCGGGGACGGAGGAGGGCGACGGCCCCGGAGGTCTACCGACGTTCGACATCCCCGCCTTCGATGGCATCGGCGCTAACGAGTTCATCATGGATGTGGCGCATGTCGTCCCGGGCCCGGACGGTCGTCCCGTTCCTGCCGTCGACTTCCTCTCGATGATGAACACCGACCGGCGGGCAGAATGGAATCTGTGGTACCACGTTCTCAACTGCGGCCTGACGGTGCGGGCCAGCGGCGAGACCGACTTCCCCTGCATGACCGGCGAGCGGGTCGGGATCGGACGCGTCTATGCCCGTCTCGACGGGCCCCTCGACTTTGATGCCTGGTGCGACGCGATCGCGGCGGGGCGGAGCTATGTCAGCGATGGCCGGACCCATCTGATGGAGTTCACCGCCACGGCGGCCGATGGAGCGCCGCTCGAAATCGGCACGCGCGACAGCAGCCTCGCACTTCCGGCGCCGGGCGGCGTCACGTTTCGGGCCATTGTGGCGGCGCTGCGAAGCCCGGCGGCGGATGCCCCGGCCACCGTCCCTGTGGAACTGGTCGTCAACGGCTTCCCGGTGGAGCGGATCGAGGTCCCTGCCGATGGTCGGGAGCACCCGGTGGCCTTCTCCTCCCGGGTGGAGCAGAGCTCCTGGGCCGCGATCCGCATGTTTCCCGGAGCGCACACCAATCCCGTCTTCCTGAGAGTGGCGGGGGCCCCGATCCGCCCCAACCGCGACAGCGCCCGCTGGTGTCTGGCATGCGTCGAGCAGTGCTGGCGGGAGAAGGCGGTCACCTACACGGGTGAGGAGCGGGTGACGGCCGAGGCCGACTATGCTGTGGCGAGGGAGTTTTTCAGCCGACTGGCCGAGTGACGGAGGGGGCGATGGGAGCGGGGAACCACCCAACACGACCGACACGCCCCCACCCCTTGGTGGGCCTGATGGCCGTCGTGCTGCTCGCGTCCCTTGCCTCCGGAAGCGCCGGGGCGGAAGAGGGGGCGCTGGCAGGCCGGGTCGAAACGCTCCTGGTGGTCCGCTGCCTGGAGTGCCATGCGGGGCACGATCCGCAGGGGGGGCTCGCGCTCGATGACGCTGCGGCCTTCGCTCGCGGGGGGCAGACCGGTCCAGCGGTCGTACCGGGGGACGCCGACGCCAGCCTCCTGGTCCGTGCCGTCCGCCGGCAGGATCCGGCCGTGGCCCCGATGCCGCCGGACGAGCCGCTGACCGGGGACGAGATCGCGCTGATCGAGGCGTGGGTCGCCGCGGGGGCGCCATGGCCGGGCGCGGCGCCGCCGGAGGACGACGATGGCAGCCCGGTGGGCTCGGCCTGGGAGGATCCGCGCAATCCGGTAACGAGGCGCTGGCGCGGGGAGCGGATTGATCTGTGGTCGTTCCAGCCGCTCGTCCGGCCAGCTGTGCCGACGCCGGTCGGCGACAAGGGCCCGGCCGCCGCGGCGATCATCGACGCCTTCCTCAACGACCGGCTCGCCGCGGCGGGAATCGGGCCCGTTCCCCGCGCCGACCGGCGCACGCTCGTGCGGCGGATGACGTTCGATGTCACGGGGCTCCCGCCGACCCCCGACGAGGTGGAGGCCTTCGTCGCCGACGAGGCCCACGACGCGGTCGAGCGGCTTGTCGACAGGCTCCTCGCCAGCTCCGCCTATGGCGAGCATCTTGCCGTCACCTGGCTCGATGCCGTCCGCTACGCCGATACCAATGGCTTCGAGCGCGACGAACTGCGGCCGCAGATCTGGCGCTACCGCGATTGGTGCATCGACGCCTTCAACGCCGACATGCCCTACGACCGGTTCCTCGCCGAGCAGCTCGCCGGTGATGAATTGGCGGCCGACCCACCCGCCGACGAAACCGGGGCCGGGGCCCTTGTCGCCACCGGCTACCTCCGGCTCGGTCCCTTCGACAGCACGGCGCCGATCTTCCAGGAAGCGGAGCGGCACCGGGCCGAGCTCCTCGCCGAGATCGTCTCGACGACCGGCTCGGCCGTCCTCGGGCTCTCGATGAGCTGCTGCAACTGTCACGACCACAAATCCGACCCGCTCCTCCAATCGGACTTCTTCCGGATCCAGGCCTGTTTTCAGGGGACCGACGCCCGCGAGATGGCGATTGACCCGGCCCCGGTTGCCGCCGAGATCGCGGCCCACAACGAGCCGATTCAAGCGGAGATCGCCGCGGTCACGGCCCGCAACGAGATGGCGGCAAAACGTCTGGAGGCGCTTTCCCCGCCGCCCGACGGAGGGACCGAAGGGGCGGAGGCCGCCGGCGAACGGGGCGCGGTGCAGGCGGAGATCGACCGTCTCGAGGCGCGGCGCATCGAGCTTGCCGCAGCGCTCCGCAGCGCGACGATCGCCGAGGTCGTGGGCGAAGTGACGGAGATTCCTGCCACCCATCTGCTCTCCCAGGGGAGCCACCGCGAACCGCGCCAGGAGGTGGTACCCGGCGTCTTGGCTGCGTTCGATGCCGCGGCACTGGCGGTCGCGCCGCCGCCCGGGGGACGCACCAGCGGCCGGCGCCTGGCCCTGGCCCAGTGGCTGGCCTCCGCTGGCAATCCGCTCACGGCGCGGGTGATTGTCAACCGTGTCTGGCAACGGCTCTTCGGCCGGGGGATCGTCGCCACGCCAAACGATTTCGGATTTCGTGGTGCCCCTCCGACCCATCCCGAGCTCCTCGACTGGCTCGCCTGCGAGTTCCGCGACGGGGGATCGTCGCTGAAGTCGCTCCACCGCGCGATCCTCCTCACGGATGCCTATCAGCGGTCCTCCATCGCCGCCGGCCCGTCTCCCGCCCACCAGGCCGATCCCGACAATCAGCTGCTGTGGCGGCAGCAGCCGCGCCGACTCGGGGCGGAGGCGATCCGGGATGCGCTTCTGGCGGTGGCGGGGCTGCTCCGCGGGGAGCGCGGGGGGCCACCGCGCTGGCCGCCGGTGGCCGAGGAGATCCTCCACGCCAATCCCGCCATCATCGAGTTTGTGAAGGAGGGGGCCGACGGGCGCCCGCAGGGGTGGTATGCCCAGCCGGTTGAGGAGACGTTCGTTCGCAGTGTCTACCTCGTCCGCAAGCGATCGCTCCCCCTCCCCTTTCTTCAGCCTTTCGATCTCCCCGACGGGGTCAATCCCTGCGGGCGGCGTGATGTGACGACCGTCGCTCCCCAGTCGCTCAATCTCCTCAATGACGACCTCGTCGTCCACGCGGCGGCGGGGCTCGCTGACCGCGTGGCGGCGGCCGCCGGCCCCGACGTCGACGCCTGGCCGGCGGCGGTCGTTCGGCTCGCACTCGGTCGCCCCATCGAGCCGGAGGAGCGGACGGCCGCCGCCGAGCTCCTCGGCCGCCACATCGTGATCCATTCGTCGCCCCCGGACGGGGCAGCGGCCGACATCGGAGGGGATGGGGCAGCGGCCCGGCGGGCGCTGATCGATCTCTGCCGGGCGGTGCTGAATGTCTCCGAGTTTCTCCACGTCGACTGAAGGAAACGCCCGGACGCATCCCATGGCCGCACGCCCCCGATCACCGCTTCCCCCCCCTGCCCTGCCGTCGCGGCGGGAGATTCTCTGCCGCTCGGCCCTCGGGATCGGTGGCATCGCGGCGGCGCTCCTCGCGGCCGGTGAGCGGGCAACCGGGGAGCCGCCAGCGTTGCTGTCGATCGATCCGCTCCGGCCGCTCGCTCCCCGGCCGCCGCACCGGGAGGGAAAGGCGAAGAACCTCATTGTTCTTTTCCAGTACGGCGGCCCGAGTCAGGTCGACCTCTTCGACCGCAAGCCGCTCCTTGAGACGCTCGCTGGGCAGCCGGTCCCTGACTCAATCAAGGGGATCTCCGACCAAGTCGGGGGCGTCATCAACCATTGCAAGGATTCGCTCCTCTGCCCGCCGTGGTCGTGGCGGCAGTACGGGGAGAGCGGCCTGTGGGTCTCCGACCGGATGCCGGCCACGGCGGAGCATGCCGACCGGTTGTGTGTCGTGCGGTCGATGCACAGCGACTCGTCGAACCACGCTCCCGCCACCTACCAGATGAACACCGGATCGATCCTCGGAGGGAAGCCGAGCTTGGGAAGCTGGCTGACGTACGGCCTGGGGAGCGAGAACGCCAATCTCCCCGGCTACGTCATGCTCTTCGAGGTGGGGGGGCTCGGCGGCAGCGCGAACTGGTCGAATGCGTTCCTCCCTGCCGCGTATCAGGGGACACGGTTCCGTCATGACGGTCCGGCGCTTGCCAATCTCGAGCCTCCCCCCGGCTTCGCGCCAGTGCAGCGCTCGACGCTCGATCTCACCCAGGCCTTCAACCGCGGCCATCTCGCGGCCCGGCCCGGGCAGGCCGATCTCGAGGGGAGGATCGCGACCTACGAACTGGCCTACCGGATGCAGGCGGAAGCTGCCGATGTCGGTGACCTTGCGGAAGAGTCGGCCGAGACCCTCGCCCTCTATGGTGTCGACGATCCGCACCGCCCCACCGCCTCCTACGGACGGATGTGTCTCCTCGCGCGGCGGCTCGTCGAGCGCGGCGTGCGCGTTGTCCAGCTCTACAACGCCGTCGACAAATATGGCTGGGATGGCCATGACAAGAGCCATGATTACCACGAGCGCAACTCGCGCCAGACCGACGGCCCGACCGCCGCGCTCCTCGCCGATCTCTCCCGCCGCGGCCTCCTCGACGAAACTCTTGTGGTCTGGGGAGGCGAGTTCGGTCGGACCCCGATGGAGCAGGGAAACGGCGGCAGGAACCACAACCCCTACGGGTTCACCGTCTGGCTGGCCGGAGGCGGCGTCAACGGCGGCCGGGTGATCGGCGCCACCGACGAGATCGGCCTCCGGGCCGTGGAGGATAGGCAACACGTCCGCGATCTCCACGCCACGATCCTCGCTGCGTTCGGGCTCGACCACGAGCGGCTCGTCTTCCCCCATGACGGCCGTGACGAACGCCTCACGGGCGTCCTCGGTGCCGCCCGACCGATCGCCGGCGTGCTGGGGTGAGGATTGTGCGGGTTGCAGCGGAATGATCACGGCCCAGAGGCGTGCCACGATTCATTGGGCGCCGCCGTTTGACGGGGCGGGGACGGCTGAAAACAATCGATCCCGGTCCTTGGCATGGGTGCGCTCGTGTGCCAGGGAGGAATGTCGTTTTCATCCCCTGCCCCGGTGCCCTATGGCTGATGCCCCGCTGCTGACGATGACGTTGCCCGGGGGCGCCATGTTCGAGACGCCGTGCGTCGAAAACACGCAGATCATCCACGACGAGATTTTCGTCGGGAAGGTGTACGAAGACTGCGGCATCGACTATTCCGACGGAGATACGATCCTTGACGTCGGCGCCAACCTCGGCCTGTTCGTGTTGTGGTTGAACTCGCGGCTGTCACGGGGGACCATCCATGCCTTCGAGCCCGTTCCGGCGATCTTCGCGGGGCTGGAGAGGAACGTCAACCGCCACAACCGTCTCAAGGTCCACCTGCACAACCTGGGTGCATCCGCGCGCGACGAGCAGGTGGATTTCACGTTCTATCCACTGACGTCGAGCAGCTCCTCGCGATATCCTCTCGATTCCGCCGAGGCACACGCCGATTCCCGCCGCTTCATCCTCCGTAAGCTCGCCGACGGGGGCGGGTGGCGTTCCCTTGCCGTGAGGCTCCTGCCGGGGCCGGCGCGGCAAGCGTGGGCGGAATCGATTCGTCGGCATTACCAGCGGCCGGAGAAGGTCAGCTGTCACCTGATCCGACTGTCTGATGTCATCGATGCCCATCGACTGACGCGGATCGACCTGCTCAAAGTGGATGTCGAGGGGGCCGAGTTCGAGTGCCTCGAGGGGATCGAGGCCCGGCATTGGCCGCTCGTCCGACAGGTCGTCATCGAGGTCCACGATGGGGAGGATGCGTGCACGAGGATGGAGCAGATCCTCGGTGCGCATGGATTCGCGACCGAGCGCCGCCATCCTTCGCCGGACGTGTTCCATCGGCACTATCTCGTCTATGCCCGTCGTCCACAGAGCGCGGCTGCACGGGCCGGGCGGGAGTGAGCGGATGTTCCTCAGCGATTCGCATCAGCCGACACTTCTCACGCCCCGGCATTACCTCGACGGGAATGTCACCGAACGGGAGATCGAGCGGGGATTCATTCCCGGCTGGCATCTGGTGGGGGTGAGCGACGAGTTTCCCGTCGATGGCGGCTTCCGAACCATCTCAATTCTCGGTCGTGACATCATCCTCTGGCGGCGCGGCGATCGATTCGTCTGCTTTCTCAATGTTTGTTCGCACCGCTTCTGTGCGTTGACCGCAGCCGTGAAAGGCAGGTTTCTCGAGCGGCTTCGATGCCAGTATCACGGCTGGGAATATGACGAGAGCGGGCAGACGCGAAAGATCCCTGACGCGCCGGCATTCAGACCCCTCGAACAGGGACGCCTCGGACTTGTTGAATATCCGGTGGCGACCGTCGGGGATCTGGTGTTTGTCAGCTTTCATCCGGCTCCGGAAACAATCGAATCGTTTCTGGGCGAGGCTCATTCGATCTGCGCCGAGCGGTGCGGGGGTGATTGGGAGCACGTCTGGTCGTGGGAGCCGACGTGCGACGGCAATTGGAAGCTTGCCATGGAGATCACCCTTGAGGGCTACCACACGGTGGCGGCGCACGAAGGAACGCTTGGGCGCTTCCCGTTGCCACGCGAGGAGGCGATGACGCATCTTTTCCAGGACGACTCCCACACGGGGCTGATGGTCGGCTTTTCGGACAGCGATCATCCGGAGATCTCCCGAACGTCCCGTCTGATCCGCCGGCTCGGGCGGACTCCCGAATACGTCTACCATCATCAGCATGCATTTCCGCATTTCGGCGTGATCGCATCCGATGCCTACGCCATCGCCCAGGCGATCTATCCGGTTGGCCCCGACCGGCACGTCAATCTCTACCGGATGTTCGTCTATCGCGGGCATCGTCCATCATGGCGAGGTCGTCTGCTCTATCCGGGGCATGCCGCCGGGCTGCGCGGGTTTTGGGAGAGGGTGTTCGCGGAGGACCGGGCCGTGACCAGCGAACATCACCGCGGGATGTCGTCTACGGTCCTGCCTAACGGCGGTCTGATGTCTCGCCGTGAGGAACGCATCATCCATTTCCAAGCTTACGTGCTCGGCATTTCATCGGACGCTGTCGAGACGGCCGGGAGCAAGCCGAGGGTTTGAAGGCCGTCGCCCGACGGCTGCGGGATCAGCGCACGAACGATCCAGGGCCGACCTCAGAGACGAACTCCTGCGCGCAGGGGATGGTCTGGCTCTCCCCCGCGTATGGCACAAGCGTGCCGTCGGCAGTCATTCCATGCGTCGACATCGGCGGGCAGGGGCCCTCGGAGAACGCGCCGGCGTGGGCCACGGTGTCGCTGATCAGGACCGCGCCGGGAGGGAGCGAGGTCACGCTGCCGGGCATCATGGTCGCGCCGGCCGGCAGGCTGCCCGGTGGCAGCGCTCCGGCCGGGATCGTTCCCGCCACGACGGCGCCGGGAGGGAGCGTGGCCACTGCGGCGCCGGGAGGGAGTGTGGCCACTGCGGCCGGCATGACGGCCTGTCCGGCGGCAGGATTGACCGCCGGCGTCGCGTAGCCGGCCGGCTGCGTGTAAACCGGCGGGGCGCTGGGATAGGCGTAGGCGTACTGGTCCTTCGTGTGGGCGCAGCCCGCCACGATCATCGCGGCGGGAACGAGCAGCAGTTGGAGCGTCGATCGGCGCATGGCGCGGGCTCCTGGGAGTGGAGGAATCCGACGGTAGGAGCCGCGGGCGGCGGCAGTCAAGACCGATCCGCCCGAGGGGGGCCGGGGTGACGAGCCAGGCCGGGGCCGCGGGCCAGGACCGGCCGTCAGGCGCCCTCGACGAGGGCGATGCTGGCAGTGAATCCGTGGAGGAAATTGCGATTCCCGATCGGTCCGATCTCCCCCTGGGCGAAGAACCCGGCGGTCGGGACCGGCCCGAGCGCGTCCTGGAGGCAACGGGCGTCGTGATGGGCCGCAGGGAAGAGCCGTGTACCACGGCCGTTGCAGGTGAACACGAGCGCTCCCGCAGGGGGCGCCTCACTCGGCCCGAGCGTGAGGAGGTGGAGGAGATCCTCGTGAGCGGTGTCGGCGTCGCGGACATGGAACTGCACTGTCTGGCCGGTCCGGACGAGGTCGCCGACGGCGATCATGCCCGATTCCGGATCGGCGCCGACGACATTCCGGACGAGAAAGTCGCCTCGCTGGAAACGATCCTGATACTCGCTCGCGACGCGACCGACGTGGAGCGAGGAGCGGACGAGCTGGCGGTCGGCCTCGCTCAATTCGCCGTACACCTCGCGGAGCCGTTCGAGGGCGGGCCGCCCCCCCAGCTCGACGATCACGTTCTCCTCGGCACGCGTGATCACCATCGGCCGCCCGATTGGACGGCAGCCCTGGGAGACCACCGGCCGGAGCCGGGCGCTGCCGCCGACGACCACCCCAACGGCCCCGCAATCGGAGAGGTGGCGCCCCGCGACGAGCGTGTTGCTGCCGGGCACCCGGCCGCCGCTGGCCATGCCACCGATGATCGGCACGCCGGGGTGATCCTGCTCCATCCCCGAGATGAAGCTGTCGACGGGGAACGAGAACGGATCGGCCAGAAGGAGCATTCCGGCTCCCTCCGGCCAGCCCCCTTCGAGCTCCGCCGGCCAGCCGATGAAACGTCCGCCGTCGGGGTTGCCGACGTACTCCAAGGCGAAGATCTCCACGACCGCCCCCGGCAGCCGCGCCAGCCAGACGGCCACCGCCGGCCCCGACTCATGTTCGGTGCCGCCGGCCAGGACTCCTTCCGCCGTCGTCGCGATCACGCCATCGATGCCAAGGGTGTCGGCCAGGCCGTCGAGGGCCGGCCTGATCGCCTCCCCGTACGCCGCCGAGACAAACACGACCGCGAGCGTCGCGCCCGCCTCGTCTCCCGCGCCCGCCAGCCCAGCCTTGGCCCGCGTGACGGCCTCGCGGAGCGCTGTTTCGAGCTCGGGATGCGTTGAGGAACTGGCCGCGCAGCGGGCTTGCGGCATGGCGGATGGGGGGAGTTTTTGCTCAGGCATCGGTCGGTCATCCACGTCAGGTAACGATCTGGGCAAAGGTCGTCACCACCGGGTGGTCGAAGACGCTCGAGGCGGGGGGGTTTCCGGGGCGGTCGGCGAGGGCTGTCTGCAGGCCGGCCTGGCGGGCGGCATCGAGCTCCTGGCCGACGTCGCTAACAAACAGGATCTGCCGCGGCGGGAGCCCCATGTCGGCTGCGATCGCCGCATAGCTGGAGGCCTCGCGCTTCGGCCCGATGGCCGTGTCGTAATGGCCGCGGAAGTGGCCGGTGAGGTCGCCGTGGGCCGTGTGGCCGAAGAAGAGCTTCTGCGCCTCGACCGATCCCGACGAGTAGATCCTCACGTCGAGCCCCGATCCGCTCCACAGTTCGAGGGCCGGCGGCACGTCGTCGAAGACATCGGCCACGAGGCTCCGATCCTCGAAGCCGCGCCGCCAGATCTGCCCCTGAAGATTTTTCAGCGGGCCAAACTTCGCGTCTCGACGGATCAATTCGACGACCGCGGCGGTGCTGCGGGGAACGAACGACGCCGGATCGTCGCCGCCCGTCCAGGGATCGCCGGCCTCGGCCAAGATCGCCAGGGAGAGGGGGCGGATCGCGTCGTCGTCGCGGTGGGTGGTGAGGAAGTCACCGGCCCGGTCACGCGCGTACGTGAACAGGACGTCGACCACGAATGAGATCGATGAGGTCGTCCCTTCGACATCGAGGACGATCCCGCGGCCGTCGAACAGGATCACGTCGCGCCCCCTCGACGACCGGAAACCCATGCCGGTCCGAGGCAGAGCGGTTCGTAGGCCCCGTGAACGCCCTCTTCGACGTAATGCGGGGTCCAGCCGCTCATGTCCTGGAAGAGTCGGATCGCCCGGATGCGCCGGTCGTCGCAGAGATCGAACCAATGACGCGTGTCGACCGGCACACTGATCAGGTCGCCCGCCCCGACCTCGATCGCGAACACCGTGTCGGTGCCGTCGGCTGCGGGGGCATGGACGTGAAACACCCCGCGGCCCTGAAGAATGAAGCGGACCTCGTCCTCGGAGTGCGTGTGTTCCTTGGCGAACTTCGCGAGCATCGTGTCGAGGTTCGGCGTCTCCGGTCGGACGTCGATGACGTCGGCCGTCACGAATCCCCCCTTGTGTTTGAGGACCTCGATCTCGGGGGCGTACGCGGCGAGGATCGCCTCGGCCGGTGCCGCGGGATCGACCCGGTCCTCGAGGGGCCAGATCTCGTGGTCGATGCCAAAGCCGGCGAGGAACGCCTTCACGTCGTCCAAGCCGGTGATGCGCCGGGCGGTGGCGGGAACGGTGACGATGGCCATGAATAGAATCTCCGGGATCGCTGCGGGGAACTCGGGCCGGTGGAGGGGACGGGGAAGGAGCCGGCGAGGCCGCTCCCGGATCACCCCCAGGGTCATTGCTGGTGCCGTTGGGCGGTCTGCTGCGGGCGGTCGATCGACGGGGCGGGGCGGACTGTGCCCCCCTGGCCCGACTGCGGCTGGTCGGTCAGCGCCGTCGCGACCGCGCCGGCGGGGAAGGAGCGAGTGCGGGCGACGACCTCGAAGAGGAACTCGTGGATCTCGATCTGGCGCCGGGCCTCGGCGAGGTCGCGGCCCCACGTGTAAAGGCCGTGGCCGGAGAGGAGGAATCCGTGAAACGGCGGACGTTTCGGATCGCTCCAGTCGGCGGCGAGGAACCGGGCCCGGATCCGCGCGGCGAGCTCCGGCATCGCCTGGGCATTGGCGAAGATCGGCACCTCTTCGCAGGTGTCGTGGGTGGCGATGCCATCGAGGCCCTTGAGCATCTCGTAGCCCTCGATCCGCACGGCGCCGCGCCTACAATCGGCGCGGGAGAGGATCGTCGACCAGACCGAATGGGTGTGGAGCACGGCGCCGACGGAGGGGACCAGTTCGGCGACGAGGCAGTGGAGGAGGGTCTCGGCGGAGGACTTCCTCCCCGAGCCGTCGCACGGTACTCCAGCGGCATCGACGCGGACGAAGTCGTCGCGTGCGAGGACCGACTTGTCTTTGCCGCTGACGGTGATCGTCAGTTCGAGCGGGGCACGGCCGGCGACGACGCTGTAGTTGCTGCTCGTCCCTAGGGACCATCCGCGCCCGTGGAACTCCCGGCCGACGGCGCGCAGCTGGTCGATCGTGTCGAGCGCAGGGTCAAACGGCGGAGGGGGGATCGTCGGTACGGCCATCAATGGTCTCCCGGGGGGCATGGAGCACTTTAGGTGACGCGCCGGGCCATGACAATTCGCCCCCCTTCCCCGGCGGCACCGAGGTCGGGCCGTCCGGTTACGGGGCCGGCAACGCTCCGCCGGAGATGTGGAGCCCGTCGATCCGGATCTCAAGGGGGGGCGCTCCCCAGCTGTCGAAGCCGAGCCCGAGCGCCGACACCTCGGCGATCATCTCCCCCGACCGCACCCAGCCCTCCCCGCCGGCGACCGGCGCCTCGATCCGCAGCCAGCCCTCGCGCGACTCGGTCGTGGCCGGCGCGGCGAGAAGGTCCTTCTCCGGCCGCAGCGTCATCGATCGGCCCGCCCGGTCGGTGAGCGTGACGAGTGGATTCCCGTCCTGCCAGGCCGGGACATTCGGATTGCGGGCGGCGATCCATGCCACGACCCGCTCCCCGGCGCCGAGCGGGCGGGGTGCCCCGGGAAGATCATGGCGGAGCGTCACACGCCCGCCGCCGTACGGGTCGACCCGGGCACGGAGGGACCCCGTGCCAACGAGATGGACGTCGTGGTCGATGGCGAAGTGGACCGTCGAGGCGGGATCTGCAGCAGACCATCCCGACGGTGTGACGGTGTCGGGCGGCCACTCGGTGCCGATTTCGGGCGCGTCATCGACGACATACAGATCCCGCCAGGCGAGGTCCGACCGCCCCGCTGCGGTCACCGTCAGGGCGACGCGGTGGAAGCCCGGCACCGGGAACGAGGTCTCGAGGGTCGCGGCCCCGGGGAATGGCTGTTCATCGACCTGCCAGCGGAAGGAGAGGGGCGTGTCGGCCGCAGACCGGCTCGCCCCGGCATCGAATCGAGCGGTCTGGCCGGCCCGGAGGCTCGTCGGGCCGGCGAGGACCGCCTCGGGCACCGCGCTGCCGGTGCCCGCGATTGGGGCGTGGACCCGCAGACCATGGACGTCGCCGGCGTCATGGAGATCGGCGACGGTGTTGCCTGCGAAGCGATTGCTGGCCAGGTCGAGCATGTCGGCGTGGTGGAGATAGATCCCCCAGCGGTTCCCCTCGAGGACGTTCTCCTCGACGATCCAATGGAAGGCCTTCCAGGCCGGCCCCTCCTCGGCGAGATCGCCGATGGCGGCGATGCCGGCGCCGTGATTGTCGCGGCAGACGTTTCCCCGCAGGATCGTGTGGCTCGACGGCCCAAACATGAACACGATGCCGGCATGGGAGCCAGCGGGGAGATGGGGGGAATTGTGCGGCCCGTCGGGGCGGCCGTTGCCACAGGCTTCGTTCTCGAGAAGTTCGTTCTGGTCGGAGGCGCCGAGCCAGAAGCCGTAGCTGCCGCCGTTGGCCTTGTTGCGGATCCACCGGTTCCGCGGCGCCCAAGCCTCGATGCAGTTGTTGTTGGCGTGGGAGCAGTCGTTCCCCTCGAAGACGTTGCCGGTGCTCACCCAGCCGTTCAGAACGCGGATGAAGATGCCGTCCCCGCCATGGGTGCAGTCGTTGCCGGTGAAGCGGTTGTCGTTGGAGCCGCTCTCAATCAAGCAGCCGGTCGAATCACGGGCATGGACCTCGCCGGGATCGATGCGGATCCCGTGGGAGAGCCTGTTGGCAGACATCGTGTTGCGACACGAGTTCCACAGGGAGAGACAGGTGTTGGACGCATGGGAAAAGTCGTTGTCGATCAGTTCGTTGTCGTCCGAACCGAAGAGGACACAGCCGTCCCAGACTCGATTGGCCCGGTTGTTGGCGAGCCGGCTGCGGGTCACGCGCTCAAGGAGGATCCCGCCGCGCCGCCCGTTCTCCCCCCACCCGAAGCGCGGGTCGTGGAAATTGTCGGAGAAGTCGCACCCCTCTACCCGCCAGCCTTCGCCATCACTGACATGGAGCCCACGCTCGAAGCCGCGGGCGCGGAGGTCCTTCACCGTCACCCCCGACACCCCCTCGGCCCGCACCGCCGTGCCGGTGAACGTCTTCGGATCCCCCGTGTCCGCCCCGAGGAGGAGCGCCCCCCGGCCGTCGAGGGTGATGCCCGACGCCTTCACCACGATCGCGCCATAGATGGTGTCGGGATCGAGGACGGTGTCGGCGGAGATTTCGAGGATGGGCCGATCGGCGGCGGCGAGCGCCGGCAAGGGGCCGAGGAGCAGGAACGCCGCGGCGACAATCCCGGAAAGGCGTGTTACGGTCGGCATCCGCGGCCTCAAGGATTTCAGAGGTAGGGGGAGAAGAGCCGGGCGATGCCGTCGCGCAGTCGGACCGGCAGGCTCCGGCCGTCGACGTCTTCGAGGGTGACCCGCCGCGACTGCGCGACGATCTCGGCGACATGCCGGCCGAGCCGGGCACAGAGGTCGCGGTCGTAGGTCTCGACGTTGAACTCGAAGTTGAGCCGCAGGCTGCGCTCGTCCCAGTTGCCGCTGCCGAACATCGCCCAGGCGTCGTCGACGACGAACAGTTTGGTGTGGTTGAACGGCGGCGGCGAGAGCCAGACGTTGCACCCCCGCCCCAACACCTGCCAGAGCATCGCGGTCATCGCCCAGGCAACGGGGGGGAGATTGTTCTCGGCCGGGATGACGATGTCGACTTCGACGCCGCGCATCGCCGCGACGTCGAGGGCCTGACAGATGGCGTCGTCGGGGAGGAAATAGGGGCTCATGATCCGCACCGAGGTTTGGGCCGTCGCCAGCGCCGCCATGATCACGAGGCGGATCCGGCCGACATCCGGATCGTCGGGGCCGAAGCGGATCCCGCGCGCCAGTCCCGCACCGGCGGCGGTGGCCCGGGGGCGCCAGGGATCCTCGGCCCCGGCACCACCGGCGAGCGATTCGTCCGTGGCGAACTGCCAATCTTCGGCGAACACCTCGAGGAGCTGGGCTACGACCGGCCCGCGGAGCTGGAAATGCATGTCGCGGACCGGGTTCCGCGGGGCATGGGCGAGCCAGCAGCCGTCGCGGATGTTGAGCCCGCCGGTGAAGCCGACCTCGCCGTCGATGACGAGGAGCTTGCGGTGGTTGCGGAGATTCGCGTACGGGAAGAAGAAGGGAACACCGGAGGGGAGAAAGGTTGCCACCGGCACGCCGGCCTTCGCGAGGGCGGAGGTGATCGGTGGGTGGGAGTAGGTCGAGCCGATCCCGTCGATGAGGACCCGGACGGCGACCCCGCGGCGCACGGCTGCGGCGAGGCCGTCGACGAACATCCGCCCGGTGCGGTCGTTGTCGAAGATGTAGGAGGCCAGGCCGATGCTGTGCCGAGCGCTTTCAATCGTCGCGAGCATGGCAGGGTAGGCGGCATCGCCGCCATCGAGCGGCTCGATGGCATTCCCTTCGGTGAGCGGTCGCTCAGTGACCCGTTCGACGAGCACAGCGAGCGACCGCAGCGGCGACTCCGGCGGCCCGATCGCCGCGGTGAGGCGTTCGTCGCTGGCCGTGGCGTCGTCGAGCTCGTGCTCGATCCGCACCGTCCCGGCCCGCAGCCGGCTGGCGCGCGACCGGATCCGGTTGACGCCCAGGAGCGTGTAGGCGATCGCCCCGAACACCGGCGAAAACCAGATCAGCCCGACCCATCCGATCGTCGAGCGCGTGTCGCGCTTCGTGAGGATGGCGTGGGTCGAGAGGACGATGTCGATGACCAGGATCGCGGCGGTGAGGAGGTGGGGCCAGAGGTCGATCCACCAGATCAAGAGCTGTTCGAGGAGATGTTCCATGCGGGGGTCAGACGCGGAGGGATGTCAGGAATCGGGATCGGCCACGCGGCGGATCCCCTTCATCGCGGTGCCGTCTGGCTCGAGGGTCTTGTAGTACGTGTCGAGCGGGTAACACCCGCTGCGCAGCCCGCGGCGGGGCGCCGTCGTGCAGTCGCTGAAGGTCCGGCAGAGCTTCCGGGTGCGCATCGGGCGCCCGGCGAGGGTGTCGGCGGGGAGTTGCGGATAGGAGAGCACCATCCGCCCGAGCCCGACCCCGTCGATCCAGCCTTGGCGGACGACGGCCTGGGCCACTTGCGGGAGCCACTCCTGAAGATAGCTGTAGGCCGACCCGATCATGACCGCGGCGGGGACCGCCCCCTTCGCCTCCCGGGCGGCATCGATCTGTCGCCACACGCCGACCAGCGGATCTTCAGGAGGCGCGTAGCCGTCGCTGGGGGGATATGCCGCCGGTCGGGAGACGTGCGGCGCGGCGTACGGGCAGCCCGCGGTGAGGTTGAACGCCGCCACCCCCATCTCGTGGAGCCGCGCGAGGAGACGGATCGGCTCGTCGAGATCGATCTTCGTCGGATCGTTGCCGTCGACACCGAAGCCGCAGTCGTACGGAGTGCCGGCGTCGCGCGGCCACGGCACCCCGCGGCCGTCGAGGGCTTGCCAGGGAATGGTGTCGAAGAGCGAGAGCCGAACGCCGACAAGGAGGTCCGGACAGGCCGCGCGGACCCGGCCGACGAGGTCGGTGAGGAGCCGCGTCCGGCCGTCGAAATCCCCCCCATACCGCCCCTCGCGGCGCCGCGCGGCGAGAAACTCGTGAACGAGGTAGCCATGGCAGGCCTTGAGGTCGACCATGTCGAAGCCGGCGGCGGCGGCGAGCCGGGCGGCCGCGACGTAGGCCTCGACGAGCGTCTCGACCTCGGCGTCGGAGAAAACGCAGCCCGGATCGGGCGGCGTGCCGTGGCGGGCGTCGAGGAGTGGATGGTGAAACGCGATCCGTGGCTGCCGCGCCCCGGCGGAGGGTTGGCAGAACCGGCCGGAGTGGGTGAGTTGGAGGGCGACGACGAGATCGTCATCGCTACCGTGGGCCTCGCGGTGGGCGGATCGAACGGTGTCGAGGAGCAAGCGGAGGCCGTCGCGCCCCAGGGCGGGGGCGACGAGTTGGCGCGGGTTGGCCCGCCCGGCGGCGACGACCGCCACCGCCTCCCCTCCCCACACGAGCTTTGCCCCGCTGATCCCGAAGTGGCGCCACCGTCGCAGGAGAGGTTCGGTGGGAAGCCCGTCAGGGGTGGCGTCCCAGCCCTCCATCGGGTGGATCGCCCAGCGGTTGCCGACCACCCGGCTGCCGATCGCCATCGGCCGTGCCAACGGAGAGCCCTCGGCGGCCGAGAGGATCGTCTCGTCGACCGGCAGTGGAGCGTCGAGCGACGCCCCATGGGCCTCGAACGCGGCGACGGATCGGAAGCGGGCGGGGCGCGGGAACATGGGAACGGAAACCTCCCTCGGGCGGAGAGGGAATCGATGGGTACCGATCCACGATACGCCCCCGGCACAGGAACTCCCAGCCCCGCCACGTCCTCGGCCGCCGGAGCCGGTGGCCGACTCCCGCCGGCTTGTTCGGAGTGGAGGGGGGTGGTAGTTTCCGTCCTCTTGTCGTCGGCCTTGGCGACACCGAGCTCCCTGGGGATTTCCCGTTGAAACGCGCGCTCGTCACCGGGATCACCGGCCAGGACGGCTCCTACTTGGCGGAGTTCCTCATCGCCCGGGGATACGAGGTTCACGGGATCGTGCGCCGGTCGAGCGCGGCCGGCGCCCAGCGCATCGAGCATCTCCGCCGGGAGACCCTCGGCCCCGCCCCCCGGTTGGTTCTCCACGACGGCGACATGGCCGACGGGAGCGGGCTGGCACGGATCGTCCGTGAGGTCCGGCCGGCGGAGGTCTACAACCTTGCCGCGCAGAGCCATGTCGGCGTGAGTTTCGACCAGCCCACCTACACCGCCGATGTCACGGCCGTGGGGGCGCTGCGGCTCCTCGAGGCGATCCGCGATCAGCAGGAGGCGACCGGCGAGCAGATCCGCTTCTATCAGGCCTCGAGCTCCGAGCTCTACGGTCGGGTCGCCTCGACCCCCCAAGACGAGTCGACCCCATTCCATCCCCGTTCGCCCTACGGGGTGGCGAAGCTTTACGCTCACTGGATCACGATCAACTACCGGGAGAGCTACGGCCTGTTCAGCTGCTGCGGGATCCTCTTCAACCACGAGAGCCCGCGGCGCGGCGAGTCGTTCGTGACGCGGAAGATCACCCGGGCGGCAACGCGGATCAAGGTTGGCCTCCAGGAGAAGCTCCGGTTGGGGAATCTCGACGCCCGCCGCGACTGGGGATTCGCAGGCGACTACGTCGAGGCGATGTGGCTCATGCTCCAGCAGCCGACCCCCTCCGAGTACGTGATCGCCACCGACGAGACCCACTCGGTGCGCGAGTTCTGCGAGATGGCGTTTGCCCGTCTCGGCCTCGACTACCGCGACCATGTCGAGATCGATCCGCGTTACTTCCGCCCGGCGGAGGTCGATCTCCTCCGCGGATCGGCGGCGAAGGCGCGGCGCGAGCTCGGCTGGAGCCCCAGTGTGAATTTTTCGACCCTCGTCGGAATGATGGTCGACGAGGACCTGCAGATCGCCGCGGCGGAACGGGATCACCCGCCGCGGACATCGATGTGAGGATGGCGGCATGGCAGGCTCCGATCCGCCGGGCGTGACCGCCATCCCGACTCCCGGCACGCCCTCCTCGCGCCGCTCGATCCGGGGAATCTCGGCCGTGCTCCTCCCCGTCGACGACACCGGCGCCATCGACTGGGATGGGTTTGCCGCGCACGTCGACCGCACCGTGGCGGCCGGAATCGTGCCGGCGGTGAACATGGACACCGGTCATGTCCACCGCCTCGACGGCGACGCGCGGCGGCGCGTTCTCAGGGTGGCCCGGGAGGTGATCGGCCCGGCCGTCCCGGGAGACCTCGTCGCCGGCGCCTGTGTCGTCGATGGCGTGGGTGACCCGTTCGACGAGCGTGGCTATCTGGCGGAGTGTGAGCCGATTCTCGCGGCGGGGGCGACCCCCGTCCTTTTCCCCTCCCACGGGCTCAACGCCGGCAGCGATGGGGAGACGGTGGTGCGGATCGGCACGCTCGCCCGCCGCCTTCCCGCGTTCATCGGCTTCGAGCTCTCGACGGCGTTCCATCCCGCCGGCCGGATCCTCTCGCTCACCGCGTACCGCGATCTTCTCCACATCCCCAACTGCGTCGGGGCGAAGCACTCGTCGTTGTCGCGGCGGCTGGAGTGGGAGCGGCTCGCCGTCCGCGATCGGGAGCGCCCCGCGTTCCAGGTCTACACCGGCAACGACCTCGCCATCGACATGGTCCGTTCGGGGAGCGATTGGCTTCTCGGCCTGTCGACGGCCGCCCCGGCAGCCTTCGCCAGGCGCGATGCCTGGCTGCTGGCCGGCGATCTCCGTGCCCACGAGCTCGACGACGCCCTCCAAGCCCTTGGCAGCTTCACCTTCCGGACGCCGGTGCCGGCCTACAAGCACTCGATGGCCCAAGTTCTCCGGCTGCGGGGCTGGATCGGCTGCGACGCCCCCTTCCCCGGCAGTCCGCGCCGCCCCGACAGCGATCGGGAGATCCTGGCGACGATCCTCGCGCGGATCGACGAGGCGGTCGGGGCGTGAGACGCCGATCGGTCGATCGGGGGCGGGCCTCCGTCGGGATCATTGCGCGATTCGGTCATCCGATTGCGCTTTCCGTACAGCCGAAGGTGACAATCACGACAGGCGCGGTTCTTCTTTGGATTTCGCCGCGCCGGGCTGTAGAAAGCAACGTCAGGCGTTCGTTTCCCAGGAACTCTCCGATGATGCTTCGATCCGTAGTGGATGCCCGTGAGCCTGGCGAGCAACCGACGACGAGAAGCTCGGCTCGACGCCCTGCCGACTGGGCTGGTCGCGGCTTGGTCGCGCTCCTCCTGGGGGCGCTCATCGCCCTGATCGCGTCGCCGGCGGCGGCGCAGACGACGACGCTCTCCGGCACGACGACGGGAACCGTTTCCGTCGATGCGTCGACTGGCACGCCTTCGATCGTGGGAAACAGCGTCCTCACCGGAACGGCGACGTTTACCTACACCGGCGGTGCAGCAGCCATCGGCGCCGTCGGCACGATGACGAGCAACCTCTCCGGCACCGGCGCTCTGTGGTTCAGCAGTCCCGCCACGCTTGTGATCTCCGGAACGAACACGTATTCGGGGGGAACGAGCGTCGTCAACGGTGGGTTGATCGAGGTCACGACGGGCGGGTCGATCAGCCACTCGTCGAGTGATCTTCGGGTCGGCGTCGATGGCGGCCCAGGCTCATTCACCCTCTCCGGTGGGAGCGTGGGGATCCGCGATGCCGCGATCGGATCGGGGCAGGATGTGACCAGTTCTTTGACGGTCAGTTCGGGGACGTGGGTCGGGAGTGGTGATTTGACGGTCGCGGCCGCCGGGGCCACCAGTGTTTTTCAATTGGATGCCGGGAGCGTCAGTTCGCTCTCTTCGACCATCGGCACAGGTGTGTCAAACATCGGCAACCGCGACGTGAGCAACGGCAGTGCCCGCATCAACGGCGGCACGTGGACGACCACGAATGGCCTCGTCCTCGGCACGGCAGGAGGGACCGGCTCGCTCACCCTCTCCGGCGGTGCGGTCAACAGTGGCTCTGGGGTGATCGGCGTGGCGGTGGACAGCAACGGGACGGCCAACGTCACCGGGGGCACGTGGATCAACAGTGGGGATCTCACCGTCGGCGGTACCGGCACGGGCGCGCTCACGGTGGGGGGCACCGGGACCGTCGTCGTCGGGGGCACGCTCTCCCGGGGGACCAACGGCACGATCACCCTCTCCTCCGGCGGCACGCTCCAGATCGGCAACGGCGGCAATTCGGGCGTCCTCGGCAACGCTCTGACCACCCAGGGGACGCTCGTCTTCAACCGCACCGGGACCTCGAGCCACGCCCACGTCATCGACGGCAGCGGTTCGGTCGTCAAGCAGGGCTCCGGCACGATCATCCTCACGGCCACGAACAGTTGGAGCGGCGGCACCTCGCTCAATGGCGGTGCCCTCGAGCTCGGGAATGCCGCTGCCCTCGGGTCGATCGGCACGATCTCGTTCGGCGGCGGCGCACTGCGGTTTTCTGCCGATAACAACGCTGATTATTCGAGTCGGTTCAGCGCGTCCGGCGGTCAGTCGTTCAAGCTCGACACGAATGGCCAGACGGTGACGCTCGGCAGCGTCATCTCCGGTTCCGGTAGCACGCTCGAGAAGCTCGGAGGGGGCACGCTGATCCTCGCGGAGGACAACACCTACACAGGCGCGACGACCGTGACCGGCGGCACGCTCCAGATCGGCGCTGGCGGGGCCTCCGGCGCGATCGCCGGGAACCTCGTCAACAACGCCGCGGTGGTCTTCAACCGATCGAACGATCTCGACATTGGCGGTGCCATCTCTGGCTCCGGCACGCTCGAGCAAGGTGGGAGCGGCACGCTCACGCTCTCGGGCAACAACAGCTACACCGGGGCCACGACGCTTTCGTCCGGGGTGCTCTCACTCGGGAGCACCACCGCCCTCGGCGCGACGTCGTCAATCTCGTTCGCCGGCGGCACCCTCCAATTCACCGCCGCCAACCATGCCGATCCCTCGGCCGCCTTCAGCACGGCCAACGGCCAGGCCTACAAGCTCGACACCAACGGCCAGGTCGTTCTGCTCGGGGCGAATCTCACAAGCTTCGGCGGCTCACTCGAGAAGCTCGGGGGTGGCACCCTTTCGCTGACGGGTTCAAACACGTTCGCCGGGGGAACGACGCTCACCTCAGGGACGCTCTCGCTCGGAAACGCGGGAGCCCTCGGCCCGGCCGACCCGACCGACCCGACCGCCGGACCGATCTCATTTGCCGGCGGCACCCTCCAGTACACCGTCAGCAACACGATCGACTACTCTGCCCGCTTCAGCACCGACCCCGGGCAGGCCATGAGCATCGACACCAACGGCCAATCGGTGACGTTCGCACGTGATCTCACGAGCAGCAACGCGACCCTCACGAAGCTCGGCAGCGGCACGCTCGCGCTGACGGGCGACAATGAGCTGGGGGGTGGCGTCTCGCTCCAGGGGGGCGCGCTGCAATTGGGGGGCACCACAGCGATCGGGAGCACTGGCCCGATCGATTTTCACGGCGGCACACTCCAGTACACCGTTAGCAACACG
>CALQRA010000023.1 GCA_943332855.1 Candidatus Kuenenia stuttgartensis
CTCGGCGAGCGCAAACTCCTCCACGAAGCCGATCTCGCCGGCCCGGCCGCACGCACTCCAAAAAGCCACGGTCATCCCCAAGACCGCCAAGCCTCCGACAAGCCTCCGACCGCCGCGCGTTTCGGGCGCCGCGCTGGGAAAAAGCGACTGCTGATGCCGTGACATGAAAATCCCTTCGACATGGACTGGATACCCCGCGGCCTGCGAGCGCACAGAAGCTCGCGCGGAGAACGGACGGCAGGGGGAATCGTTTCAACTCCTCCGCCGCTCCAATCCCCACCGCTGCAATCCCCGCTCTTTTGAATCATAGTTCAAGGATTGCCGCCCCGCCGGTGGGTGGGGTGTCAGGGGGTGGGGGCTTTTATCGGCACAAAACGGAGGTAGTCGAGGCCGAACATCCAGGCTTTCGTGGCCGCCGGGTTCTCGCCGACGATCTCGACCGTCAACGGCACCGTGCCGGGCTCGAGGTCGAAAACCCCGAGGGACACTTCCGGCGTGACGGTGACGGCGTCCTTGTCGTAGAGGTCGATCGGAGCGGTCGGCTGCGCGCCGTTCCAGGCCAGGGAGACCGTGCCGTAGTCGTGGGCCTTCGAGCAGACAGCGACGATCTCGTAGCGGCCGCGGACCTCCACCGGCACCTCGAGAACGAGCTTTGCGCCGGGGCGGGCGCCGGTCCACCAGATGTGGGAATTGCCACTCCAGCGGGCTGCCTTGAAGCTCGCCATGTCCTGCAGTTGGGCGTCGCCGGCGCTCTTCGCCGCGATCGTCATCGTCTCCCCCTCGACCGCGCCGGCGATCCGGCCCTCGTCGTTGAACGGCGGCGGCCCTTCACCGGGGAGTGGCACCTGCGACGGGTGCCGCAGATAGGCCACGAGGTCGCGGGCCTCCTCGGGCTTGAGCTGCCCGAGTTGGTTCTCCGGCATCAGCGACTGCGGCGAGAGCACGCGCGTCTCGACGTCGTCGAGGGGGACCGTCACCTGCTCGGTCGGGGTCTGGAGGGTGACGCTCGTCGGGCTTTCCTTGACGATGATCCCGGCGATCGACCGGCCGTCCTCGGTGAGCACCGTCGTCATCTGGTAGTCGCGGCCGACGATGGCGCTGGGATCGAGGAGGTTCGCCAGGAGGTACTCGAGATCGGCCCGGTTGGAGCCGGTGATGTCGGGGCCGATCTTTCCCCCCTGCCCATGAAGCAGATGGCAGGCGCCGCAGGTCTTCACGAACACCTCGCGGCCGTGCGAAAGGTCGGCCCCCTTCATGGCCGCCGGCTTGAAGGCGCCCCGCCACTTGTCAAACTCCCCCTTGCGGTCCTCTGGGGTCGTGCGGATCGTCCCCCACACCTCATTGAGCCGGGCGATGACTTGCGTATCGGCCGACTGCGCGAGCCGGCCGACGGTGAAGGCGGAAAGGTCGCCACGCGGCAGCTTGCCAGCGTTGATGGCGTCGAGGAGGGCGATCGTCCAGGCGGGGCGCGAGACGAGCGTGGCGATGGCCGCCTGCCGGCATTCGTCGGTGAGCCCCTCGTAGGCGTCGAGGAGGACTCCCGGCGTGGCATCGTGGGGCACGGCCGCCAGCGACACGATCGCCCCCTTTTGAAGGACCGGATCATCGATCAGGGCGTGGAGCACCGGCGGCGTTCCCTCGTCGCGGGAGCTGACGAGCGCCTCGAGCGCCTCCTGACGCTCACTCCTCGGGGCGTCGCGGTCGGCGAGCACGCCACGCAACTGGGGAAGGACGCGCGGATCTCCGAACCGGACTGCGACCACACCGGCCAGCCGCCGGACGGCCTCGTCGGCGTCGGCGGTGACCACCTCGTAGCCCTTCTCCCAAGCTGTCGGGGCCTTCATCCGCCCGCGGGCCGCCAGCGCCGACACGATCTCCTCGAGCATCCACTTCCGCGTCGCCGAATCGGCCGCTGCCAGCCGGGCCACGAGGGCCTCGTAGCAGGCTTCCTCGGAGGCAGCCCGACGGACGATGAATCGCGACACCGTCGGGATCTTTGACGCTGCCGCCAACGCCATGGCGCGCTTTGGATCGACCGTTACCAACGGCTCAGAGGCGTACCAATTCATGAGGGGGAGATTGTGGTCGTCGGCGTCCTCGGCGTGGGCGACAAGCCCCGCGCAGATGTCCCAGCGGACGTCGAGCGGCATCCGCTGGAGCGCCGAGCAGAGGGCGAGGCGGACCACCGGCGAGGGATCGTCGGCGGCGAGTTGCCGGTAGCGGCCGATGCGGGTCTCGAGGGGAATGCTGCCGGTCTCGTTGGCGAGTTGGATCGCCCAGGCGCGGACGGCAGGATCGGGGTCGTCGAGGAGCACCTCGCTCCGCACCGCATCGAGCTTTCCGGTGACGTGCATCGCCCAGATCACGCGCAGCCGCTTGGCCGCCGTCGGGGCGGCGGCGAGTTTGGCGTCGAGCAGGCCGCTGATGTCGTCGGTGAGCCGGCCGGCGACGGCCCGCTCGTGGAGAAGCCGGCGGGCGTGGCGGACGAACCAATCGTTGTTGTGGGCGAGAAGATCGACGAGCTCGGCGTCGCTCTTCGCCGTGAGGTCGACCTTCACCGCGGCCGTGTCGCCGTGGTCGTACATCACCTTGAAGATCCGCCCATTCCCGCGATCGTGCGTCTCGTTGTCGTTGTGGTGGCACTGGTTGCGGTCGTACCAGTCGATGAGCACCATCTGGCCGTCGGGCCCGGTCTGGAGCGAGATGAACTGCGACCAACTGTCGTTGGCGAAGAGGAAGTCGGGCTCTCCGTCGCCGACATAACCCGAACCGACCGGTGTCAGCCGATCCTCGTTGAGCCGGGCGCCATGGATGTTGTTCATAAAGAGCTTGTTGCGGTAGCGGTCGGGCCAGGTGCCACCGAGGTAGATGCAGGCCCCGCTGTGGGCGTGGCCGCCGCCGGTGGCGTCCGATTTCTCCCGGTCGGCGTTGTTCCACTGCCCCCCCGTCCAGTGGCGGTGGCGGGCGATCGTCTTGATGTCGTCGAACGTCCAGGGGTTGAAGTGCTGGCCGGCCTGCCGCTCGTATCGGGCCCCCTGAATGACATGGTAGAGGTGGGGGATCACGCAGGCGGTCTGGAAGGCATGCCCCAGATCGTTGAAATCGACCCCCCAGGGATTGCTCGTCCCTTCTGAAAAAACTTCGAATTCATGACGCACCGGATGGTAGCGCCAGATGCCGGCATTGAGCTTCGTGCGCTCGTCGGCCGGGGTGCCCGGCTTGCCGACGCTCGAGTGGGTGAAGACGCCGTGACAGCCGTACAGCCAGCCATCGGGGCCCCAGATGAAGGCATTGAGGGTCTCGTGGGTGTCTTGCCAGCCCCAGCCGTCGAGGAGGACCTGCGGCTCGCCGTCGGGGATGTCGTCGCCGTTGGCGTCGGGAATGAAGAGGAAGTCGGGGGCCGCACCGACCCACACGCCGCCGAAACCGACCGCGAGGCCACTGACGAGGTTCAAGCCCTCCTTGAACACCTTGCGGGAATCGAGCCGATGGTCGCCGTCGGTGTCCTCAAAGATCAGGATCCGATCGCGGGCCTCCTCCGGCGCGACGCGCTTCGGATAGGCATAGGCCTCGGCGACCCACAGCCGCCCGCGGTCGTCGAAGCACATCGCGATCGGCTGTTGAACATCGGGCTCGGAGGCGAGGAGCTTGACCGAGAATCCGGGGGGTGCCGACATCGCCTTGGCCGCGTCCTCGGGCTCGAGGCCGTCGGCCATTGGGCGGCGCTTCTGCGGCTGGGCCTCCTCGTGGCGGGCGAGCGGCACCGGCTCGCGCGACTGCGTGTGGACGAAGATCCCCTGCTTGTTGGCGACGACGATGTCGGGAAGGCCGTCGCCGGTCGCGTCGGCCGCGGTCACCTGGACGCCGACGCCGGAGTTGTCGTCGACGAGTTGCGGAACGAACTCCGCCTCGCCGGGGGCGGGACGAGTGCCGCGGAACCAATAGAGCACCGCCGGGGCCGCCGGCTCCGGATCACCGTCGGGACCGTGGGCCCAGAAGCGCTTGCCGGTGACGATGTCGTCGAGACCGTCGCCGTCGATATCGGCGACGTCGATGGCGTGGATCTGAGAGAAGACGGTGCGGTAGGGGCTGTCGGAGGCTTTCTCACCGGTGATCGGCCGGTAGTCGAACGACCGGCCGCCGTCGGGGCCCGTTCCCTGCTTCCACCACCCCAGGCCGTAGCCATGGGCGGCGAGGCTCGTGATCACGTCGTTGAGCCCGTCGCCATCGACGTCGCGAACGTGCATCTGGGCCCCCCCGGGGCCGGCGAAGGGGACGGGGTGGAAGGCCCACAGGGGGTCGCCGGCAAGCGACGCCGGTTGCTGCCACCAGCCGTTCTTCTCGAGGATGTCCGCCTTGCCGTCACCGTCGACGTCCCCCACCCCCATGCCATGCGTGAACCGGCCGCCGGCCACTTCCCGCGAGATCCGGTGGAAGACCCAGGGCTTCGTCGGATCGTTCTTCCCGATCGGGGCATAGCCAAAAAACCCCCCGACCGAGCAGACGATCTCGGGCGTGAGGTCGCCATCGAGGTCGGCGAACGTCGGCGACTCGTTGTCGACTTGTGCGAGGACGCGGTGGCGCGGCCATGGCCCCTCGCGCCCCTGTGGGTTCTCGAACCACGACGCATCCTGTCCCGGGAAGCCGTAGACGAGGACGTCGTCCCAGCCGTCGGCGTTGAAGTCGTGGCCCCAGCAGAAGAAGTTGTCGGAGTAACCGCGCGGGTCGAACGGCTTCGGCGCAGAGATCTCGTGACGCTCGGCGAAGGAGGGCCCGGCAAACCACCACGGCCCGGCGGCGATGTCGGGGACGCCGTCCTTGTTGAAGTCGCCCACGCCGGCCCCCTCGGCGACGAACCGACCGTCGAGTTGCTGCCGGGAGAACGTCACCAGCGGCAGGGTCGCCTCGTCGGCAGTGCCCGGGGCGGGCATCGACGTCGCCGTCAGGAGGGCGACGACGAACGACGCCCGGAGGCGGATGGTGGTGCGGTACATGACGGTAGACCCCCCTGGAACAGGCGACTAGACGCGGATCGTCTGGGGCTCCCCCCGACCATTCCCCGCGTTTCTGTCTGGGAGCGTATCCCGTGCCGGGGGGTGCGGGCAACGGAACCCTTGCCCCGGGCGTCACCACAGCCCCATCAGCCTCGTCGCGGCGGTCGCCGTGAAGGCGAGGATGAGGGTGTCGAAGAGCCGCTGCGGGATCTGTTTCACGACCTGCTTCCCGGCGAGCATCCCGACGAGGACCATCGGCGCGAGGAGGAGATTGAGGAGGAGCGTTTCCGGGGTGATCAATCCGAGCTGCCAGCTGAACGGGAGCTTGAGGATGTTGAGGACGAGAAACAGCCAGGCCGCCGTGGCGATGAGGATCTCCTTGGGGAGCGCCACCGCGAGCAGATAGAGCGCGATGATCGGCCCCGCCGCGTTGGCCAACATCGTCGTCACGCCGGCGAAGCCCCCCGCCAGCCACCCGAACCAGACGGCGTGCGGAAAGTGTCCGAACCAATCGGGTCTCCACAGTCGCGCCACCTGGAGAAGGGTGAGCCCGAGGATGATCCCCCCCACCACCGGTTTGATCGCCCCTTCGTCGAGCCGGTCGAGGAGGCACCAGCCGACGAGGATCCCCGCCACCGATGGGGGGAGGAGCCTGGCCACCATCGGCCACCGCACGGCCCGGCCGACGAAGAAAACGGCGAGGATGTCCCCCAGTACGAGGAGGGGGAGGAGGACGCCGGTCGAGGCTCGGGCCCCGAACACCGCCGCAAAAATCACGATGTGAACCATCCCCAGGCCGGCCAGGCCGCTCTTCGACATCCCCACGCCGGCGGCCGCGAGGGCCAGCCATGCGAGCGTGGCCGGGGAGAGGGCAGGGAGGAAGTTGGTGTCGGGCACGGCTGGTGGATGGGGCGGTGGGGGCCGGGGGCCGCGGGGAGACGATACCACGGCCGGCGCGGGTCTTGAGATTGCGCCACGCTCACTCGATTTTGACCCGACGCGAACTATCCTCGAACAATCCTCGTAGATGATCTCCTCCGGGCCCGGCTTGTCCGGGTTGCCCATGAACAGGCCTGCTCGACACCACAGCGCCGAAAGTGGAGAAGTAGCGATGGATCGCGAGACGCTCGAGACCCTCTGTCAGACGTTTGCCGCCCGCCAATGCTCCTGGCCGCAGCCACCGGCCCCCGCGGGGACCGATCCGGTGCCGGAGATCCTCCGCAGCTTCCGCCTCGCCGAGATCTCCGCGGCAGAGATGGAGTCGCTCCTCGGCTTGGTCACCGCCGACGAGGCCGACGACACAACCGGCCTCGTCCTGGCCGGTTTCGACGCCGGCCTCGACGAACCGCCGGTGCTCATCGATGATTTCCCCGACTTCGACGAGATCGTCGCCGCCGGGATCGTCGAGGACGAAGATGCCGACGCCTCGCCCGCTGGACGTTTCCAGGGCGTCGTCGAGATCCGAGTCTCCTCCGCCCGACCCGGTGCCGATGTGCGCCGGGATCGACCGGGAGGGTGACGGTGCCGGAGGGAGAGGGCGTGTCCGATCTACCGACGGTCCTCCTCGAACGGTCGGGAGTCGTGGCGCTGGCCAAGCCCTTCGGCCTCGCCACCCAGGCTCCCGCCGGATTCCCCTCGGTCGAGTCGTGGCTCCGTGACCGGCTCCCTGTCGGCGCCTATCTCGGCGTGCCCCACCGACTCGACCGCGCCGTGTCGGGCGTCCTCCTCATGGCGACGACGCCCCGCGCCGCCCGCCAGCTTTCGAGGCAGTTCGAGCGGCGCCAGGTGACGAAGACCTACGTCGCGATCGTGGCCCCCGGCGCCGCTGTCAGCCCCGTGGCAGGTGCGCTGGTCGAATGGTGCGACCGGATTGCGAAATGCGCCGATGCTGCTGCGGCGGCGGTCGTCGGTGCGGAGGATCCGGCGGGACGGGAGGGGGTGACCTCGGTTCGGACCCTCGGGGAGGTGGCGCCCGGAAGATGGCTCCTCGAGCTCACGCCCCTCACCGGCAGGATGCACCAGCTGCGGGTCCAGGCCGCCGCCCGCGGTATGCCGGTCGTCGGTGACACGCTCTACGGCGGGCCGGCGCTCGCGGAGGGCAGCGACCCCGACCACCGTCGGCTGCCGATCACCCTCCATGCCCTCGCGATCCGCTTCCGCGATCCCGACTCGGCCGAGGAGCTTGTCGTCACCGCGGCGCTCCCCTCCTTCTGGCCCGCGACCGCCGCCTCCCTCCTGCCGGGCCGCTGATGGCCAGGAGTGCACGGCGCCGTCATCCCCGCGGCAGACTGCCGAGGTGACGCAGCCACTGCTCGATCCACGGGGGCGACCACGGGTTCCAGGTGGGGTAGGCGACTGACACCACCGAGAGGGCGAGGAGCAGCAGCGCCAGCCACCGCCCGGCCCGGTGACGCGCCAAGCTGTCGGCCGCCGGCACCGCAGCCACCGTCCACAGCGGCGCGAGCCAGAACACCCAGCGGAAACCACTCGACACCCCGCCGTAGTTGCGGTCGATCTGGGAACGCGTCAGATAGAAGAGGATCACGACGGCCGACACGAGGAGGATCGCCACGGCGAGATGCGCCTGGCCGGGGGGGGCGGGCCGGCGCCGGGCCATGATCAGGAGCCCGAGGCCCCAGGGAACGAGGATCCAAGCGGGGGTCAGCGAAAAGATCCCATGGTGCCCGACCAACGCGTGCCAGGCGTAGACCAGCGCCGAGGGCTCTCCCCGATCGACCCCCTTCGGATCGCGCCAGTAGCTTGTCAGCTGCTTGCCGTTGGAGAGCGCGAGCGAGTAGTCGTACCAGTTGTCGGGATTGGCCGAGGAGGTCCCGGGGGCCGGCGCGGCCGCCGCGGCCGGCAGCTGTGGGCCAGCGGCGTGGCGGTGAGCGTAGGGGGGAAAAACCGATCCGTGGGCCAGCCAGTTCGTGCCCAGGGCGACCGCGGCGACGACGAGGGCCGCCGGGAGCGCGGCGCGGAGCGTGGGCCGCGGGTCGACCAGCCACAGCATTCCGAGGACCGCAACGCACCAGGCGAGGGCGGGGAGTTCGAAGGCCGCGGTCAGGGCGGCGAGGGCCCCGGCGGCGGCGAAGGCCGGCAGCGAGCCCCCCCGGCTGACGATCCGCAGGAGCCACCACCCGCTCCAGGCGGCCGCGGCTGCCGCCGGGAGGTGGTTGGTGAGCGACACGGCGAACGGGGAGAGGAGCGTGCCAAAACAGATCAGGGCGGTCCCCCAGCCGCGCCCCCAGTCGGTGCCGCCGACCGACTCAATCATCTGCTGGGTGGCCACGAGGAGGAGGCCGAAGGGGAGGAGGCAGCAGGCGACCAGGAGCATCCGCGCCATCTCAAACGGATGGTCGCCGAGTGTCCAGCCGGTGATCCGATGGAGGGCCCAGTAGGGGGCGGCACAGAGCACGGTGAGGAGCGGCGGCTTGCTCGAGTAGAGGCGGATCCGGCCGGTCGCGTCGGCGTGGGCCACCGCGTCGATGGTGTCCCAGCCCGGTTCGACGACGAGGTCGTCGATCGCAAACGTCCCCCGTTCCACCAGGGCCCGGACGGCGAGCCAGCGACTGCGGTCGTTGGCCGAGAGAAAGGGGCGCTGGAGGCGCCGTCCCTGTTCGATTGAGGCCGAGATCGCCTCGGCGTCGACCGCCGGCCCACCAGCCGCTTCGGCGTCGCGGGCCTTGGCCACGGCCTCCGCGACGAGGCGCTTCTCGAGCGCGATCTTGTCGACGCTCGTGACGGCGCCGATCCGGCCGAGGAGGCTGCCGAGGGCCACAGCGAACAGGATCGCCGCCAGGTGCCGCCGGTTGCGCGCCCGGGCGGAGGGGACGATCGCGCCGAGCGCGGCGATCCGGCGGCGGCGGATGTCAGCGGCGATCCGGGTCAGATCGATGAGGCCGGTGAAGAACCGGGCGAAGCCATACTTCGACCGCCCCAGCTTCCGCGGCCGGTGATGGACCGCCTTCTCGACGACCCGGTGGCCATCCGCGGCGGCGAGCACGGTGATGAAACGGTGCATGTCGTCGCCGAGCCGCAGCGACCGTGCCGCCGGGGCACGGAAAACCTTCAGGCCACAGTTGTGGTCGTGGAGCAGAAGCCCGCTGACCCAGCCGACGAGAAGATTGAAGATCCGCGACGGGAGGGTCTTGTGCCAGGGGTCGAGTCGCGGGGTCTTCCAGCCGTTGACCACGTCGGCGCCAGCCCGGCCGGTCGCCGGGTCGGCGAGGAGGGCGAGCATGGCGGGGATCTCGGCCGGGTCGTCCTGGCCGTCGCCGTCGAGCATCACGATCCGCGGGCTCCGGCAGCGGGCAAAGCCCTCCATGAGAGCCGCCGACTTCCCCTCGCCCCGGGGCTTGTGGATTCCCACCACGCGCGGATCACCCCCCGCGGCGGAGTCGATTTCCCCGCGGGTGTTGTCGCTCGATCCGTCGTCGATGACAAACAGCTCCCAGGCGAGCCCGGCGCCATCGAGCACGGTGCGGATCTCGGCGATCAGCGGGCCGATGTTCCCCGCTTCGTTGCGCACAGGGACGACGAGCGAGACGTCCGGCGGCGAGGCGTCGGGTGCGTTCATGCATTCGGACCAGACGGAAGCCCCTTCCGGCCGGGCTGGCGGCAAGGGACGCGTGGAGGGTGCGCCGGACGACAGCGGTGCCGAGGAGGCCGGCCGCGGCGAACCGGGCAGGATACCCCCCGGGAGCCCGATCCGCCATGCCGGAACGGCGCCGACCGCCATGACGGGCGGGGAGCACTTTTTCAAACCACCGTTACAATTCGTCCACGAGTGCCAGCCCTGTCCCCTAGCCCCCGTCCTCTGGACCCGCGGTTCCCACCGCGCCGCGGAATGCTCCTCAACAACCAGATCCCGACCGACACGCCGCCGAAGCGCGTGGCGCGGATCGTCTCCTTCGGCGTCCTCCTCGCACTCGTCGCCATCTTCGGCCTGCTTTCGCTGCGGGTGATGTCGAGCTTCCTGCTGCCGTTGCTCCTGGCGGCGATGCTCGTCGTCATCTTCGGGCCGCTCCATCGCTGGCTGCGCATTCGGATCATCGGTTTGGACAAGGGGCCGGAGTGGATCCCCGCCCTCCTCACGACGCTGTTTGTGCTTCTCATCGTCCTCGTGCCGCTGTTTCTCCTCGTCGCCCGCGCCGGTGGCGATGCCGTGCGGATCTTCCGGGCGGAGAACGGGCTGAAGCTCGATCCGGCGGTCCTGTCGGGGCTCGTTGAACGGATCAATGATGCCACCGGGATGCATCTGACCGCCGAGTCGGTCAACGGCGAGCTGCGGCGGATCGCCGAGGACTGGATCGGGCCGGTGGCGGCGCGGACCCCGGTCGTGATCGTCAAGGGGATCATCGGCCTCGTGGTGATGACGGTGGCGCTCTTCTACTTCCTCGCCGACGGGCGGCGGATGCTCGCCGCGGTCACCCGTCTGATCCCCCTCGATCCCCGCTATCAGTGGCAGCTCCTCCAGGAGTTTGAGGAGGTGAGCCGGGCGGTCGTCAGCTCGACGCTCCTGGCGGCGATCGTTCAGGCGGTGCTGGCGGGATTCGGCTTCTGGGTGGCGGGGCTGGGGAACGTCTTCCTCCTCACGCTCCTGACGTTCTTCGGGGCCCTCGTCCCGTTCGTCGGAGCCGCGGCCATCTGGGGGAGCGCCAGCCTTTATCTCCTGTTCTTCGCCAAAAACACCTTTGCTGCGGCCGGCCTGGCCGTGTGGGGGATGGGGGTGGTCTCCACCGTCGACAACATCATCAAACCGATCGTCCTCCACGGACAGTCGAAGCTCCATCCCCTCCTGGCGCTGTTGAGCGTCCTGGGGGGCGTCGGCGCTCTGGGGCCGATCGGGATTTTCGTCGGTCCGATCGCCGTGGCCTTCCTCCAGGCGGCCCTGACGATGCTCCAGACCGAGCTCGACAGCCTTGACGTCGGGAATCTGGCCAGCGGCGCCTCCGCCGGACCGTCCGATTCCGGGCCAGTTGCACAAACCGCCGTCGAGAGGTTGAAATCGCCCTGACGGAGAGCCTGTTCACCGGAGAGTATTCGCATGTTCCTCGAAACCCTTTTCTTCCTCGCCGGGATCCTCGCCATGGGGATCGAGGGCGCCTACGTGCCGACCGAGGGAGGGGGCGGGGACTACCTCGTGCGCGTCGAACCCGATCTGATGCGCAACGGCACCCAGGCCAGTCCGCTGACCAGCGACGTGCCGGCCGACGCCCGGGATGTCCGGCGCGTGAAGATCTTCGTCTCCGACACCTGGCCGGCCGGTGTCGATCGGCTCGTTTCCGACGCGGCGAAGCGGCCGCGGGCCGAGCGGACGTCGCAGAAGACCTCGCTCCTCTCCGGTGGCGAGGTGGGAGCAACGGGGGGAGCGGTCACCGACCGCCCCTGGCCCCTCCTCATCGGCAGCCTTCTGACGCTCTTTCTCTCGCTCGGTGCCAACGCCTACCTGGGACTCCTCCTGGCGAGCATGCGGCAGCGCTACCTGCGGGATGTCCAGCAGGGGGTGGCCGTCAGGTAGCCGTCCTCCGAGAGGGCTCCTGACGCCGGGGCGTTGTCGGTCAGAGGGTTGTCTGGCGGTCGTCCCGTTGTCTGGGATCGTGTGGTGGACTGGGATCGTGTGGTGGACTGGGATCGTGTGGTGGACTGGGATCGTGTGGTGGACTGGGATCGTGTGGGGCTCTTCGTGCTGCCGTTTGCGCTGGCGATTTTCACCGGGGCCTTCCTCCTCTTCATCGGGCAACCGCTGGTCGGGAAGTACATCCTCCCCTGGTATGGCGGTGGTCCCGGCGTCTGGACGACCTGCCTCCTCTTCTTCCAGGGCGTGCTGCTGGCGGGCTATGCCTATGCCCACCTCCTCACGACCTGGCTGTCGCCGCGGCGGCAGGCGCTGGTCCATGGCGTCGGTCTCGCGGTGGCCCTCGCCTTCCTCCCCATCGCCCCTGGGGAAGGCTGGCGCCCCCGTCCCGGCGATGACCCCGTCGCCTCGATCCTCCTCCTCCTCACGGCGACGATCGGCCTGCCGTTTGTCGTCCTCTCGGCCACCGGCCCGCTCCTCCAGCGGTGGTTCAGCCTGGTCCACCCAGGCCTGTCGCCCTACCGGCTCTATGCCCTCTCCAATGTTGGTTCGCTCCTCGCCCTCCTCGCCTATCCGACGGTGGTCGAGCCGCGGCTGACGCGTGCGGCCCAGGCCGGTGCCTGGTCGATCGGCCTGGCCTGCTTCGCCACGGCCTGTGCGGCCTGTGCCGCGCGGGTGTGGACGGGCGCTGGCCGTGCGGAGCTCGAAAGCGGGGCTGTCGACGCCGGGCTCGAAGACGAACAGGCCGGCGACGGCATGCTCTGGGTGGTACTCCCGGCGATCGCGTCGGTGCTCCTGGTGTCGACGACGACCCGGCTGTGCCAGGACGTGGCGGCGATGCCGCTGTTGTGGGTGCTGCCGCTGGGGATCTACCTGGTGACGTTCATCGTCGCCTTCGACCACGCAGCCTGGTACCGCCGGGGGCCCTTCACGGCCCTCGCCGCGCTCGGTGTCGTCGTCACCTGGCAGATCCTGGCGGAGGGCAACTCCGCCCCGCTCAAGCTCCAGTTGGCAGGGCATCTCGCGACGCTGTTGGTCACCTGCATGGTCTGCCACGGCGAGCTTTACCGGCTCCGGCCCGCCCCCCGTCACCTCACCCGCTACTTCCTCGCCATCGCCGCCGGAGGAGCGATCGGCGGCTTGGCGGTGGCCGTTGTCGCCCCGAGCTTGTTCAACGACGACTACGAACTTCCGGCCGGACTGTGGATGCTTTTGGTGGCGCTGGGGGCCCTGTCGTTTCGACACCACAGCCGGGCAATCCCGCTGGCCGCGGGCCTGGGAACGCTCGTCGGCGTGGCAGCGGTGCCGTGGCTCCGGAGCCTGTGCAACGACGGCGGCACGTTCACCTCCGAGGCGGCCCGATTCCTCCCCACCGCCGCCCCGTGGGTGGCAGGCTTCGTTCTCGTCTTTCTCGCCTGCCTGTGTGACGTGCGGCACCGTCGGCTCGACCCCCCCTGGCGGCCGGCGGCGGGGGGCTTTCTGATGCTCCTTGCCGGCGCTGCCGGCACTGCCTTTCTCCTCCTCACCGGGGATCCGGGCGACCGCGGAATCGTCCGCAGCCGCAACTTCTACGGGACGCTCGAGGTGATCGAGCCGGCGGTGAGCGACTCCCGCGAGCGCCATCGGCTCCTCGTTCACGGGGCGACGACTCACGGCCTGCAACTGACCGAGCCGGGGAGGACCCGGATTCCAACCACCTACTACGCCACCACGAGTGGGGTCGGGCGGGCAATCGCGAGCCTCGGGGAGGGGAAGGGAGATGGGGATGGATGGCTCGAGCCGCAGGCCATCGGCCTGGTCGGCCTCGGTGTGGGGACGCTCGCGGCCTATGCTCAGGAAGGGGATTCGCTCCGGGTCTACGAGATCAACCCGGCGATCCGCGACCTCGCGCGGGAGCGGTTCAGCTTCCTCGACGAATGCCCGACGACGGTCGAGGTGGTGATGGGGGACGCGCGGCTCTCGATGGAGCGGGAGATCGCCGCCGGCGAGCTCCAGGCCTTCGACCTCCTCGCCCTCGATGCTTTTTCGAGCGATGCGATCCCCGTTCATCTCCTCACGCGCGAGGCCTTCGAGATTTACCTCGCGCACCTCGCACCGGAGGGGATCCTCGCCATCCACATCTCCAACCGGTACCTCGATCTCGCCCCGGTGGTGGAGCGCCTCGCCGACCACTTCGGCCTCGAGATCGTTTCCGTGAACGATTCCGGAGGCGATGAATGGTGGGGGTACAGTTCGACGTGGATGCTGCTTTCGCGCGACGGGGCCGTGCTCGAGCGCGAGGGGATCGCCACCGCCGCTGATCCCTGCGGGAAGGGGGCGGGGTGCAGGCTGTGGACAGACGACTTCGCGAGTGTCTGGTCGATCCTCATCCCGTGACGCGCCCGCGCCGGGGCCCGATCAGGCCCCGCGGCCGCGGGATTGCTTGCCGCGCGGAGCAGGCTTCGAGGCTCCCCTCGCCTTCGTCTCCCGCCGCGGTCGGCCGGTATCGGCCTCGTCGGCATCGTGGTCGTTGGCCCTGTCGAGATCCTCGCTCGCTTGGGATTGCGGGATCATCCCTGCGACCATCTCCAGGTGCGGGTAGCTTGTGCGGCCGTGGCCGACGCGCGGGACCGGCGTGGTGCCGACCGACGTCGGGAATGTGGCGGCGCCGGCGGCCGTCGCGGAGGGGGCTGTGACATACCCGACATAGCCGAGCCCGGCGAGGTGTTCGGAGTGGATCACCGTGTGCGTCGGGAGACGGTGGCCGTCGTGCGCGGGGTAGCCGAGGCCCCCCTGCGAATGCCGCGGCATCACGGCGGGGAACGGGGTGGGGAAAGGGGTGGGGAAAGGGGTGGGGAAAGGGGACTGGAGCGCTGTCGCCGGCGCCGGTGGCGCGGGGTGGACAACCGCTGGCGACAGATGCTGGACGACAACCCGGGCCCGCGGAGCGGGCTCCGGTGGCAGTGGCAGGGGGAGGGGGAGGGAGTGGTCAGCGACAGGCTCCGGCCGGCGGACCTCCACCCGCACCGTCTCCGGTTCTGGCGCGACGACCCGCGCCGCAGGGAGGGAGGCGACGGTGGGGTCGGCCCCCGAGAGCGAGCGCACTGACGCTCCCACCCCGCGGAAGATCTGCGCCACGTGGGTATGGCAGGTGAGCACGAGCATCTGCCGCTCGCGGGGCTGGTCGGCGACGAACTCCATGAGCACCTCCGCCGCGGCCCGGGCCCGGCTGTCGTCGAAGTTCACCAGCGCGTCGTCGATGACGACCGGCAGATGGACGCCGTGCCGCTCGAGATCGCGGACGAGCGCCAGTCGGAGGGCGAGGAACACCTGCTCGCGCGTCCCGCGGCTGAGCCGGTCGGGGCTCCAGGTGAGGTCGTGGGTGTCGTGGATCTCGAGCCGGGCTTCGTGGATCGAGGTCGTAATCCGGGTGTAATGCCCCTCGGTCAGCCGGACGAGCCAGCGGGAGGCCTCGCGGAGGACCGCCGGCTGATGGTCGCGGGCGAAGGCGGCCCGCGTCGACTCGAGCATCTCCCGGGCCCCCTCGAGGGTCCGGCGGCGGTGGAGGTGGCGGTCGAGATCGTGTTCGAGGGTGGCGATCTCGAGTTGGATTCCCTCGGTGGAATGGTCCTTGGCGGCCGCCTCGACGCGGCCGGCGGCAGCCTTGCGCGCTTCGCGGGCCCGGTCGAGCGCCTCGCGGGTGGCGACCGTCACGAGGTGGGCCTCGGCGATCCGCTGCTCGAGGGTCACTTGCTTCGTCCCGGTCATCCACTGCTCGAGTTCGGGGAGGTCGGCGAGCCGGCGGCGCGCGTCGCCCCAGGCCCGTTCGGCCACCTGGGCCTCCAGCCGCGCCTCGTCGACGAGGGGGCGGCGGTCGACGAGGGGGAGGAACTCCTTCTCCGTCTCGACATTCCAGCGGGCGATGATCTCGCGCACGCGACGATCGGCGAGCTTGACCCGCGCCAACGCCTCGCGGTGCCGGCGACGGGCGCGGACGAGCCGGGCGGTCATCTTGCCCCGCAGACGGTGAAACGTGGTCTCCCGGCGGAGCCGCTCCCGCAGCTGGAGGAGGTTCTCCAGCGCCGTGCCCTCGGGGAGCATGTCGCATTCGACCAGGATCTCCTCGACCTGGTGCCCCATCGCAGCGAGCTCGTCGCGGCGCAGTCGCGCCTCCTCCGAGGTCCGCTGCCGCTCCTCGTCGAGGGCCAGGAGGGCCGTCTGGTGCCGGGAGAGCTGACGGACATCGGCGGGGGAGAGGGTGGCGGGGAGGGCGCGGGCCTCGAGGGCCTTTCGCCACGCCGTCCGGGCGGCGACGCGCCGCTGCGCCGCGTGGCCGAGATCCTGCTGGGCGGCTTCGAGCCGATCGGAGAGGAGGTGGAGCGAGCCCTCGCGCGTGGCGAGGGCCTCGAGTCGCTCGACCTCGTTTTGGGCCGCGACGAGCCGACGGTCGATCGTCGGGGCATGCTCCCCCGGCCAGCGCTCCACGGTGCCGCGGAGGGCCTCGAGCTTCTTGTCGAAGAGGCCGCACTGGGCCGAGGCGTCGTCGCGCTGCTTCCGGACCATCGTCACCTGCTGGCGGGCCGACTCGAGGCGGTCGCTGGCGGCGCGGTCGAGCGACCAGGTGACCACCGAAGCCAGGCCGGTGCCGACCAGGCCGAGCGCGGCCATCGCGTAGGCCAGCGATCCGGTGACCGCCGCGGGGAGGAACAGGCCCGAGAGGACCAGCGCGGCTCCGGTGATGAACATTGCCCCCAGGCCGAGGAGCCATTCCAGCGGGATCAGCTGCCCGCGGAGACTCGCGGCCACGTCCCGGTCGAGCGCGGTGAGCGACTTCTCCAGCTCGATCACCTGGTCGCCGGAGGCGATCCGGTTGCGGAGAAGGGCGGCCCGTCCGGCCGCCTCCTCGATCGCGGTGGCGAGCGACGCTCCCGCGGTTTGCGTGGCAGGTGACTTGAGCGCGCCGCGCGTCGACTCGACGGCCGCCTTGGCCTCGGATACCGCCTGCTTCGCCCCTTTCAGGGCGCGGGCCGCCGCGGCCAAATCGCGCGCCCTCCCGCGGAGGCTGCCGAGGGAGCGGGCGAATCCGCTGGGGAGCTGCATCTCCGAGAGCGTGTCGGGAGAGGCCCCGGGCTTGGCCTCCGCCACCAGCAGCCGGACGAGCCCTGCAGCCCCGAGCTGCTCGCCGAAGCGGCGCGCCGCCTGCCGCGCCGTCGCGGCGGCTCGGGCCGACTCGGCCGCGAGCCGTTCCAGCCGCGGCTGCTCCTCGCACAGCGCCGCCACCGCGGTGCGCTTCTTCCAGATCTTCTCGTCAGCAGCGTGCGACTTGATCTCCCGGGCGATCTTTCCGCGGATCCGCTTCCGCTTCGCCGCCGACCGGGCCAAGCCATCGCGCCGTTTCGTGGCCAGCTGCCAGGCGTCGAGATCGGCGTGGATCAGCGGGGCGGCCTCGAGCTGCGCCAGATGGTCGGTGGTCCGCCGCCATTGGCGGAACAACGGCTCGAGGGGGACGACCGCGCGGATCGTCTCCTCCGCCAGCTTCGCTTGGTGGTGGCCGCTCTCGCAGGCGGCGATCTCGGTATCGATCCGCGCAAGCTCGCTCCCCAGGGCGCCGGCGGCGACGGCCGGTGCCCCCATGCTCGCCAGCCTCCCCAGCGCGGCGCTGCGGCGCTGCCGGAGCGATTCGATCGGCGACACCTCCGGGTCGGTGGAGTCGAGCCGTTCAATGGCGACCCGCAGACTGTCGAGGACGCGCGTCACCCGGCCCCGATCGAGGCCGCTGGCCAGTTCGTAGAGCCGGCTCCCACAACCTTCCGCTTCGAGGGTGTGGAGCTCCTGGAGCTCGTCGAGGCCGAAGGCCATCACGGCGGTGAAGGTCCGTTCGTCGATGTCCCCCATGTAGTCTTGGAGGAAGAGGGTCGTGGCGGTGCCGCCGTCGGCCGCCGAGACGGTGAGATGGTCGGCGACCGGAAGATCCTTCTCGGCGGTGTAGTCCTGCCGCGAGAGGCGCTCGAGGTGGGGGCCCTCGTGGCGGCGTTCGACGAGGATCCGCCGGGCATCGAGCCCGGCGCGCGCCTGGAGGCGGCCGCCGCAGGGGAGGTGTGGATCGAGGATCCCCCGGCGGAAAAGATGGCCGAAACCGAAGAGGACGCCGCGGACGAACTCGAGGAGCGAGGTCTTGCCGGTCTCGTTCGTGCCATGGAGCACTTCGACGCCCGCGCCGAGCCCTTCGACCGTGACCCCCTCGAGGGCGCCGAAGCGGTCGATGTGGATCCGCTCGATGATCATTCGGATGCTCCTCCGGTGGCGGGGCGCCGGCCCCGCCGTGGTCGATTCTTCAGGTTGATTCCATCAACTCAAGCGCCACCCAGGCCGACTCGCGTCCCCCCGGCGCACCGGCATGCTTCTCTGCCTCGAGGACCTTCTCGGCGAGGAGTGATGCGAACGAAGCCGTCGTGCCTGAGGCGCTCGAGGAGGCGTTGCGCACCAGCGGCAAGAGCGGTTCATTGCGGTCGGCCTCGAGATCCTGGCACCAGACGCGGAACGATCGGGGGTCGAACAATTCCCGCAGCCGCCCCATCGTCTCGGCGGAGATCTCGGAGACATGGATGCGGCGGGTGAGGCTCCCCCCGCAGTCGATGGCGATGCGGACGACGTGGAGGGGACCGGCCGGATCGGGCGTCATCGACTCAAGCGTTCCCCAGATCGTCGTGGCGAGCTCCTCGTCGTTACCGGCCAGGGACTCGAGCGTCAGCGTCCGCCAGGTGACCCGGTGTGTCGGCACCTCCCGCCAGGCCGGACGGGCATCCGAACTGACGGGGTGGATCAACGCCGACGGCAATCCGCTGCCCCCCCCGGGGCCCGGCGACGTCGGGTGGAGAGGGGCCGGGCCGAGCGTCGTCAGCGTCACCGCGCCGCAGTGCCCGGCCGCCGCCTCGCTGGCGACGCGGGCCTGAAGTGCGGGGAGGGGGTGGACCCCGGCCGGGACTGCCTGGAGGCGTCTCGATCCCCACACGAAGAATGTTCCCGACGCGGGCCCCGAGCCTGCGGCCAGCGGGGCATGGAGGCCATGCATCGGCGCCGCCCCCTCGGCATGGATGGAGCTCCAGGCGTCGTCCCAGCCGACGACGATCCGTCGCTGGGCGGGGAGAAGGGAGGAGTGCGCGGAGGCGAAGGAGGGGACGAGTTGGCCGACGCCGGTCGTCGCCACCACTGGGCCGCGCGCCGAACAGATCTCGACCGACAAGCCGCGGACGTCGAGCCGTTGCGGCGCCGCCGGCGTCACGAACGACAGGCCGGTCGGTTCGGCGAGGGCCCGGGCGACATTGGCGCAATCGGTGGCGTCGTCGGCGACCCACACCGTCAGACAGCCCTCGGCCGCCAGAGCGCTGACAAGGCCGCGGAGTCGCGCCGCCTGGGCGGGGCTGGCGCGGAGGACATCGAGCGTCGAGCCGAACAGCACCAGCGCCGCCGCACGCGATTGACGGGCCGTGGTCACCGCCACCTCGAACGCCTCCCACGGCGCGGCAGCGAAGGCGTCAATGACATCGGCCGGGGCGGCGGCCGGCAGCGGGAGCGGGCGGTCGAGCGCCGCATCGAAGGCGAAGACGATGTCTGCCACGGCGAGGCCCTCCAATGACCACTGACCACTGACCAAGTCCGTACCCTGTGGGCCACGCCCCCGGGCGGGGGCCGTCGAGGGGCGCGGCGCCGGCTGCGGCAGTGCGCCCCGCTGAATGGGGCCCTTCCGGTGCCGATCCATGGCCCGTGAAAGGTAGGGAAGATGGGGGCAATGTAACGCGTGCCCCCCGATCGCTCCAGCGGAAAAACCGTGGCGGGGAGAGGGGCCTTCCCCTGACGGTCCGACCGGAATCGACGATCGACTCCGGTCAGGTGGAGAGGAGCGGCGGGGAGGCAGCGAATCTCGCGGCGAGTCGGGGGCCCCAGGCAGCGTCGTCGGCCGTCGGCCCAACGGCGGCGAAAACCCGACTCCGCAGCAAGACCCCCTTCTCGACCCCCGCCGGGAACAGCGCACACTCCACGCGGGCCCGTCCCCCTTCGCAGACCACCGTCAGCGTCTGGTGTTCGGAGGGGTGGAGCATCATCAGCACGCTCCGGCCGTCGCCGCGGCGGACGAGGATGATGGCAGGGTGGGGGATGGCCCGGGGGGAGAAGACGGGAGACGCCCCAGGGTGCCAGGTGGCCGAGAAGATCTCGGCCGCCGCAACCACGGAGCTGACTGCCAGCGTGGCGTCGGCCCGCAGCTGCCGCGTCGTCGCCGAGGCGACGAGTTCCCAGGCGGCCAGCCCAGCGTCGGCGGGATGAGCGCGCCACAGCCCGGTAGCGCGGAGGCCGCGGTCATCCCCCGGCTCCCAAATGGCGGAGATGTCGTCGCCGCGCACCCAGGCATCGATTGGCGGCCACCCCTCCCCGACATCGAATCCGAGCAACCGATCCCCCGCCGGGGTGACGAGTCCTGAAGCGGGGGCCGTCAGATCGAGGACGGCGTGAGCGGCGCGATCGTGCGCCTGCCCCCCCGCGAGCGACCAGGCTGCAACGCCGTGATCGCGGCCGGCGGTGGAGTGGGGCGACACGGAGGCCGATCGCGACATGGGAAACCTCGGCGGAGAGGCGATGGAGCTGGGGCAGGGAGAGCGCAGGGGGGAACCGCGATCCACCGGCGAGTGTAGCCGGCGGTGCGGGAAGTCCTCCATGGGAACGCGCCGGTTCGACCCGCGGCGACCCCCGACCGGTGCGCGGGGAAAAACCCCCCGGCTCGTCACCGGCAGAGCGGCCTTGAAGCGTCTCCTGGCGCGGTTCGGTGGCGGTCTGGTAGGGTGGAGGGGCGGAGGCGGCCGCGGTGCCCAAAAGCCGCCCCAGCGTTGCGTCTGTCGAGGAGTCTCCGCCGATGCCCGATCCGCTCGCCGTCTGTGAAGCCGCTGCCCGTGCCGGAGGGGGCGTGCTTCAGGATTGGGTGGGCCGGTTCGCGGTCTCGTCGAAGGGACCGCGCGACTACGTCACCGAGGCCGACGTGGCGGCGCAGGCTGAGGTTCAGCGGATCGTGCTCGGGGCGTTTCCCGACCACGGATTCGTCGGCGAGGAGTCGACCCCTGACGAGCAGACCCGATCGGCCGGCGAACACCGCTGGATCGTCGATCCGCTCGATGGCACCACCAACTATGTCAAGGGGATCCCCGCCTACTGCACGTCGGTGGCCCTGGCACGCGGCGACGAGCTTCTCGTCGGGGCGATCTACGATCCAGTCCGTGACGAATGCTTCACCGCCCGTGCCGGAGCGGGCGCGTGGCTCAACGGGAAGCGGATCGCCGCCGCGGCGACCGCCGACCTCGGCGCGGCCGTGGTGGCGGTGAGCTTCCCCGCCCAGGTCGACGGCACTTCCCCCGCCGTCCAGGATTTTCTCGCCGTCGTCCCCGAGGCGCTGGCGATCCGCCGGAGCGGTTCGTCGGCCATCAATCTCGCCTACGTCGCCTGCGGGCGATTCGACGCCTTCTGGGTGCGGAGCATCAAGTCGTGGGATGTCGCCGCCGGGCTCCTTCTCGTCCGCGAGGCCGGGGGCTGCATCGGCCCGTTCGCCGCCGGGCCGGAGTTCGTCCTCGACACCCCCGCGTTCATCAGTGCCGCCACGCCGCGGCTCCTCAGCGAGCTTCAGCGCGTTCTCCCCCGGTGGCTCGACGGGAACGAGACCGCTCCGCGGTGAACCGGGGTGTCGGTGGTGCCGGTCGTGCCGATCGGTGGTGTCGTGCCGTGCGCGTCGGGCTGTCGGGCGCCGTCGCTTCCCCAGGGCGCGGCGTGCGGCCGTGATTGCGGGAAGCTAGTGTCGAGGGGTGAAGCCCTTGATGACGTTCGACCGAGCTGTGGACCGAAAACCCCCGGGGTGGTGATGACGAGGCGGAATCGATCCATCACCGCGCCCCATCCCATGGTCGTGCGCCTCCTGTTGTTGTTGCTGGCGACCGCCTGGGGGACGCTTGTCTGGGCACGCCCACAGGCGGAGCCGCCCGTAGTGGGGGGGATCGCCGTCCCTTCGATCCCCGGGACCGTTGGCGGCGGGCCTGTTGGCGGCGGGCCTGTTGGCGGCGGGCCCGGCCCGGGTGTCTCCGCGACGGCGCCGCCCCGGGGGGAGAGCGTTCAGACGGCGCGCGCCGAGAGCGAAAGACCACGCCCTCTCGAGCAGCCCCCGGAGATCTTCTATCTGCCCGACGACGGGGGGCGTCTGGTCCCCGTGCCCGGCTTCCAGTACCGCGACTTTCTCGAATTGCTCGGGTTGCGCGACCGCCTGCCCGGCGTGCCCCGGCCCCCCTCCTTCGTCATCGAGCGCCTCGTCGTCGAGGCCCGTCCCGACCCTCGCGATGGGGGCGATGGGGGCGATGCCTGTGGTGTTGAGATCACCCTCGGGATCCGCCAACTGCGCGACGGCTGGGTCGACGTCCCGTTGCGACTTGGTGGGTTGATCCTCTCCGCCGATCCGCGGGTCGATGGGCCGGGGAGATTCCTCCTCGAGGGCCCGCGGCCCGCTCGCGAGGCCTTGGACAATGGCTACCGCGGGTGGGTGTCGGGGAGCCGCGACGATCGGCACACGGTGACCATGAACGGTGTCGTGGCCCTCGAAGCGCTCGCCGATCGCGAGACGTTCCTCCTTGATCTTCCCGTCGCGACGACGTCCCGGTGCGTGATCCGCACTCCCCGGGCGGAGCCAGTGGTAACCGTCCAGCCCGTCGGCCTCCCTCCGCGCGTCGAGCCCGACGAGGGGGGCGGGAGCCGCGTCGTCTGCGAAGGGATCGGCGGGGAGACGAGATTCCGGATTGCGGGACGGGGCGCCACGGCGGCGGGGGCCGGCGTTCTGCCGCAGGTCAACGTGGAAAGCCTCGTGCGGATCGATGGCCGTGTTGCCGTGATCGACGCGACGGTGCGGATCGAGGGGCTGCCGGCGGAGCAAGGGTCGGTGCGGTTGACGCTCCCCCCGCGCTGCACGCTCGTCGGTGTCCGCGAGCCGGCCTCCCGGGTCCATGCCGCCGACGAGACCGGCGCAGGAGGCGAGGGCCCGGCGACGATCGAGGTGCAGTTGGACCGGAGGGGGGATGGAGTGGCAGTGATCGATCTCGAATGCGAGCGCCCGGTCGATCCCTCCGGCCGCACGCCGTTGGATCCACTCGGCTTCGTCGTCGAGGGGGTGCCCGGCTGGAGACAGCGGGGACGGACGGCGCTGGTGGTTGCAGGGGAATGGCAGCTCGATTGGGACGACCCTGGCGCCAATCGGCGCGTCGATCCGGCACCGGCCGCCCGACAGCCCGGGTTCGTTGCCGCCTTCGCCCACGACGCCCAGCCGGCGAGCCTGCCGATGCGGGTCCGCCCCCGCAGCAGCCGGGTCGTCGTCGAACCGGAATACCGCTATTCGATCGGCGCTGCCCGCGTCGTCCTCGAGGCCAAGTTCCGCGTCTCCGTCCGGGGCGCGCCGGTGACGCGGCTGTCGCTGGGCCTCGAGGATTGGACGATTGACGAGGTCTCCCCCGCGACCCTCGTCGATGCCGCCGCGGTCGCGTCGCGCGACGGGGAGATCGTGATCCCGTTCCTCCAACCGCTCGTCGGCGATGCCGTCGTCGAACTGCGGGCCGCCCTCCCCGTCGACCGGTCGGGCGACCGCCTCTCCTGGACGATGCCGCAGCCGCGCGCCGACCTCGTCGGCCCGGCGACGGTGACCGTGGTCGCCGATGCCGACATCGAGGTCCTCCCCGACAGCGAAAGGATCCGCGGATTGGTGCGCCAGGTCGTGCCGGCCTCGCGGCGCAGCGACGGGGACCGGGGGCAACTCGTCTACCGACTCGACGGCGCGGTGGGGGAGTTTCAGGCGACGCGTCGATCGTTGCCGCGCCGCGTCGAGGTGGCGCTCGACGTCCGCGCCACGGTCGGCGAGCGCCAGACCGTCGTCGAGGAGACGCTCCGGCTCGACGTCGCCCATCTCCCCCTCGAATCGATCGATGTCGTCCTCCCCGCCGCCGTCTCGGCCACGGGGACGTTCGAGATCCGGCAGGGAGCGCAGCTCCTCTCCCCCTTCGAACTTCCCAACGGCGATCCGGCGTCGCCCGGCGTGGAGGGCACGCCGCTGCGCGCCCTCCTGGCCGTGCCGCTGCTGGGAGCGGGGGAGGTCGCCCTCCGGTGGACCGTGCCAACGCCGCGGCCGGAGGGAGACGGCGAGGTGTCGGAATGGCCGCTGGTCCTCCCCCGTGGGGCGCGGATCGGACGGCAGTCGTTCACGCTCGTGACCGACGACAGCGCCGTCGTCGATGTCCGCGGCGACGTCTGGAAACGGGACGCGGCGGCGAACCTGTCGGCGGCCGAGCGGACCTGGGTGGCGACGCGGATCCAGGAATCGGTGCCACTGACGTTCTCTCCGCAGCTGGGGAACGGCAGCGGCGACACCGTCGTCGAGGCGGCGTGGCTGGAGACGCGGCTCCTCGCCGATCGGCGCGAGGATCGATTCCGCTACGCCGTCACCACCACCGGCCGGAGGCTGGTGCTCGCAATCTCCCCGACCAGTCTGCCGCTGCGTGACGGGAAGCCCGATGCCGCAGCGGTGGAGGTCCGTCTCGACGGACGGCCGATCGTCGGGGCAGTCCGCCCCGACGGTGCCGTGGCGATCGACATGCCGCGCGGCCCGGGATCCGGCGCGGACCGCGCTTCAGTGCTCGTGACGATCGGGATGTCGCGACCGCGGAGCGTTGCCGAGGGGGGCGGATCGGCGTGGCTCGTCGGAGGCGTGGTCGGTCCGCTCCTCCTCGAGGCGCCGCGGTTCGCCGAGGGAACGCTCCAGCGCCGGTTTTTCTGGGACCTGATCCTCGACGATGACGAACACCTCCTCGCCGGCCCGGCCCAGTGGACGTCGCAGCAGCGCTGGGAATGGGGCGCGCTGGGGCTGAAGCGGGCGCCGATCGTGTCGCGTGGGGTCCTCGCCGATTGGGTGTCGGCGGCGGTCCGGTCGGCGGTGCCGCGGTCCGCGGTGGCCGATCCGATCGGGGGGAGCGACCCGGCCAGATCGAACGTCCCCCAGGAGCCGCCGGTCGTGACGGGGCGGGTGGTGTTCGCCGGGACCGGATCGCCCGGCTCGGGCACCGTCTGGCTCCTCCCCACCTGGCTCCTTGTCCTCCTCGTCTCGGGCCCTCTCCTCGCCCTCGGGCTGACGATGGTCTACCGCCCCGCCTGGCGCCGGGTGCCGGCGGTCTTCGCGCTGGCGTTGCCGGCAACGCTGGCGGCGGCGGCGTTCCCTGCCATCGCCCCGCTCGTCGTCCAAGCGGCGATCCCGGCATGCCTGCTGTCGTTCCTTGCGGCCCTTCTGCGCCGGGGCGCCGGGGAGGTGGACCCGACGGTCGCGCCGCCGCGGCCCCTCCCCCTCGACGACTCGACGCGGTTCGCTGCCAACCCATCGCTGATCGTCAATCTCGCCCCGCCGTCGGGGGTCCGGACGGAGTCGCCGGGAAGGGTGTTGCCATGATCCGTCCCCGCGGCACCAGACTGTGGATCGCGCTGCTTGCGCTGACGATCCCAGGCGCGGCCGCCGAGCCCCCGCCCCCTGCGGCTCCCTCCTCCGGCGCGGCGCCCGCGGCAACGATGCCGTTCCACCGCGTCCGGGTTCCGGCGGGGAGGCTCGGGGACGTTCCCCTCGGAGGGCACCGGCTCGTGCCAGTCCCCCTCGAGGAGTTCGAAGCGGCCCTGGCGGCCACCGAGGGGGATCCCGCGGTGATCGGCACGCTGCCATCCGACCACCGATCCGCCAGCGTCGTCAGGGAAGTGACCTGCGGCGTCACGCTCGCCCCGGACGGTCGCTTGCTCGGCACGTCGACGATCGACCTGACGGCGGACGATCTTCCCGCCGCGATCTCCCTGGGGATGGTGCCGGTCCTCCGCGGCGCCTGGCAGGGGGATGATGCCGGCGGCGAGGTGACCCTTCATGGCGGTGTGAAGGGGCTCGGCTGCATGGCATCGCGCCCGGGGCGCTACCGTTTCGAGTGGGAGCTGCCACCACCGGAGGAGGGGAGCAGGTTCGTCGTGCCGCTCATCCCCGCGCTGCGGACGCGCGTCGACCTCGGGCTTCCTGCGGGATCGTCGCCGCTCATCCACGGAGAGGCCGGTGCGGTGCAGGTCGTGGGCGGGCCCGACGTCGGGCCTGCCGGGGAGGGGATCTGGCGGATCGACGTCGGGCCCCTCGCGGCCCTCGCCTTCACACCGCTGACGGCCAAGGAGTCGCCGCAGCAGTTCGGCTGCTGGCAACGGGCCGCCATCGGGCGTGGGGAGATGCGGGTCACCGCCGTGTTCGTGCCGACGGCGCCGTGGCGGACGGCGCTGCTCGCGGTCGACGCCGATCCGCGCCTCTCGCTCGAGTCGGCGACCGTCACCCTTCCCCGGGCCGGGGTCCGTCCTGCCGAGATCGGCCCGGGCGCCGCGGCGGGGACGACGGCGGTCCGGCTCCCCGCCGCATCCCTCGGCACGATGGCGCCGGTGACGATCACCGCAGTCGCCCCGCTGCCGGTGCGCGGGGAGGGGGGTGAAAAGCCGGCGGAGTCGGGCGACGGGTGGCTGCCGCTGGTGTGGCCGAGCGCGGCCGAGTGGGCCGGCGGCGGGATCGTGGTCGACTGCGATCCTGGGCTGGCGCTGGTCGACATCAGTGCCGAGTCGTGCCTGCCGGTGGCGGAGGAGAAGATCGTCGCCTGGCCGATCGTGGCCGGCACGGAGCCGGCGGGAGAACGGGCGCGGGTGTTGTTTGAGGTGCAGGCCCCGCAGGCCCGGGTGCGGGTCGGCGTGGCGTCACGGGGGGCGGAGCTCGACGTCGCCCGGGTGACCACCGTCGACATCGGCCCGGCGGTCGTCACGGGGCGCGCCGCGTGTGATCTCCGCGTCCGCAGGGGCGAGGCGTTCGAGGTCACCGGCCGGGTCGCGCCGGGGTGGTTCATCGATTCCGTCGAGGCTCTCGAGTGGCGTGGCATCGGCGTCGAGCGGACGTCGGCGAGCGCCTCGCTCGACTGGCGGATGGTGCGTGACCTGGGCGGAGACTTGCTGCGGATCGGTTTTCCTACCGCCGCGACCCCGCAGCGGGGATTCACGCTCGCGATCGCCGGTCATCGCGCCGGGATCACCACCGAGGTGCCGTTCACCGGCGCCGAGATGGACATGCTGCGCCTCGACGGGGAGACCGTCGGCCAGGCCGTCCTCGCCCTCACCTCCCCGCCAGAGACGACGATCGAACTCGATCCCCCGGCACCCCCCCCGGCGGCGCCGCCGGAGCGGTTGGCGGGCTTGACGGCCAAGGCCGCCATCCGGGCCTGGATCCCGGTCGAGGACGGGGCGATGGCGGCTCCGGCCAGCCTGCTCGAGCGCCGTCCCCCGGTCGAGGCCGACACCAGGGTGCGGCTCACGGTCCTCGACGACCGGATCACCGAGTCGTTCACCTTCTCCTGCACCCCGGGAGCCTCGGCGCTCGATGCGGTTGTCGTCCATTTCTCCGAGCCGACCGACGACCTCCTCGAGTGGTCGCTCCTGCCCCCCGCCGGCGGGACCCTGGCCGTGCGGCGGATTGATCGTCGTGGTGAGGGGGGGGGAAGCATCGACGAGGGGGAGTCGTGGCTCGTCGAACTCCAGCCCCCGGTTCGCGGCAACGTGCGGATCCGGGCTGCACGCGCCATCCCCTTCGGCGGTCCTGTGCCGGTTCCGTTGGCGTGGGTCGACGGCAGCGATCCCCAGCAGGGGGGCGTCGTGATCGTCAACGCCAGCCGTCGTCGGCCCCAGATCGTCAACCGCCGCCTCGAGGAGATGCCTCCGGCCGGACGGTCGGGGGATGACGACCTGCCGAAGGGAACGCTCGCCGAGTTCGCTTTCACGCCGCCGACCGACCGCTCACCGGCGGTCACCCCCGCGGCCGAGATCGTGCCCGGGGGGCGCGATCGTGATGACGAGGCCCGGGCCTGGGTGTGGAACGAGGGGACGACCTGCTGGTGCCATCCGACCGGCGTGACCGAGTACGAGACCTGTTTCGACATCGAGAACCATGGCCGGACGGGGGTGGCCGTCACCCCGCCGGCGGGAGTGTTGGCGCGGGGCGTGGTGATCGACGGCGTGCCAGCGACGGTGCTGCCCGACGCGATCACGGGGGCATGGCGGGTCGATCTCCCGGCGGACCGGCGCTTCATCCGGCTCGTGGTCCGCTCCGAGACCTCGGCCGCCCCCTCCCCTTTCGCCTGGAATGTTCCCCTCGCCGGCGCCGGGATCGATGTCCCGGTGCTCGAGAGGATCTGGCAGGTGCTTCTGCCCGACGGCGTCGACATCGTCACGCTGCCGATCGGATTCCGCGAGGTTGGCGCTGCCCGCACCGGTTGGCTCGAGCGCCTCCTCCCCGTGACGCTCCGGGGGCGATCAAGCCCCGGGGCCGAGGTCGCGCCCCCACGAAGCCGGCAGGGAACGATCGACGCCGGCTTCCGCGAGCGGGTCCTCGTGCAGCGCGTCGGGCGCGGTGCCGGGGTGAGCGTCCGTCTGGTCCACTCGCGCTGGCTGTGGGGGGGTGCGTTGCTGGTCTGTCTCGCCTTCGCGACCCTCGGGTTTCTCACCGCCAGCCGCGTGAGGCGACTCCTCGTGGCGGTCGCCCTCGCCGTCGCAGGCTTGTGGGTGCCGCTGCCGCTCGACGGCCTGGCCCGCGCCGGCCTGTGGGGGCTGGCGGTCGCCGCGCTCCTCCGGCAGGCCGTCGGCCGGTGGCGCGGCACGCTCCCCCTCTTCTTCGTGGCACTGCTCCTAGTGCCCGCTTCCGCCGCCGCCCGGCAACCGCTCCCCAACGGCCAGGCGCCGCCGCCTGCGGCCGACCCATCCACGGCGGAGGAGTCGCTTCCGGTGTTCATCGTTCCCGGGCTGCGCTCCTCAGGGGGGGGTGACCCCTCCAGTGAGCGCGGCGATACGGCCCTCGTTCCCGAGCCGCTCTACCGGGCCCTCTCGGCGGCCCTCGGGCGGAGGGCGGCCTTCGGGGTCCGCATCCACGCCGTCCGCCTCCGCGCACGCCCCGGAGCCGACGGGGCATGGACGCTCGACGTCGACCTCGATGCCGATGCCGGCGGGCTGATCACGCTCCTCCAAGAGGACGGGGCCCGCTGGGATGAAGCCGGGCCGCGCGTCGATGGCCAGACGGTCGTGCCGACGCCCGACAGCGATGGCCGTCGGCTCGGCGTCGGATTCGCCCATGCCGGCCGGCACCGGCTCGAGGTCGGCGTGGTCGTCCGGCCGACCCGCGCCGGCGAGGTCGACAGCGCGATTGTCGCGATCCCGTTTGCTCCCCGCGCTGAGTTGGTTGTCGAGGGCCCCCTCCCCGTGGCGCGCGGCGATGCGTCGGTGCTTCAGGTCGATGCGCTCGGTGCCGACGGCGTCCTCCGGCGCGTCCGCCGCCCTGCGGATGGCAAGCGGGCGGCGAGCGAATTCGATGTCAGCCGCGCGACGCGCGTCCGCCTCGCCTGGGCGGGGGATGGCGGAACGCGGATCGTCGACACCATCCCGATGGCGGAGAGTCGCAACGACCTCGCCTGGGCCGACGGTGGCTGTCGACTGACGGCGACCTACGCGATCGACCCCGGCGATCAGATCGTCCGCAGCGTTGTTCTCCGCGCCGATCCGCGCCTCGGGGCCTTCGCCCTCACCGAGCCGGGATTCATCCCGACGGCGCTCGGTGGGGGGAGGTTTCTTGTCGAGGTGGCGAATCCCCGTCGGGGCCGGATCGCCTTCGGGGCGACCTTCCTGATGCCGTTGATCGACCCGGTCGGCGTCTTCGATCTGCCGTCGGCCTGGCTCGAGGGAGCGACCAGCGACGCCCGCACGACCCAGCTCGAACCGTCGGCTGAATTGATCGTCAAGGCGACGCTCCCGGAGGATGCGACACTCCTTCCCCCGCGCGGCGCGGGGGCGCCGGTCGGGGGGCTCATGTGGCGGAGCGAGAGCGGGCGCGGCGCCCGACAGGGGGAGTTTGAAGGGGGAGTGTCGGGCGGGGTGGCGCGCGTGAGCACGCTTGCCTCCGTGGCGGCGCGAGTCTCCGTCGAGCGGCGCCGGCAGCCGCCGCGGGGGAGCCAGCGGATGGATGTCGGGTTTGTTGCCGATGGGATCCGCCTCCGGCTCGAGGCCCGCATCGATGCACTGCTCGCGCCGCTGGTGACCATCGGGCTCGAAATCCCGGAGGGTTGTGACATCGATCAGGTGTCGCTCCGCGAGGATCCGGGGGGCGCTCCCGCCGCAGCGGAGATCGCTCCGATCGGGGTCCGGTGGCGCCGTGACGGCCCCCGGCGGATCGTCGTCGTCGTCCAGCGCCCGCGCCCCGGGGTGTTCCTTCTCGACGTCGCCGCCAGCCTTCCCGGAGCGCCGCCCAGCGCTGGCAGCCTCCCTCTGATCCGGTCCCTTTTCGATCCGGGCGGACCGCTGACGGCGACTTGGCGAATGGCGGAGGGGCGCGTCGCGATCGTCGGCGGCGGTGGACCGGGGGGCGAGGCGGTCTTCGCCCCGAGCGGATCGGTGGAGGTCGCCGCCGATGCTCCGGCCCCCGCATACCGGGTCATCGACCGCGCGCCGGACGAGGCCGTGGCCGCGCCGGTCGCTGCGCCGGCGCCGCTCCGCGAGCCGGGGGTCGAGGTTGCTTCCGGTGCAGGGCTCGGGGAGGCCCGGGTCGAGTTCGCCGAGACCCACCTGGCGATCGATGCCCGGGGCCGGGCCTGGGGGGTGTCGCGATTCGATGTCGTCGCCGCCGATCCGCTGATCCGCATCCGGATCCCGGCGGGGATGCGGATGTTCGACGTGTTTGTCGACGGGCGGATCGCCAACGACGCCATCCCCGCCCGCTCGAGCATCGCCGAGAACGCCTGGGAACTGCGGTTGCTCGACGTCGGCTGGCCCCGATCGATCGTCGCGGTCTATGCCGGCGACGTCAGCGACGGCCTGCCGGTCGACGGCATCCTCGAGATCCCCGAGCCGGGCATCGTCGGGCTCTCCTCCCTCCGCGCCGCGTGGATCCTCGAGCTCCCCGATGGGATCGTGGCCCGAGCGCTCCCGCCGACGGCCACCGTCGACGAAGAGACGATGACGGCGGCCCGGCAGGGGGCGATCGAGCGACTCGCGACCGGCTTCGACCGGGCGATCGCCCGGGCCGCGCCCGACGACGCCCGCCGGCTCGGGGATTTTCTCCGGCAGCGGCGCCGCGAGGCGGTCTTGCCGTTGCCCGCGGCCTGGTCGCACGTCGGCATGCGCGATAGCCATGCCGCCGCCGCGTGGGCCCCCCCGATGCGGTTCCTCCAGGGGCGGGATGTGCCCAGTCTGCGGATCGTCGTCGCCCGCCGCACCGACGCCTCGTTGTCGGGGCGGGCGATCACGACGGCCGTCCTGCTCCTCGGCATCGTCGCCCTCCTCGAGGCCCGCCGGAGGAGCCCGCTGGTGGCGCGCTTCGCCTCGGCGCTCCTCGGTCCCTGGTGGGTAGCGCCGATCTTCTTGGTCGTGGCAGGGGGCGTGTGGATCGCGACGCTCGATCCGACCTGGCCGGGATGGCTGGGGATGGCCATCGGTGTGGCGCTGGTGTCGGTATGGATGCCGCGGCAGTCACGGCGCTGGTTCGGCTGGCGAGCGCTGCGAGGGGGAGGGCCAACCGGGCGCATCGTGACCGGAGAGACCGCCACCCGGCTTGCCCCCGGCCCCCGGCTTGCCACGGGGAGCAGCGCTGCGGCCGGCGCGCCCTCCGGTTCGACCGTCCGCCCAACCGGCTGATTGGGCCGACCGCCCTCCGCGGGCGACCGCTGCCGAGCCCTGTCGGCTCGCCCCCCCGCCGGAGCGTCGTCGCCGCAAGAGCGTTTTTCCCGTGGTTGCGTGGGGGAAAGCGGTCTGGTTCCGCGTCGCGGCGGTTCGCTAGTGTCCGCCCCCCCGCGATCGGCATGACCGCGGGAACCGCAATCGCGTGCCGAAGGAACGGCACGTTGATTCCCACGGAGGTGGAGCCGACATGCTGGAACGATGCTTCGTGCGACCGGTGCTCGTGGTGCTCGCTGCCGTGCTCGCCCTAGGGGCCGGACGGGTCAGTGCCGCCAGCCATCGGACCGCGAACTTCGTCATCGACGCGCCGACCGACGGCCAGGCGAGAAAGATCGGCGCCGCCGCCGAGCAGTATCGTCATGACCTCGCGGTGGAATGGCTCGGCAAACCGCTGCCGCGGTGGAACCGCCCCTGTCCGATCAAGGCCCAGGTCGCCCCGCATCTCGGGGCCGGCGGCGCCACGAGCTTTGTCTTCGACGCCGGCGAGGTGTTCGGCTGGACGATGACGATCCAGGGGAGCGAGGAACGGATCCTCGACTCGGTCCTCCCCCACGAGATCACCCACACGATCTTCGCCAGCCACTTCCGCCGTCCGCTGCCGCGCTGGGCCGACGAGGGGGCCTGCACGACGGTGGAGCATCCGGTGGAGCGTGCCCGGCAGCACCGCCTGCTGATCGAGCACCTCACGACCGGCCGGGGGATCGCCTTTCCGGAGATGTTCGCGATGCGCGAATATCCCGCCGACGTCCTCCCTCTCTACTCGCAGGGCTATTCGCTGGCCCGCTATCTGATCGAGCGCGGCGGCCGGCACCGCTACGTCGCCTTCGTCGGCGACGGCCTCGCCACCGACGACTGGACCGGCGCCCTCCAGCGTCACTACGCCGTTCCGGGCGTGGCCCAGCTCCAGCACACCTGGCTCGACTGGGTCCGTCAGGGCTGCCCGGCCCCCCCGGCGTCACTCTTGGTCGCGGCGCCGGCCCCTCCGGCCGCGCTCGCTCAAGGTTCCACGGCCCGTGGGCAGAGCCCGGAGCCGCTCCCCGTCCCGCTTCCCGAGCCGCTTCCCGAGCCCGCCGCTCCCCAGGCCCGTCCGGTGGCGATGGCGGGGCGGCGTTCGATCTACGCCCTCCAGGCCCGCCGCATTCCCGACGGCGGCCTGCCATCGGACCGGCCCGAGCCGGCCGTCCCCACGCTCGCCCCCTGAGCGATTCGCGAGCACGCGGCAGCCCTGCAGGCGACGCGGCTTCCGGGGGCGATGAGTGCTCACCGCGCAGGATCGGGTGATTCTCCAGACCGTATCAACACCTGTTGGCCAGGCTTGCATGGTGACGGAGTTCCGGAAACTCAATCACGACTGGAATGCCGAGCCCAACGCTCCGGAGCCATCCGTGCAGGTTGATGGCTGCGACGTCGTTCTGGAGTTCTTTGCCAACTCTTTTCTGTTCCCCCGATTCTCGGAGGGGCAACGCCTGCGACTGCGGTTCACGAATGCGAGGAGATACCGCCTTGGACCAACCAACGACGAAGGGTGGTATCGTGGGCAGTGCCGCTTCAGTGGAGAGGCACCCGCCTGGGGAGAGTTCTACGAGGTGACGGGCGACCTCAAGCTCGAGCGGAGTCCGCACGACTGGCATCGAGTCGGAGACGCTCGCCCAGCGGGGAGGAGTTTTCTCTTCTATTTCCGCGACGAGACCTTCGAATGCGAAGCCGATGACTGGGTCCTAGAACAGTGACTGGCGACCAAGGCGCTTCGGCCGGTCAGCGGCGTCGCTGAAGTTGTTTGAGGGGCGGCGCTCCAGCGAGCCAATCGCTGCCGATCGGGAGCGTTCTTTCGTGTGGTAGTCTCATGGTCGTGGCCCGACTCCGCGACGTCCTCGAACGCCTTAAAGCGATACCGGAACTGCACGGTTTCGCTTGGCAGGACGTCCTCGCGGTACGCCTGAAACAGTTCCAGCATGTGGTGTACGACGTCGTGTTTGCCGACCGCATTGAGGTGCTGGCCGTCTTGCACGGCGCCCGCGATGCGTCTTCGTGGCAGTCGCGGGCGCCACAGACGAAAAAGGCTCGCGAATGAGAGTCAACGGTACGTGTGATTCGTCGGCGATCGATGAGGCGAGCCTGCTCACGCGTGAAAACGTCCGCCGGCAGTTCGCGGACTTCCTCGACCGGCTCGCCTCGGGGACAGCCCATGCCAACGAGTGGCTGAACTTTGTGGTCACTCACTACCAGGACGAGTTCTTGGAAGAGATGCGACGCTGCACGGTGCGGCTTTCCAGCGGTGAGATGTCGCCTGTGCTTCAGTCGACCGAGGGACGACACCTTCTCACGGCGTGGGCCGTTGCTCTCCGCTCGGCCGCAGGTGGGGACGCGGAACCAGGAGCTGGGACAGACCCAGGGGGAAGGGTAGGCTGATCGAGGGTCGAGGCTCCGGCAGGCATGCTGCCTCTGAGCGGGATGGTGTGGCGGCCCTGAGGAATCGACCGGATGGCGTTCTCAGTTCACTGGCGGCTGATGTTTCGGGTCGGCAGTCGCGACGCATTCCAAAAGTGCTTGGATCGCTCGCTTGCCTTGCTCGGACCGGACAGCGTGCCGCGCGAGGGGCAGCCGTACTGGAAGATTCCCGACCTGTGGGAGTGCCGCGTTTCGGCTCCCGTTCCGGCTGGCACGGTAGCCGACCAAGTGTTGGGCACCCTGCTTGCAGCCAACCGTCTGGGCACCGGGTGGCACCTCAACGGGTCCTTGTCTCCTGTGTCGGCGACCGGATTCAGTGGGGTGCTGGCGGTTGGCAAGAGCGGTGCATCGGCTCACATCGCGGGCTTGGAGTGGGCGTCTTTTGATCTGGCCGTCGATGCCGAACCGGGCGATTCCACCGATGGCGGTGTTGGGTAGGATATCAGAGGGTCGGCGCGACAGGGGGCCGATCGCTGATCGGCGTGGTCGTTCGCGAGAGAAGATAACGGAGGCTGCCGGTGGAAATGCCACGTCTGCTACGGCCTGACGGCTGGTTGATCGAAGACCATCCACGAGGGTGGGATCTTCGATGGTTGCCGTGGACCTGCTCTATCGGCCCCCAGGCTCTCTTCGCGATCATTTCCTTATGGATTATCGCTGACGGCATCCGAAGCTATCTGCGAGGCATTCCCCCCATTCCGATCTCGACCTACCTGTTCGCGTACTCGCTTTTTCTGCTGACCGAGCTGTCGCTGCTCCTGGCGTGCTTGAACCCGTTCAGAGAGATCACGGCCCGGGATGGCCTCGTCACCTGTCTGGCCGGCACCTTTCCCGAGCGGTGCCTCGGGTCGCTTCGCCGCA
>CALQRA010000024.1 GCA_943332855.1 Candidatus Kuenenia stuttgartensis
CGGGCCGCCCAGGAGGCCTTCCTTCAGCTCGAGCGCCTCGGTGTCGAGGGGCGACGCCGGGCGATCGCTCACATCCGCCGGATCTCGATTGAGGATGCGGTCGAGCTGGGCACGATGGAGTTCAACGAGACGAAGATCGGCCGCCTCCCCCACAAGATCGAAAAACTAAAAATCCTCGGCGAGCGGTCGCCGGGGGTGGAGTTCATGCGGAGCGAGGTGTTCAGTGGCGACCACGGCTTGGCCGTCATCGAGTATGCCCCGTTTGGCGTCATCGGCGCGATCACGCCGGTCACGCACTCTCTCCCCACGATCACCGGCAACGCCGTGAGCATGATCGCCGGCGGCAACACCGTCGTCGTCAATCCCCATCCGAGTGGCAAGCGTGTGGCCGCCGAGGGAGTGCGCCGCTTCAATCAGGCGATCCATCGTGACATCGGCATCGACAACCTCATCGCCCTGATCGCCGAGCCGACGCTCGAGAGCGCCGCCGAACTCTTCAAGCACCGCGGCGTGAAGCTGATCTGCGTCACCGGCGGCCCGGCCGTGGCGAAGGCGGCCCTCGAGTCGAGCAAGCGGGCGATCGTCGCCGGCCCCGGCAATCCGCCGGTCGTCGTCGACGAGACGGCCGACCTCGACAGGGCCGCCCGGTCGATCATCGCCGGCGCCGCCTATGACAACAACCTCCTCTGCATCGCCGAGAAGCAGGTGTTTGTCGTGTCGAGTGTGTTTGACCGGATGATGGAGGCGATGGGGCGGGCCGGCGCCGCCCGGCTCAATCCCACGCAGGTCGACGCGCTGACCGCGAAGGCGATCGTTTGGACCGGCGAAGGGGCCCACCGCCACCAGGTGGCCTGCAAGGACTTCATCGGCCAAGACGCCTCCGTTCTCGCCCGTGCGGCCGGGACTGGGGTCGCGAGCGAAGTCGAGCTCCTCTACGGCGAGACATCGGTCGACAACCCTTTCGTGCCGGTCGAGCAGATGATGCCGTTTGTCCCCTTCATTCGCTGCCAAGACGCCGACGAGGCAATCCACCGGGCCCACGCCAGCGAGCATGGCTTCCGTCACACGGCGATCATCCACTCCCACGACGTCCGCAACATGACGAAGATGGGCCGCCTCCTCGACACCACGCTGTTTGTCAAAAACGGCCCGAGCACCGCCGGCCTCGGCCTCGGCGGCGAGGGCTACATCTCGTTTTCGATCGCCACGCCGACCGGCGAAGGGGTGACGACGCCGCTCACCTTCACCCGCCAGCGCCGCTGCACGCTCGTCGACGACCTGCGGATCCTCGGCGCGGCTGAGTGAGCCCAGGCTCCAGGACGACACTTCAGGACGACACGCCAGTCGACAGCTCCAGACAACACACCTCAGACGACGACACCAAAGTCCCCACCCATGCAACTCGCCAATGTCCTCGGCACGGTCACCGCGACGGTCAAGCATTCGTCGCTGGCCGGCGCGAAGCTGCTCGTCGTCCAGCCACTGATGGCCGACCGCACGAAGGCCGACGGCGATCCGCAACTGGCGATCGACACGGTGGCAGCGGGGGTCGGCGACCTCGTCATGATCACCAGCGACGGCCGGCTCCTCCGTGACATCCTCAAAAGCGACGCCACTCCGGCCCGCTACAGCGTTGTCGCGCTGGTCGATGACGTCACCGTCTTCTCGAGCCGGAAGCAGGGCCCGACCCGATGAACGCCCCCGCCTTCACCCCCGACCAGATCGCCCGAATCGTCCGCGAAGTACTGCGGCGGATCCAGGCCGATCTGCGGCCAGCGGGCGCTACGCCCCCCGCGGCCCCGGCCGCGCCGGCGCTGCCGGTAGCCAAGGCCCCCGCCGCCGGCCCGAGCACCGTAGCGGGCGTCTTTGGGCTCGCGGAAAAGCTCGTCACGGCGGCGAGCTTGGCAACGATCCCGGCAGGCACGAAGACCGTCATGCTCCGGCACGATGCCCTCATCACCCCCTCCGGCCGCGACGCGGCTCGGGCCGCCGGATGCATGCTCGTGCGTGGCGCGAAGGGGGCTCATGCAGCGTCGGGAGCCGCCCCTGCGAGCCGTCCCTTCTTTGTCGCAGCGGCCGAATGTCCGGGAGACTCGGCCACCCGGACGGCAGGGCTTGTGCGCACACTCCCCGGGGCACAGCAGCTTCCGGCCACGGGGCTCACGGATGTCGTCGCCAGCCTCGGCCTCCACCTGGCGCGTGACGGTGGGCGGGGGATTCTCCTCGCCGGTCGCCCTCATGTCGCCGTGGCCCTGGCCAACCGTTCGCCCGGCGTCCGGGCCGTGACGGCGCGCGACACCACGACGCTGTTGGCTGCGGCCCAGGAATGTGCCGCCAATCTCCTCGTCATCGCCCCGCGCGACTTCTCCGCTTCGAGCCTCGAGCGGATCGGCTCGACCCTCGCCGGCCGCGATCCAGGGCCAGTCCCGGCCGAGTTGTCCCCTCCTGCAGCAGCCGGATGCCCCTGCGGCGGCCCGCAGCCCGCAGCCTGCTCCTGCACCACCCACCACCACTGAACTCCACGGAAGGAGCGTCGAACGATGCGCCTCGGACAGACGATCGGCACGGTGACCCTCGTCGAACCGCACCCCACGGTGCGCGGCGGGGTGTTCCGTGTCCTCATCCCCCTCTCGGCAGCCGACCTTGCTGCCGGCGATCCAGCCGGCGGGGATTTTGGCCGCTCTGCCGCCGAACCGCTCATCGCCTGGGACGACCTCGGCGCCGGGGATGACCAGCTCGTTGCCTTCAGCGAAGGGGGCGAGGCGGCCCAGCCCTTCCGCCCCCACGACAAGCCGATCGACGCCTTCGTGGCCGCGATCATCGACCGACTCGACCTTCCCGCTCAAAAGACCGCCTGACGCCCGGGCCTCTTGACCCCGGCGATCGACACGACCGACACGATCCGCACGATCCGCAAGCAGCCCGTAAAGAAACATCTTTTCGCGACCGGCAGAGTCTCCTCGACCGGAAGCGTGGTGAATACTCCTAACGTTACCCCCCCACGGAGAACCCCTGACATGGCGACCAACCCGGCCGTGAAGACAACGACCAAGCCGCTTTCCAAGCTCAAGGAAGAGATCTGCGACATCGGCCGCCGGATCTACAACAAGGGCTTTGCCGCCGGCAATGACGGCAACATTTCCTTCCGCCTCGGCCCGAACGAGGTCCTCTGCACCCCGACGATGGTCTCAAAGGGCTTCATGAAGCCCTCCGACCTGTGCATCGTCGACATGGAGGGGAACCAGATCGCCGGCGAACGGAAGCGTTCGAGCGAGATCCTCCTCCATCTCACGATCATGAAGGAGCGGCCCGACGTGAACAGCGTCGTCCACTGCCATCCGCCCCACGCCACAGCCTTCGCCGTGGCCCGTGAGCCGATCCCGCAGTGCGTCCTCCCCGAGGTCGAGGTGTTCCTCGGCGACATCCCGATCACGAAGTACGAGACCCCTGGCGGTCAGAAGTTCGCCGACACCGTCAAGCCGTATGTGAAGACGGCCAACGTGCTGATTCTCGCCAACCACGGCACGGTGAGCTTCGGCGAGACCGTCGAGAAGGCCTACTGGTGGACCGAGATCCTCGATGCCTACTGCCGGATTCTGATGCTCTCCCGCGACCTCGGCCGCGTCACCTATCTCACGAAGCAGGAAACGAAGGAGCTCCTCGACCTGAAACAGAAGTGGGGCTACAGCGACCCGCGTCTCGACAAGGGGATGGAGAACTGCGACATCTGCGCCAACGACGTCTTCCGCTCGAGCTGGGGCAACGCCGGCGTGACGCGCAAGGCGTTTGACGCTCCCCCGCCGATGGGCGCCGATCCGCAGCGGGCCGCAGCGGCTCCCGCGGCAGTCGCTCCCCCCGCGATCGACTACGACGTTCTCGTCAAGGCGGTCACCGAGCAGGTCTGCCGTGAGCTGGGGATCGGAGCGGCCTGACGGGCTTCTCCCCCCGCAGGGGAGCGGCCGCTGGCGACAGGGCACGGAATCCACGGAAGCAAGACAGACCCCAGAGCGAAATGATCGACAGGAGCACGAGGATGAAGGTCGGGATCGTCGGTGGTGGTGGGATTGTCGGCTCGTCGGCGGGCTTCGCGCTCTCACTCGGTGGCATCGTCCACGAGATCGTCCTCGTCGACATGAACGCCGATCTGGCTGACGGCCAGGCGCTCGACATGCTCCATGGCACGGCGGCGATCGCCGACCAAGTCATCCGGGCGGGGGGCTACGCCGATCTGGCCGATGCCGACGTCATCTGCATCACCGCAGGACTTCGGCGCAAGCCCGACGAGAGCCGGCTGGCGCTCATCAACCGGAATGTGGAGCTGTTCCGCTCGATCCTCACCACGATCAAGCAGGCGGGCCACAAGCCCGATTGCATCGTGCTGGTTGTCTCCAATCCGGTCGACATCCTCACCTATCTGGCCGAGAAGGAGCTGAAACTCCCGAAGGGGAAAGTCATCGGCCTCGGCACGCTCCTCGACACGCTCCGCTTCCGCAGCCTGCTGGCGATGAATCTCGGCGCCCCGGCGACGCAGGTGCAGGCGATGATTCTCGGTGAGCATGGCGACAGCATGGTGCCGGTGTGGAGCAGCGCCTCGATCGCTGGCCTGCCACTGGAAAAATGGCCCGGCTACACGCCCAAGCTGGGGGCCGACGTCTTCCAGCGGGCGAAGACGAGCGGCGCCGAGATGATCAAGAAGAAGACCGGGGCCGGATTTGCCGTCGGCGTCTCGATCGCCGAGGTGATCCACGCGATCGCACTCGATTCGAAGCGGGTGCTGCCGGTGTCGACGGTCCTCTCCGGAAGCGGACCGGGGGCAGCCTACGGCCTCCGCGACGTGGCGATCTCGGTGCCGACGCAGGTCGGCCGGGCCGGCGCTGAAAAAATCCTCGAGATCGAGATCTGGCCGAAGGAACTGCAGGCGCTCCAGCGCTCGGCCGCCCTCCTCCACGACACCCTCGCCTCGGTGTTTGGCGGGAAGACCGCCTGACGGCACGTCCGCGTGCTCGCTGTGCGTGAAAAAATCATCCCTGCCATTTGATTCACAGCCTGCCGGGCCCGGCATCACCCGCCGGAAGGCCGGTGCGGATGGGCGTGCGGGTGGACATGACGGCGATCCGTCGGCCGAGGCTGGTGCGGGATCGGCAGACCGAGGAGATCCCCCGAGGGGGTGAAGCCGTCCGCCCCGACGTCGACAAAAATCGGGTTGGCAACGGCCACCGGCTTGTCGGCCGCATGTTCGGGCCCGACCACCAAGCCGAGCGTCGAAGACTCGCCGATCGCCGCCACGATCAGATGCGCGTCGCGCTCAAGCCGCACAGGGATCGTGTGGGCAAAGCGGACGACGTCGCGGCTGAAGAGCTTCGCGTGCTCGCGGCGGGTGAAGTTGAGCTCGGGGTCAGCCCGGCCGTTGACGAACACCTGGACGCGATCAACGTCGAACCAGTTCGGGCACTGGACACGAACCGCGATCTCCACCGCGCCGTCATCATCGCGAACATCGTCCCCCGGCCCGGCGGAACGGGGGGCCTCGCCCTCGACTGCCTCGAGACGGGCCTCGAGGAACGGGCCGTTGGTCATCACCATCCGCCCACGCTCAGCCGTCTGCACCATGTCGCTGATCTCGATCGCCGCCGGATCATCGGTGGGGCTGGCCAGATAGTTGCGGAGGAAGCCTGAGCCATGAAAGGCATAATGAGCATCGGTGTTGACCACGCCCGGCACGCGGTAGCCGAGGTTGAGCATCTGCATCCAGACAAAGATCGGGCTCGTCGGCTTGCGCGGATCGATGCTCTGCGGCGGAGCGAGGAAGATTTCGTGGGGAGGATGGACCTCGACACAATCGACGAAGCCGAGCATTCCCTCGAATCCGCCATCGGCCGTGCCGTCGGTGTCGCGGTCGCCGAGCACCTGGACGAGGTGCGGGTGGTTCATCTGGACAACCTTCTCGGCGCCGTCATCCCACAGAGCCAGCCGCTCGATCTGCGCCAGGGGGCTGTCGTTGTCATGGACCGGCCCGCCACCATCCTGCGTAAAAGGCTTCTCGACGATCGGGAAGGCGTTTTGGTGATTGATCGGCAGGAGTGAACCGGTCAGCTCAATGCCACTGCAGGTGGCCATCCGATGGCGGACGCCGAGACGGTCGAGGAGCGGGCTGTACGACGACACCCGATTGTGTTCCGTGCAGGGGGCAAACTCGATCTGCTCGCAGAGGAGGTTCTGCACCCGGCCGAGTTGGCTCGTGGTGTTGTCGCCCGAGGGGGTGGCATGGCTGTGGAAATCGCTGCTCACCCAACCGCGGGTGTCGACCGTCCGTCGCAGGGTCGCCACGAGCGCCGCGTCCTTCCCCTCCACGACGTCAAGCGTGGTCATCACCGCGTCATGTTCCGGGCCGTGGCTGATGATGACGTCATAGCTCCCCGGAGGAATCTCCTGGAAAAACCGGCCATTGTGGCTGTAGCGGAGGTTTTTCACCGCCGTGTCACCGCTGTCGGGGCCGAAATCGGGATCTGCGTCCCGCGCCCCACCGCCGACTGGTGGCCGGCGCCGAAACTCCACCTTGCACGGGATCGGCCCCCCGTCGACAGCGCTGATCGTGGCCACGACGAAGCCGGGCCGCGGGAGCTTTGCTTTGACGTCGATTCCATCGGCGTTCCACGCCAGCCCCTTCTCTTCGACGGTCCCGCGCCCCACCGTCGAGATCGTCACCCGCCATTGCGCCGCCGGGGCCGGGAGCGACGTCACGAGCCGGCCGTGGTCGTCGGTCCGTCCCGCCCCATACTTTTTCTCACCATCAAAGAACGTCACGCTCGCCCCGGCCACCGGTCCGGCAGCATCGACAGCGCTGATCGTCGTGGGGGCGAGAGAGACGCCGGCCCGGGCCGCCGCGGCGGCCCGGAGAACGACGAGGGTACCAGCGGGAAATACCCTGCGGACCAGGTCGATCGAGGCTCCCGGCGCCAGGTTCATCGTCGATGCCTCGCCGAGGAGATAGCGCACCGGATCGCCGGCGCCACGCGCAGGGGCGAGCGTATCGGCGTGGAACGTCGCTCCCACCGGCTCGATTCCGTAGGCCTGGCCAAACCATTCGTCATCCCACCAGACAACATTGGCTGCTTTGTCAGCGCTGGCGGTAAACGTCCGATCGGCCCTAACCCGATCGACCGGCTCGATCGCGAGCGCCGTCGCATGCGGATTGGAATAGCGGGTGGTGACGGTGAGGAAATCATCGCCGTCGGCGAGCGTATAGGTCGTCTCGACACGCGGCGTTTGCGGGGCCTCTGCGGCGACGACGCGAAACGCCACGCTCGCACCGTTGACGGCGAGCGGTGCGGAAACCATTCCTTCCACGGGCATCACTTCGCCGCCGCCCAGGCCAGACGCTCCAGCGAAGGCGTAGCGGAGCTGACCGTTGCCGGGCCAGTAGCAGCCGAGCTGATCGTTGGGATCGCCCACGGTGGTCAGATCGATGATCGCGCCGCCGACATTGCGGACGGTCATGTTGGCGTGGCGGGTCGGAAGAGTGTCGCCGATCACGGCGATGATCCGGTCGTTGCGAAGAATGTGGTCGCCGAGGATCCAATCGGATTCCTTACCGGCGGGGGGAGCCGCGGCGCCTGTCGCCGCCGCTTGCCCCAGCGCCGCCGCTTCCAGCAATTCCGGCGTGATCGTGACGATCTCTGCGGCCGGAGCCGGTGCCATCGGTAGCCATCCGGCAGAAAACAACAGCGACAGGACGATCGACGGCGACAGGCGACGCATAGGAGGCGACTCCGGTGGGATTTGGGGACCGGCTGGCCCGCAAATCCTATCGCCTCCGGTCGGGTCGCGGGGCGCTTTCATCAAAGCCTCACAGGGCTTCCAGCCGAATCGGTGGCCGCTCCGGTGGCGCCGGCATCGGGACCGACGCCATTGCGGCACATCAAATCCGCCGCCGCTCAAGCAACCCCAGCGACCCCAGCACGAGGGCCAGAACACTCGCGATGCAGCTCGGGTCGATTTCGGGCACGCTCGAGATGAACGATCGGGCACCGATCCCATCGGCATAGATTCCCATCACCCTGTCATCGATGACGGTGTCGCCGGTCGCTGAACTGCCGTTGACCGTATTGATGACCGCGGTCCAGCTCGCCTGTCCGTAGACATACGAACCGACGGCGCCCGTGGTGGGAATAAAGGCGTAAGCCGGTGACGACCCCCCAGAGACGGCGTTTGCCGCGATGGAAAAGCCGCCGTTGTAGGCGCTGATGCCCTCAAAGTGGGTGTCGATGTCGCCGTCATCGGCGAAGCTGTAAAGAGTCAGCCCGGTCACGGCGTGGGTGATCGCGTCATAGGAGGCAATGTAACCCTGGCCGGTAGACGACGCCGTCTGCACCAGCCCGCCGATGATCGTGTAGGACGTGCTCTGCTCGCCGCCGTTTTGCCATATCCCATAGATCGTGGCGGCTTCGGCGCCGTTGATGTCGAGCCGCGAGTAGGACTGCGAGACGATGTCGTAGACAAAGGGATGGCCCTCGGACAACGACGTGGACAGGTTGTAGTTTCCAACGACAAGATTCCCCATCGTGCTGTGTGGGATCGTCACCGCGATGTCCGCGCCTGGCACCTGCAGGCTCGTCCAGGTGCCGGTGCCATCCAACGGCCCGTCGTACATCATTCCCTTCTGGAAATCGTCTGGGCCAGTTTCCAGATACGCGCCGACGGCGCGGATGTTTCCCTCGGGAATCGCCGTAGGATTGAAGCGGTGCGTGTTCGGCCCGTAGAACATCGCGCCATACACGGGATTGCCCCCGAACGAGGGCGTGAAGAGGAAGAGGCTCGGATCGGTGATCGTTGTCACCGAAGTGACGGCATCGAGAGTGCCCTTGTAGATGAAAGCAGGCGGCCCCTGGCGCATGTTCGGCGGGCCGATTCCGCCGGTGATCACCACGTTGTTCCCGGTGTCAGCGCGAATGCCGGTCACGCCGTAATCGAAGGGGAACATCGTCTCAAGACTGAACGTCTCGGCCCTGGATACGCCAGCAAACACACTCGCCGTGGTGATGACGGCGACGGAGAGGAGGGCGTGCACAATCCGGGGAGCAGAAATGGATCGCGGCATCGGGAGCTCTTCTTGTCGAAAGGTTGCAACGAGGTGACACGCGACATGGATCCAAACGGGCAGAGCGAGAGACCAACGGTGCACACCCCAGGACAAATTGCGCCCAACAATCCCCTTTGCAATGTATTCAAAGCAAATTGAAAAACGCAAGGCTGAAAACCATGCTTGGAACGAATGGTCACCTCATTGGACGCACGATCAGGTCCACCAGCGTATACCGGACGGCGCCATCACATCGATTCTCCCTTGTGCGGTGGGCGGCGCGGCGATCCTCCCCTGATGCTCGGTTCTGACGACGATGGATCGTGCGCCTGTGACGAGCCTTGGGGAGAGTGACGGCGGAGCTCAACCCTTGTAGAGTGTCGGTCTGGGTGGAGTCAGTGACTCGGTGCTTCGCTCAACCGAAGACCGAGTCCAAGGGGGATCGGTGGTTTCATTCGGAGGTCTGCTCATGCACCGTTGGGTCGCTCGGATCGTCCCGCTGCTGCTGTCGGCAGTGGCGTTTTTCAATGGCCTTCCCGGAGCGGCCGACGAGCCGATCGACGCTGCCGTCGGTCGGCCACTGAGCGACTGGCAACACTCCGGCGACCTCTGGCTCCTGACGGGCCCCGAGGGGGCCGACTTGCCGGCCGACACGATCCTCCATGACGTGCCCGTCGTCATCCGGCTCGACGGCGAGTTTTTCGATTTCGCCGCGGCGCAGCCGCACGGAGAAGATCTCCGGCTCACTTCCGAGGCGGGAGAGGTGCTCCCCCACGAGATCGAGGCCTGGGACCAGGCCACGCTCAGGGCCGTCGTCTGGGTGCGCGTCCCGGAGATCCGCGGCCAGGCCCGCCAGCGACTCACGCTTCATTGGGGGAATCCCGCAGCGCCTGCGTGCTCCGACGGCGCCGCCGTCTTCAATACAGCCAATGGCCACGTTGCCGTCTTCCACATGGACGAGCCAGTCCAGGATGCGACCGGATCGCTCGAATCTCGTGACACCGGCACAAGCGCCGCGGAGGGCATCATCGGCCCGGCCCGGCATTTCCCCGGCGGCGCGGGGGTGTTTTGCGGCGACGCGATCACTACCCTCCCGGCGGGATCGGCCGATCACACCACGCAGGCCTGGTTCCGCTCGCAGGTCTCCAATGGCCGGGTCTTCGGCTGGGGCAACGAGGCGGCGCAGGGGAAGGTGATCATGAACTTCCGCAGCCCTCCCCACGCCCGGATGGAGTGTTACTTCTCCGGCGCCGACGTCGCCGGGGAGTCGAGGCTCGCCCCATCGCAGTGGGTGCATGTCGTCCACACGTACACCAAAGGGGAATCGCTCCTCTACGTCAACGGCGTCCTCGACGGTACGACGCGCACCGAATCGGCCCCCTTGAAGATCGCGACCCCAGCGCGGATGTGGATCGGCGGCTGGTATGACCAGTACGACTTCGCCGGGGACGTTGACGAGGTGCGGGTGTCGAATGTTGTTCGCTCCGCCGCCTGGGCAAAGCTTGAGTACGAAAACCAAAAACCGCTCCAGATGCTCGTCGGCCATCTCGTGCAACCGGGCCTTGATTTCGCCGTCTCCCCCGAGACCCTCGAGATCGCCGAAGGGGAGACTGCCACGTTTACCGCCCGGGCCGGCGGGGCGCAAAAAGTTTCTTGGCTCCTCGCGCGCGGCGGCGAGGAGCGGGTCGTGGCGGTCGACACGTTCCGCTGCGACGTCGACGCCGGGCGGGTGACAGGAAACGAGCAGGCCACGCTCCGGTTCCGCGCCGTCTATCCGAACAACACCAAGACGATCGATCTCCCGATCGAGATCCGCGAGGCGATCCCCGACCCGGTCTTCGTGCTCGAGGCCCCCGCGGCCTGGGATGGTCGGGAATCGATCGAGGTCGTGCCACGGATCTCGAACCTCGCCGCGCTTGAGGCGAAGGAGGCCGGCGGGCTGAATGTCCGCTGGCAGACCGACGGAATGGCGGTGATCAGGGAGGAGACGCCCGCGGGACTCGTCCTCGAGCGGAGCCAGAACAGCGGCCGGCTCACGGTGACAGCGCGGATCGACAATGGCGGCACGGCCGTCGAGGCCAAGACGGAGATCCTCGTCACCGAACCGGCCAGCGACGCCTGGGTCGAACGCCCCGTGGACGAGCTCGACGCCGATGAAAAACCGGTCGACCGGCAGTTCTTTGCCCGCCATGACAAAAACGTCGGCACACTCCACCTCCGCGGCCGACTCGACGCCCCGGCCGAGCGCGTGTTCCTCGATCTCTTCGCGAACGGGGAGCTTGCCGACTCCTGGTCGCTCGAGCCCGACGCGGCAGGCCGCTACGCCTTCGCGATTCCGCTCGCGCCGGGGCTCGTCCGCTACCGGGTCGAGTTCGGGGTGGTGCGTGAGGGCACGAAGACGATCCTCCACACCGCCGACGATCTCCTCTGTGGCGACGCCTATCTGATGGACGGCCAGTCGAACACGGTGGCGAGCGACTGGGGGGCGGACCAGGTCGATGACGGCCCGCAGCCACGGGACCGCAGCTGGGTCCGCAGTTTCGGCGCGATGGAAGGGAGCCTCGAACCGGGGTGGGGGGACGCCGTGCGGCGCGAGGGGGGAAAGCACCAGATCGGATATTGGGGGATCGACCTCGCCAGGCATCTCGTCGACACCCACCAGATCCCGGTCTGCATCCTCAATGGCGCTGTCGGCGGCACGCGCATCGACCAGCACCTCCCCGACCCCGCCGAGCGCACAAACCCGGCGACGATCTACGGCCGGCTCCTCGCCCGGGTGCGGGCCGCCCGGCTCACCCACGGCATCCGGGGGGTGCTCTGGCACCAAGGAGAGGCCGATCAGGGGGCCGATGGGCCCGATGGTGGCTACGGGAGCGAGACCTACCGAGCCCACTTCCATGAGCTTGCCGCGCACTGGCAGCGCGACATGCCGAACCTCGGCCACATCTTCCTCTTCCAGATCTGGCCCAACGCCTGCAGCCAGGGGGGCACGCCCGCCAGCGACCGGCTCCGCGACATTCAGCGCACCCTCCCTCGCGACTTCGCGCGGATGTCGGTGATGTCGACCCTCGGCATCCGCCCCGAGGGGGGCTGTCATTACCCGGCAGCGGGCTACGCCGAAATGGCCCGGCTGATGGCGCCGCTGGTTGACCAGGCCTGCTATGGCACCACGTTCGCGGAGCCGGTGACGGCCCCTGATCTCCTCTCGGCGCGCTACGCCGATGCGCGCCGAACCGAGATCGTCCTCGAGTTCGGCCAGCCGGTCGCGTGGGACGATGCAACGGTGTCGGAGTTCCGCCTCGATGGCGAACCGGGAGGGATCCGCTCCGGCCGCGCCGCCGGCTCGACGCTCCGACTCGCCGTCGCCCCGGGCTGCGACGCCACGACGATCACCTATCTTGTCGATCGGCAGTGGCAGCCGCAGCGCGTTCTCCGTGGCACCAACGGGATCGCCGCCCTCTCCTTCCATGCCGTTGCGATCATGCCCCCTGCCGAGGAGGAGCCACGACGATGATCGATCTCCCTGTCGCCATTGCCTCTGCGCCCCGTGTCGATGCCTGGGTGCGTTTGCTCGGGGCGATGCTCATGGTCGTCCGGGCCGTGGTCGGATCCGCCGCCGAGCCTGCTGTGCAGCCCCCCAACGTGGTCATCCTCTACGCCGATGACATGGGCTACGGCGACCTCGGGGCCAACAACCCCGATTCGAAAATCCCCACCCCGCACCTCGATCGCTTGGCGAGCGCGGGGACCCGGTTCACCGACGCCCACAGCTCGTCGGGGGTCTGCACGCCGAGCCGCTACGCGCTCCTTCACGGCCGCTATCACTGGCGGAAGTTCCACGGGATCGTGCAATCGTTCGACCAGCCGATCCTCGACGCCGAGCGGACGACCCTCGCCGAGCTCCTTCGCGGCCGTGGCCATGCCACCGCAGCCTTCGGGAAGTGGCATCTCGGCTGGGACTGGGAGGCGATCCGCCGGACCGGCGCAAAGCCGCGGATTGAGGGAAAAAACAAAATCTACGCCGCCGCCGATTTCGACTGGCGGCGGAAGATCCCGGGAGGACCGCTCGCCCATGGCTTTGACCGCTACTTCGGCGACGATGTTCCCAACTTCCCCCCCTACGCCTGGTTCGAAGATGACCGGATCCCGGTCGCGCCGACGCTTCAACTGATGACGACAGGAGAGCCCCCGGAAGGGAACTGGGAATGCCGCCCCGGCCCGATGGTTCATGGCTGGGACTTCCACGCCGTCATGCCGACGCTCACCGACCGGGCCGTGGCCTGGATCGAGCAACAGACCCCCGACCGTCCCTTCTTCCTCTACTTCCCCTTCACGTCGCCGCATGCGCCGATTCTGCCGACGGCGGCCTTCACCGGCCGCTCGGCCGCCGGCCCCTACGGTGACTTCGTGGCCCAGACCGACGACACCGTCGGCCGGGTGCTCGACGCCCTCGAGCGTCAGGGATTCGCGGAGAACACGCTCGTGATTTTCACCTCCGACAACGGCCCGGAGCGCTACGCCTACGAGCGCACCCGCGCCTTCGGCCACCGCAGCATGGGGCCGCTCCGTGGGCTGAAGCGCGACCTTTGGGAGGGGGGGCATCGGGTGCCAATGATCGTCCGCTGGCCGGGGCACGTACCCGCAGGAAGGGTTGCCGACGGCCTCGTCAGCCAGGTCGATCTCTATGCCACGATCGCTGCGGCGGTCGGGGCGGCGATCCCGGCGGGCTCGGCCGAAGACAGCCTCAATCAGCTTGCCTGGTTCGAAGGGAAGGCCCCGTCAGCGCGCCGCGAGCTCGTCCACAACACCCACGCCGACGGCTACGCCCTGCGGCAGGACGACTGGATTCTCATCGACGCGCCGTCCGGTGGGATTTCGGAGATTCCACCGTGGTATCTCGCGGCCGAGGGGATCCCGACTCCCACCCACCCCGGCGAGCTGTACGACCTGCGCACTGATCCCGGCGAGCGCCACAACCGCTTTGATTCCGATCCGGACCGGGTGGCGGCGATGCAACGACGGCTCGACGCGCTCCTGGGGCGGTGAGCTCACCGCCGGCCGGGGAAACGGTCAGCGGACTTGGGCGCTGATCGTGAACGACGCTTCGAGAACGCCACCGGCCGTGAGTGGGATCACACCGCTGTCGGCCTCGCCGGCCGCGAGGCGATTGACGCCGTCGTTGGCATTGGCCGCCGGTTCGATGGCGAGCACCGGCCGGTCCTCCGGTCCGAAGCAGATCAGGTGGGTCACGTTCGGCGAGCAGGCGTACGTCAGCGTCACGCCGCTCTCGGGCCACTGGATCGTTGCCTGCCCATTGAAGCCGGCAAAGCAGGCATCGATCCGCCGGCTGCCGAGCTCCCGGGGGGTGGAGAAGTCGAGGTCTGCAGGCACCGGTTCCGGAGGGCCATCCGGGAGGCCATCGGCGTCGGTGTCGGGGTGAATCCGCGGCGCGGTGAAGCCGAGCACGACCGGCTCACCGTCGCGCGAGAGCCAGCGGCGGTAGTAGGGATGCCAGCCGAAGCCGGCCGGCATGGTTGTCTCCCCGAGGTTCTCCAGCCGCAGAGTCTGCTCGACCTGATCACCCGAGAGTCTGATTCCGACGGTCGCGCGAAGAGGCCAGGGCCAGTTGAAGTCGGGAAACTCGGCGGAGTCAAAGGAGAGGACGAGGCTCGAAGGCGTCTGCTCAACGATCGTCCACGGCCGGGCGCGGACGTCACCATGGATGGCGTGGTTCTTGGCGCCTGTGAGCTGATACTCGCGGCCGTCATACACGAAGCGCCCGTCGCGGATCCGGTTCGAATAGGGGAGCATGAGCCAGCTTGATCCCCGCGACCCGGGATCGGGCATGAGGTCGAGCCACGCCTCTCCGCGCTTCACACGCATCGCCAGCAGGCTCCCGCCGCGGGCCGGGCTGACGACGACAGAGAACCGCTCGGAGCGGAGCTCGACCGGCGCGACCTCCTCGGCAGCCCCCTCTGGAGCCACGGCGAACACCCCCTCCCGTGGGGCCACGGCGAACACTCCCCCGAGCACGATCACGGCCGCGAAGGCATGCCGGAGGATTCTCGGGGCGGAGGGCAACGTCACTCGAGCTTTTCCTTGTCCATCTCCAGTTGCAGATCGGGGATCCCCTTGTCGGTGACGATCACGTGCCAGGGCGACTTTTGTCCGATGAGATCGGCCTTCACAAGGCCACCGCCGGGGGCGTCGAGCGGGATGCTGATCTGCACCGAGTAGTTCCCCGGAAGGACACCCTTCGTTCCCTTGAAGGAATACATCTCGAACTTCCCGTCGGCATTGGTCGAGCCGATGAAACACTGGGCCGAGATGTCGTCGGCGACGAGATTGACCCCGACGCCCTCGCACGGCTTGCCACCACGGGTGAGGCGGCCGGCGACGGTTACTTCTCCCTTGTTCGCGGAACAACCAACCGCCATCAGGCAAACAAGGGTGAGCAGGAGACCACGAACCATGGGAGGGATCCTCGAGCTGGAATATTTGGAGGGGGAATGCGATGCGGCCGTTGAGGGACAGCAGAAAAAAGACCCCGATCCCGGCAGCGTGGCCGGGACCGGGGGCTCGTGTGTCGCGATCAGCGGTTGAGGACGTTTTCGGGGACCACCGTGCCATCGGCGATGTCGACTAGCGCCGTGATCACCGTCCCGACCTGAACCGACGTCACCGAACCATCGGCGAGGCCGATCGTCGCGCCGCCCGGGTGGGGCGTGCCCCAGTGGCCGCGGAAATTGGTCCAGCCGATGCCGTCGCAGCGCTGATCCTGGAAGACGTTCTGCGTGGCACACACGCCTCCGGAGCTCAAGGCTCGCGTCGTTTCCACGCCGCCGGCGAAGGCTCCGTCGCGGTAGGAGAGGCAGCCAGAATTGTACATCCGCGTGTCCATCGAGATCTCGCCGACGAGGAGCGTGTAGCTCGTGCCGTCGACGATGTCGGAGATGCGGACCGGCCGGCTGACGTCATACGAGTTGTACCGCTGATAGCCGCGGTTGCGCGGCCAGTTCTGGTCGATATCACCAGCCTTGGCAATCTTCGTGAGAATCTGCGACTGGCTCTGCGTGCCGGCGATGCCGTGATCGGGGGTGATCGACTGGTTGGTGGCATAGTCGGAGATCATGACCTTCGTCTGGCCACCGGTGAGGAGGTAGTGGGCAGCGAAGCCGAGGGCCGTCGGGAGCGTGCCGTTGGAGTTGGCGATGTTGGTGAAGATCCGATCGTTGCCGGCACCGTCGCCGATCGTCTCGGGACCGCTGCCGCCCCGCGATGGGCAGGAGAAGACCGGCATCGACGCCGCGTACGCCATGGTTTGGAACTCGTTGTTGAGCTCCATGAACGCCGCGGCCGCGTAAAACGGGCTGCCGGTTTGGGTCTCGACACCGCCGACCGGGGTGCCGAACGACCAGGCCCGGTAGCGGCCCGAAGCTTGCTCGAACGCTCCGCCACTGGTGGGGGGGCAGAGCGTTCCGCCGGCGAGAACTCCGGCCTGATCGCGGGTCGACACCGAAGCGCCACCGAGGGGGAAGCACTTGTTGCTCGACTCGAAGTTCATCATTCCGAGGACGATGTTCTTGACGTTGTTGATGCAGCTCATTTTGCGGGCCGCCTCACGCGCCGACTGCACGGCCGGGAGGAGGAGGCCGACGAGCGTGCCGATGATGGCGATGACAACAAGAAGCTCGACGAGCGTGAACCCGCCGCGACGGACCGTTGGCCGGAGTGACATGGGAAGGGATCTCCAGAAAATACGGGGAATAAAAAATGGATGAAAATAAAAAAATCGAATCGAGCTGCGAAGCGATCGTCGGTCGACGCCGGCAGAGCAGACATGCCAACAACGCCACCGTGGCGTGTCAGGATTGAGAAGCCCCCCAGGCCATTCCGGCGCTACAATCTCGCCGAAACTCACAGAAATCTAACCCAAAAGGGTGGTCGGCTCAAAGAGCTCATTGGGAACTGTAGGCGTCTCCGCCTGCCGCGGCACCCCTCTGTTGGGTGGAGTGGCGGGGAGAGGGCCGACTCACAGCCCTCCCAGATAGGCGAGCAAATCGGCGGCGTCGGCAGCCGAGAGGTCTCGAAGGAGCTGCTCCGGCATGAGCGACTGCGACTGCTGGACGAACTGCTCTATCTCCTCACGCTGGATCCGCGTGTCGCGTCCCTGGGCGTCACGGATCACGATCTCGCTCTCGGATCGCTCTCCAAGGAGCCCGGTGTGGACGAGGCCGTCCTTGGTCTCCACATACCAGGTGGCAAACTTCGGATCGACCTTCCGGGAGGGCTCGAGGAGGCTTTCGAGGAGCTCCGCCCGCGTCAGCCGCTTGCCGATCCCGACCAGATCGGGGCCGACCGCCGGCCGGTCGGCAGCCTGCTCGGCGGCCGTGCGATGGCAGCTCCGGCAGCTCACGGCGGCCGATTCCCACAGCTTTCTCCCCCGGTCGGCATCCCCCTCGAGCGCGAGCAGTTCGGCGGAGCGAATACTGGTTCCGAGCCGCTCGCGCCGCTGCTCCTCAGGTGTGAATCGCTCAAAGAGATCGCGAACCTGCGGGTCGCCGTGGGAAGTCCCCCAAGCCACGATCCGTGCCCGGCGGTCGGCCGGGAGCGCCCCGCCGTCGATCGCCCGGAGGAGACCGAGCGCCTCTGAGGGGCTGGCGCCGGTCGGCAGATGGTCGGTGTCGACCGGGGCGGCCCCGGCCGGGGCGGCCTCGCTCGGCAGACCTTCAATCCAGTCGCCGATCAGCTTCAGGCCTCGGGTATCGACGACGGTCGAGCCGAAGTGGGGCATCCGCCCGCGGCCGAGCGTCGCCATTCGGTAATAGAGGACCGACTTCGTCGCAGCGCCGGCCGCCACCACCGCCGCGTCGTCGAGGGCGAAGGTGCCGTGGCTCGGCCGCAGCCCGACGAGCTTCGTGCGGTCGAGGGCCATGTCGGAGCGGACATCGAAATCGGACGCTCCACCCCCGCCACGCAGATGACACTGGGCGCAGTTCATCTGCAGGTAGCTGCGGGCCCGGCGGTCGAGATCGGCGCTCGTGTCGTAGGGATCGACCGGCGGCGTCACGCTCTCATCGAGCGGCTTGGAAACGAGCCCGAGCTCGGAAAAGAGCCGCAGTTGGTTGGTGGCAGCGCCGTCGCTGCCAGCGATCGCCGCGCGGGGATCGGCGGGACGGTTGAGCTGCGCTGGCGTGAATCCGTACAGCGACCCACCGCGGGTCGTGTGGCACATCAGGCACTCGGTGCGGCTGGCGACGCGATAGCTTTGCCGATGGTGAACGGCCGGATCGTTCGGGTCGGCGATCTCGAGACGGACTGCCGCCCCTTCCGGGCCGACGAGCTCGGCGTCGGTCTGCTCATCGTTCCACAGATAGCTGTAGGCGCACCAGTCAGCGCCATTGAAATGGAGGAGCTGGGTCTCGATCCGCCGGGTGGTGCCGGGGGCGGTCTCGATGGCGATCGTCTTGGCGAGGACGCCGTCGGTGGGAAACTTGAACTTCCCGCGGATGAAACCCTGCTGGGGATTCTGCGCTTCGTAGAGGGAGAGCTCCTCCTTCCCCGGCAGGGCGAGCCAACGCTCGGCACTCGTGCCGTCGGCCCACGCCTCGGCGCTGATCGAATAGGGAACGACCCCCGCCGCCGGCATCTGGGTGGCGGTGTTGGCAAACAGCCCGGTTTCGCTCAAGCGAGTGGGGAAGCGGAGGTTGGCCTCCACCGGCGGGCGGCGGACGAGCCGGTGGAGCGAGCCGGAGTCGTAGTCGACCAGGAGCACCTCGCCGTCTGGCCCGAGGCCGAACGTCGAGAGGGCCAGCGGCGTGTCGGCGAGCTCTTCCTGCCAGGTGATCCGCGTGCCATCGTGCCGCAGCCCCCACACCTTCCCGGTGACATAGTCGCCATAGACATAGGCCCCGGCCAGCTCGGAAAGCCGAGGGGTGGTCGACACATAGCCTCCGGTGATCGACCGGCTCTCGGTGTGCGGATGGGAGATCACCGGCGGCGTGATCGGATCGGGGCCCCGGCGCCGATCCCCCACCACCGGCTGCGGCCCCTCCATGATGCTCCAGCCATAGTTGCCGCCGCGCTCGACGAGATAGATCATCTCCCACAATTCCCATCCCACGTCAGCGACCCACAGCCTCCCCGCCCCGTCGAACGACATCCGCCACGGATTCCGCAGACCGTAGGCCCAAACCTCCCCCCGCGCCCCCGGGACGTCGACGAACGGATTGTCGGCGGGGATCGAGTAGGGGCGGGGCGGCGCGCCTGCGGCAGTCGGCCCGGCGGGATGATCGACATCGATCCGGAGGATGGATGAGAGGAGATCCTCGACCGACTGCCCCGTACCAAGCGCATCAGGAGGGGTGGCGTCGCCGGAGTCGCCGGCGGAGATGTAGAGCATCCCATCGGGGCCGAACTGGAGACTGCTGCCGTTGTGCCCCCCCGAAACCCAGTCGATGACCCGCTCTTCGCTGGCCGGATCGATCGTCGGCGGATCGGTGGTCGAGACGGTGAACCGCGACACGCGCGTGCCGTCGGCGATCTTCGCCTGGAGGGCGTACACGAGGAAGCACTGCCGATTCTCGGCGAAGCGCGGGTGGAAGGCGAGGCCGAAGAGGTGATCGAACCCTGCGATCGACCCCAGATCACAGACGAGGTCGGCGTGGGCCACCTCTTCATACCCATCGCCTCCGGATCGAGGCCGCAGCGGGAACGAATAAACCTTCCCCTTCTCTTCGGTGATCACCATCCGATCGCTTCCGGGGATCGACACGAGCTCCGTCGGCTTGTCGAAGCGGAGCGCGGGGAGGACCGGCTCGTGGCCGTACGGTGGCGGCGGGTTCGGGGCTCCGCTGATCCGCGAGCCGGTCCACGCGGTGCGCGGCTTGGCTTCCGCCGCGGAAACCGGAGCCAAAAGGAGCGACATCAGCAACAACCAACCGGCCACGGAAAAAAGCAGGGCGCGCATGGGATTCCCACGGGATGACACTGGCGACGGGAAGCACGGTCCAGCTGTGCCGGTTGCGCTGCCGTCTCACCTCCATCATGGGCGGCTGAGGGGCCTCTGGCCAGTCCGTTTCCTCCCGAAAAGGCACAAGGGGGCCGTTCAGCCCGCCGGCGCCTGGAGCGCCACCATCTCCGCGTAGCGGCCGCCCTGGGCGAGGAGGGCATCGTGGCTGCCGACCTCGATGATCCGCCCATCCTCGAGGACGACGATCCGATCGGCATGCCGGATCGTGCTCAAGCGGTGGGCGATGATGAAGCTCGTCCGGCCATGAAGCAGCCCGGAGAGCCCTGCCTGAATGGCCAGCTCGCTCTCGCTGTCGAGATTGCTCGTCGCCTCGTCGAGGATCAGGATCCGGGCGTCGGCGAGGATCGCCCGGGCGATCGCCAGCCGCTGCCGCTGTCCGCCGCTGATCCGCACGCCGCGCTCGCCGATGAGCGTGCCATAGCCCTCCGGCATGGCGTCGATGAATCCGGCCGCGTGCGCGGCGCGGGCCGCCGCGGCGATCTCGTCGGAGCTCGCATCGCGGCGGGCATAGGCGATGTTCTCGGCGATCGTGCCATCGAAGAGGAAGACATCCTGCTCGACGACGCCGAGCAGGCGGCGGTAGGACTCGACGTCAATGCTCCGCACGTCGCGGCCGTCGAGGCTGACGACGCCGGCGGTCGGATCGTAGAAGCGGGCCACGAGGTTGCAGAGCGTCGTCTTCCCCGATCCGCTCCGGCCGACTAGGGCGATCGTCTCTCCCGGCCTGACGTCGAGCGTGATCCCGTGGAGAACGTCAACCGTGGCACCGGGATACCGGAACGAAACCCGGTCGAATGCAATTCTCCCGGCGACCTCCGCGCGGTTGAGCCTGGCGCCGGGCTGGGCCGCGGCCATGTCGAGCGGCTCGGCGAGCAGGTCGAGGACGCGGTCAAACCCGGCGAGGTTACTCTGGAGTTGTCCGAGGGTGCCCGCGATCACCGCCACCGGCTCGAGCAGCATCGCCATGAAAACAAGGAACATCACCAGATCACCGGGGGTCAATCTCCCGGCGAGCACCTCCATCCCGCCGTAGAGGAGGAGCACCGACGACGCACCGGGGAGGAGGAGATCCCAAAACACCTCGAGGATCCGCCCCCACCACCAGGAGAGGAACTCGAGCCTGAGCGTGAGGTGATTGGCGCGGGTGTAGCGCGCCGCCTCGCGGCGCTGGCGACCGAAAGCGCGGACGACGCGCATCCCGCCGAACACCTCGCCGGTGCGGGCATCGACATCGGCCCGTTGGGCACGGATGTCGCGGTAGAGCGGTCGGAGAATCCGGCTCCAGAGGATGCTCGACATCGCCACCGCAGGGATGAGGAGGAGGCTGCAGAGGAGCATCCGCCAGTCGATCCAGGCGAGGATCAGGAGCCCGCCGACGAATTGCACCAGCGCCCGCCAGGGGTTGAAAAGCATCGTGAAGACGAGCTCGCCGATCCCGCCGGCGTCGTCGCGCAGAAGCGTGCCGGCCCCTCCGGCCCGGAGCTGGTAGATGCGATGGAGCGGAAGCCGGGAGGCATGCGCGAAGACGCGCCGGCGCATCCGCTCCTGAACCCGCTTCGACGTCCGCGTCACGAGCCACCGGCCGGCGAGCGACAACAGGCTCCCGACGAGGATCGTGGACATCACCGCGGCGACAAGGAGGAGGAGCCGCCCCCCTGGCTCGGCCGGCACCGGCACCCAGGCGGGAAGCCAGGTGGGGAGCGTCTGGCCGAGGAGGACATGGTCGATGGCGAGCTTCGTCGAGGCCGCCGGGGCGAGCTTGAGGAGCGTCGACGCTGTGCCGAGCGACACCCCGAGGATCACGACGGTCCAATCGCCACCGAGGACCCGCGTCAGCTCGAGGAGCAATCGCGGCAGCGACCGCTGCCGCTGGCTCTTGGCCCGGGTGGCCTGCTCGGCCGGATCGCGGCGACGGCGGCGGTAGTCCTCGTAGCGCCGCCGGCTTCCTTCACCACTCATCGCTCGTTCGCCGCGCCGAAGCGCTCGAAGGCCCACTGCCGCACCTCCCCCTCGGCCCGCCTCCATTCCGGCGGGCTGCCGGCATCCTGCACCATCCACACCACGGCCAGCCTCCGCTGCGGATCGATCGTCATGTTCGTGGCGTGGGCCCCGCCATGGCCAAACGTCCCATCACCGCCCAGACTAAAGCCTAGGCCATAGCTCTCCGGCACGCCGACCGGCGTCTGCCGCCGCGTCAGCTCCGCCACCGCGGCCTCGGAGAGCACGCGGCCGCCGTCGTCGCCGACCCCGCGATCGAGGAGCATCCGGCAGAAGCGGCCGCAGTCGGCGGCGGTCGAGAACAGCCCCCCCCCCGGCATCGGATACCGGGCGGCCGAACCGTACGGCTCGGCGAGCTGGCCAATCCCGACCGGCTCGAGCGCCGTCTTGTCGCCATTGGCCCGGTACGACCGGGCGATCCGGCCGATCCGCGACCCGCTCGGCCAGAACGTCGTGTCGTGCATGCCGAGTGGCCGCAGGAGTCGCTCGTCGAGGAAGCGCTCGTAGGGCATCCCCGACACGATCTCGATGATCCGTCCGGCCGTATTGATGCCGGCGTTGGAATAGCGGTAGGCCGTGCCGGGCTGAAACTCAAGCGGCATCATCGAATAGCTGAGGACGGCAGTCGCCAGGGGCACGCTGTCGAGGGTCGGCCGTTCCACGACCGAGGAGAACGGCAGGCCGCTGGTGTGGGAGAGGCAATCCCTGATCGTGATCGGACGCGTCGGCCGGACGAGGCCTTTTTTCTCCCCCTGCCCCTCGCCGCTCCGCTCACTGACCACCCACAGGTCTTGGAACTCCGGGACGTACTTCGCCACCGGGTCATCGAGGGAGATCTTCCCTTCATCAACGAGGATCATGACGGCGGCCGCCGTGATCGGCTTGGTCATCGAGGCGATCCAGAAGAGCGTGTCGGCCGCCATCGGGCGCCGCTCCTCCCGGTCAGCCATCCCGACCGCTTCTTCCGCGACGACCGCGTCGGGGCCGGTGACGAGCACGACCGCCCCAGCCAGGTGGCCGGCATCGACCAGCGGTGTCACCAGGGCCGCGGCCGACTCGCTCTGGGCGAATGCAGCTCCAGGACCGCTCGCCCCCACGATCGACAGCGCGATCAGGAGGGCTCGGACGATGCGTTTGCCGCGGGACGTTTCCAAGAGATGGGCTCCGGTGAAGAATGGGGCTTTGGAAGCCGACGGTTGGGCCCTCCAGCGGCAGACTTCACCCGCCGAGGAGGAGATGACGCCCTCGCCAGCCCTGAATATCGGCCGGGAGGATCCGCCAGCCAAGCCCCTCCCCCGGACGTGCCCGGAATGGACGCGTCCCGCCGGTCTGGATCAGGAGAACCGTGGCAAGCCACGACACGTGCACGGAGTTGGTCCATTGACAGACCAACCACCGTCGGCTCCTTGCGGGCCATTGCCCTGAGCACCGCGCGCATGCAGCCCGACGATCTGATGCCATCCGCAATCGTCATCGACGAACCGGAACTGGGACTGCATCCGGCAGCTGTGGCCACCGTGGCCCAACTCGTGCAGGCTGCTTCGTCGAAGCGGCAGATCATCGTCGCGACACAGTCACCGAAACTCATCGCCGCATTCGACCCACAGGACATCGCCGTGATGGAGCACAGCGAAGACGAACGCGGCGTCGGTCAATCGGTGATCAAGAGCTTGAGCCGCGATGATCTCGGAGAATGGATCGATCAGTACGACTTGGGCCAGCTTTACGACATGAACGTCACCGGCGGGGGGCCGCAGTGATGCCCACCGGTTCCTGAAATATCAGCGAAAATCGGAGTCGCAGCGATTCGCGCGAAGTGCCCGCATTTCAATCAATGGCTCACGCGCCTCGAAGGGCTGGCAACTGCATGAGGGCGTTCCGACAGGAGCGTCCGTGTTCGTAGCCTACGGAGCGATGGCAGCACTGTCGTCCAGGATCGATGGTTTTCTTTCACCGCAGCGCCGATGACACTGCCTCGCTGTTCTCATGAGGTCGTCGGGGCCTGCAGACGCTTCTCGTCGGTGTCCTCGCTCCCGACCGCGTCGCGGGTGGATTCCGCCCGGAGGACCTCGGCCAACGGAGGGAGAGGCTGCGCGGCGGGGGACGGGGGCACGGCGCGGATTCGGATGGAGAACCCCCCGGTGCGATCGATACCCACCTTCCGGCAGACATGGGGATCGGGATGGATCGATCCGAGCAGGGCCGCGACGCCAGCCGGTGCCTCGAACTCCACGTCGAGCCTCCAGGGTGGCTGGGGGGACTGCCCGAGCACGGAAGCGAAATCGGCCACGCCCTGCAGGAGCTCCTTCGTCGCTGCTGGCTCGTCAGCCGTGTGCCCGGCCGGTCCGCCGGGCTCCCACGTGCATCCGACCCGCACCTCGCCGTCGAAAACATCCACCTCCGGCTGCCAGGCCCCGCCGCGCTGGTCGGCATGGGCCGCGCGGACGGCCTCGTAGAGGAGGTCGCCGACGTAGGCCTGCGGATCGGCACCGCGCCGCGTCCACTGGGCCGCCAGGAGGGTGGCGATCCGCTCGCGGCCGCGCGACGCGCCTTCGCTGCCGGTGAGCGAGCCGACGCGCTCCGCGAAGGTGGCCAGAGGGAGGCCCATGGAAGACGTTGCGATCCCCGATCGACGCGTGCCCCATACGGTTCCGAGGAGGGCCCCGACGGAAATCGCCAGTGGAAGGAGCCAACCCCAGGCCCACTCCCAGCCCTGCAAGGTGAATATCAAGAGGGGTAAAGTGCCCTGCCCGGCAATCAAGGCGCCCTTGACCGCCCCACCGATCGGGCCGCCCAGGTCGATGCCAAACAGCCGATCGGCGAGGTTGAGCACGGTCCGGGTGAGAAATGCCCCGGCGAAGGCGCCGCCGATGAACCACCAGGCGAACGTGGCATCCGAGACTTTGGCCGTGAGGGCGCTTGCCACCCCGGCTGCCATCCCCACGCACGCCCCCCCGACGACGGCGTTCAAGCTGTCGGGCCCGTCGACGACGGCGCGGGGCTGCGGCTCGAAGCGAGACTCGAGGAACGTGACCAGGGCCGCGACTGAGTCAGCGTCGGCGGGAATCTCGGCCCGCCCCCGGGGCGTGATCACGACAAGAGGGTAGAGCCGGTCCTTCGGGTCGCCGGACGTTCTCCTCGGGAGGACGAATCCCTCGATCTCCGACACTCCACAGGCATAGGAGCGCTCGTTCCAGGTAAACGGCCAGCGCCGCGGCGCATGGCAGCGCTCGAAGAGGATCCGATCGGCGGCCCGGTCGATGGCGACGCTTGCCAGATCGATGCCGTAAAAGTTCTGGAAGAGACAGACGATGTCGTTCGGCGCCGGGGCTTGTCGGCGGTAGTGCAACATTCCTTCTGTAAATCACCGGTAGGGGCCTGCCCGAGTCGAGCGTAGCGAACTGAGGGCAGGCCCCATCCGGGCCGCGACTTGAAGAGGTGGGCCATCGAGGGTTTCTTGGAAGTGCTTACTCCCCAAGAAAGGAATACCTGCGATGACCCACCAAAACGAACGTTCAGCGATGCGTAGCCTCGTGGAGCTTGCGATCGAGCATGGCACTGAAGCCATGGCCGCTGCTTTCACCACCCTCATGAACCGAGACACGTTGATCGAGCGGGAGCAGGTGCTGAAAGCCGAGTCTCGTAGCGGGCCGATCGTCAAGGGTACGCAAACGGATTCAAGCCCAAGACGACGAACACCCGCGTCGGGCAGCTCGAATTGCGGGTCCCACAGACCCGCGGCTACCGCGACGAGAACGGTCGGCCGTTCTATCCCAAGGCTCTCGACCGGGGCGTTCGTAGTGAGAGGGCGATGATCCTTGCCATGGCCGAAATGCATGTGCAGGGCGTCAGCACCGGCGGCGGCTCCGCACCACCAACAGCCTCGAGCGGCTCAACAGGGAGATCAAACGACGCACCCGCGTCGCAACACTCTTCCCAAATGAGGCCTCTCTCCTCCGGCTCGCCTCCGCGGTCCTCTCCGAAATCAGTGACGACTGGGAAACTGAACGTGCCTACCTGAACATGGAAGCCAGATGACCCACCTCTGAAAACAGCGATTTACAGAAGAGGTGTTGCTTTGTCCCAGGTTTCTGACGATGCCCTTGAGGGCCCCTTTTCTCCGGCCGCTACAATGATCTTTGGAGTGGGAAAGCCCGCAGGGAGCCGAGATCATGATGCCATTCCACGATGCCTGGCCGTGGGCGATCGGCTGCGCCGTCGTCGCGGTCGTTTCCCTCCTCCTCTGGTCGCAGGCCGGGCAGCGGGCGTTCCTCGTGGCGATGGCCGCCGCGCTCGTCGGCGGCGTCGGCTGCCTGCTTGCCGACTGGCTCGTGGTCACCGATCGGGAGCAGATCGAGATCCTCTTTCCGAGGCTGGCACGCGCCGCCGAAACGGGGGACACATCCACGATTCTCGCCGCCCTCGATCCGGCGCTGTCGCCGCTGCGATCCGAAGCGGAGCGGGCCCTGCGGGAGTTTCGCCCCGAGGAGGTGCGGATCACGCGCCTCGATGTCACGCTTCGGGGGCCGGCCGAGGCCCGCCTGGCCCGGGCCGAGATGCTCATCCACACCCGCGGCGACGCCCGCGGCGCTGGTGGTGCTAGCGGACCGCTCTCGGCGCTCATCGATCTCAAGGTCGATCTCCGCAAGCAGGAAGGCCAATTCCTGATCACCGATTTCGAGGCCGACGCGGCGCGGCCGATGGATCGGCGCCGGCCGGAGTGAGGCTCGAGGCGGCCTAGGACCCATGCGGCTTCTCGTCAGGGCTTTGTCGGCTTCTTCGGGGGAAGATTCCTCGGTTCGGCCGCCGGCTGCAATTGCCATTGGGCGTAGGGGGGAAGTTTTGGCGTCTCCTCGAGCACCCCGCCGATGAGGAGCCGATCGATCGAGTCGAGGTCGATCCGGCTGGGCCCGAGGATCGCGTGGGAGCCGATAAGAACGCTCCCCTCGATGCCGGTCGCCGCCATCCGCAGCCGCTCGCCGCTGCCGGCAACCGCTTCGACCGGCAGCCCTGGCGCCGGGGGTGCCGCGAGCGGATGCCAGGCGTCGTCGAGGGATTCGGGGTGGAGCCAGATCACTCGCGCCACTTCCTGACGCGAGATCGAGAGCGGCTTGCCGCGCGGATCGGCATCGACCGCGATCCGCAGACTTTTCCCATCCATCGCCACGAGCCGGCCGCGCAGGTAATCCCCCTGCATCGAGCGGACAAGATGGGTCGGAGGGAGAAATCGCTGCGAGCGGGGGAGCGTCGTCAAGCTGCGGAACTTCTCCGGCGAAACCAGCACGCCCAGCTGCGGCGCGAGTTCCACGGCCTTGATCTCGCCCGGGGGAATCGTGACCGGATCGGCCCCCTTCCGCAGTAGCCGGACCCCCCCTTCGTCGATCGATTCGACGAAACCGTTGACCGATTCCCCCGTCTCGAGGATCACGATCGATCGGAATCGATCAGATTCCGTCTCCCCTCCCCGCCTCGTCTCCCGTGCCAGGAGCCACTCCTGGGCCGCGAGCACCTCGCGGAGCCGCTTCCGATCCCGTCCCCAGATCGGATGCAGGCCGCGTTCGAGGTTCAGATTGCGGCGGGTCCAGATTGTCCCCTCCGAGACTTGGAGCTGCACCTCGGTGCCGGCCCGCCCCTGGACGAGAGACATGACGTCCTCGATCGGCAATCCCTCGGTGGCGACAAACACGCCATCCCCCCGGGGTGCAACGGCGCGGAGGTGAACCGGGGCAACGAGACCGATGGATTGGTGGACTGGTCCCCCCGGGATCACTTCTGTGATCGTCGCCTTGCCGTCGACCGTGCCGATGGTTACCCCGATCCAGCCGTTCTGGTCGTCATCGCTGTCGTTGGGTGACGATTCGTCGTAGCGGATCGTGGTTTGCGGAGCGCTCCCGTCGGCTGCCGGCGCGAAGGGGGCCGCAATCAGGCTCCCCCGTGGCAGCCAGCCGATCGCTCCCCAGCCGGCTGCGGCCCCATCGGCGGGGACGGGCACCAGACAGCCGTCGTGCACCGCGTTTTCCAACTCGAGCCGGCCGACACGGCCGGGAAGGACAGGATCTTCGGCGGCCAACGCGATCGCCCCGATCCCGTCGAGGAATCCGATCGGCAGGCTCACCGGCGCTGCCATCGCCGCATACTTGATCGAGACGTTTCCCCCCGCGACGCCGACGAGTTCTCCAGTCAGGCTCGAGCCATAGCGATCGCTGACCCGCACGCGGCGGGGCGACGCGCTTTCTTCGCCGGCCGGCGGGGCAGCCGCCGCGGGGAAGAGGATCGCCGCCACCGTCCCGAGGATCACGTTTTGCGGTGCCGATCCAGCCGCTTCTCCAGGGACAACCACGAGGGACCGTCCGTCGTTCGACAGTCCCGTCACGTTCCCCGCGATCACTCGGCCGTCGTTGAGCTCCACCGCAGCCGGCCGATCCTCATCGGGCAGCGTTTCGCCTCCGTTCCACGGAGAGATCCGGAGCCTTTCGAGCACCACCGCTCCCGACAGGACATCTACCTGAAGACCCTCCCCGTGCCCCTCCACCTGCCCCGTCTGTTCGGGGAAGGCTCTCACCGGAGCGACCGGAAGAGGCTCGATCGACAGATCGCAGAGCGGAGCCTTCTCTCCAGGCCGCACGATAACGATCCGGCCCGCCTGCCGATCGATGAAAACGGAGAGCATCAGCCCCTTCTCAGGCAGGTCCCCACACGGCGCCAGATCGGCCACCCCTGTTCCATCCGGGCGGGCCTCGTCGCGGACGACGATCAGCCCTTCCGCAGTCAGCTCGATCCGGTAGCCCGCGCCGACGTCGCCGTTGACGTTCGACTTCGCGCGGAACTCGCCAAAGCCGAGGCGCACGCGCGGCGGCTCGTCCCAGGCAAGAGCAAGGTCGTATCGCATCCGATCCCCTTCGCCGCCATCGATGCGGAGCATGGCGCCTGAGGTCGTGCTGGCCAGCCCGCCGGCTCGCTTCCGCCAGTGGCTCGCGGCTGATGTCTGGCAGTGGTCGAGCCCGCCGTTCCAGACATACGTCGAGGGCGCCACGGCGGTGGAGATTCGCCGCACTCTCTCCCGCTCAAGCTCGATGCGCACCGGCGCCTCGGCCGGCCCGATCGAGATCACGACGTTGAAAGCGTCGATCGATTCGAGGCGTCCGACGACGAGATCACCGTCGGACAATTCGAACTTCCAATGGCCCGCCCCCCTGAGGATGGGCGCCCCCGGCTGCCGATCGAATGAGATCTTGCCGACCCGATCGAGCGGGAACTCGAAAGGCCCAGCGAAGTCGGGAGACTGCCAGCGGATCGTGGGGCTAGCCCCCTCGGCGGCAGGCGGAGACTCGACGAGCCGACCGGGAAGCGTGCCCCCCGGCAACGCGAGCACCGCGGTCGGCCCATCGGCGTCGGCTGCCCGAGCGAAACGGGCGCCTCCCGCCAGGAGCGCCACGGCGACAAGCGCCCCCCACACGATGCCTGAGCCTGTCGACGCCCGGCAACGCAATCGGCGGAAACAGAAGGAAAGGGGCATGGGAAGATTCCTGGCAGGAGCGGCCGGCTGCTCAACGCTCGTAGATGGGGAGAAACCGGAAATTGACGGCGAGGGCGAGAAGCGAGAGCGACGTGCCGGCAAACTCGCCACCATCCATGCCGTTGGCCCCCGCCACGAGCCCACCGTCGGGGCGACGCTGGGCCTTGAGCTCGCTGACGAGTTGGCTGTTCCATGCTTTCCAGGCATCGACGTCAGCCTGGAACAGCGCCTGGGCGCGGTAATAGCGGGTGTAGTTGGGATACCCGCCATCGTTCCGCCCCCCCTGACTGGACTGCTTGATCGCGTCGGCCGCTTTGGCAAATTGCGGCATTTCCTTGCGGCGCGCGATCGCCATCACGAGCGTGCCGATCGAGGTCGTCGCGTCGCTCCCTCCACCGGGGCTCGCATAGCCGATTCGGCCGTCGGGGCCAGTCATCGAGGCGAAGTAGTCGATCGCCCGGTCGATCGTCGCGTCGGGCACCTCGATCCCGGCGTTCCTCGCTCCGAGCAGCCCCATGAGGATCGCGCCACTGACGGAGGTGTCGTGGTCGGTGGCGTCGGGGGAATAGCGCCACGCCCCGACAGGATTTTTCTTCGCCGACGTCACGGCAAGCTTGACGGCCAGTTCGAGCGATGCGCCCGTCGACAGTCCCTTGCCATTCCCCTCCTCCTCCGACCAGAGTCGCCGATCGTCGACGGTGCCGTAGGCCTCGGCCATCGCCAGCATCGCGAAGCCGTGTTGGTACATGCTCGAATGTCCCATCCCGGCGTTCCCGCCATAAAACCCGGTGCTTTGATCCTGCGAGCGGATGATGCTGCGAAGGGCCCGGCGGATGTTCGTGGCATACGCGCCGTGGTTCGGATCCTCCCCCGACGCCAGGAGGACCATCATCGCCATCCCGGTCACCCCGGGCCCCTCCTGGCTGTCTTTCCAGGTGCCGGAAGGATCCTGGGTGCGGGCAAGATACCGGCAGCCGGCGTCGTAGATCTCCCGGACATCGCGCGGCACCGGGTCGCCGCTGCGGATCGACGGAGCCTGCGCCAAGGCCGCGACCGGCGCGGCGACGACTGCCACGGCCGCAAGCCGGACGGCGATCCTCAGCGCCCTGTTCAGCATCCCCATGGATCGATCCATTCCCTCACTCCTCGGTCAGTTTCAGAGTGTCGATCTGGGGCTGCCACTGCTCCCCCTGCCTGACGATGTTGCCGACTCTCTTCCACTGGCGGGCGTCGAAGATCGCCTCGAGCCGGTCCTGATCGAGCCGCGACAGCGCATACCAACACAGGAAAGGATTGTTGTCGCCGAACATTTCCCGGGCCCTCCCCATGTCGATCCGCGGTGGATCCTCCAGGAGCAACGCGACGATCGCCTCGTGCTGCCGGTCGGTCATTCCGACAGAGGACTCGAGCATCGCAAGCCCCCCGTCCATGTGCCGCCGCCATTGGGAGGCCCGGCGCGAGGTCGCTTCCGCCCTCCACGCGTCTCGCTGGCGGTCGTCAAGCAGACTTCCGACGATCCTGCCGGGGAGATGCCGCGCCCTGCCGGAGCGGGACGTGGCCCGCTGGATTTCGTTGAGCTCCCGATGGAACTGCTGCCACGTCTCCTGCCCCTCCCGCGTCTGGAAGTCGACGGTGCGCCCCGAATACCGACGCTGAAAAGCCTCAAAGAGCTGCATCGCCGCGGCCGCTTCGAGGCGGGCGGCGAGGGTGAGCTTGTCGCGCTGGGCATCGCTCAAGGCACAGGCTTCGTCGAGGCTGTCGATCTCGAGCTCCAGATGCGCCATCGCTTTGGTGCGCACAACCTCAATCCCGCGACCGCTCCCGTCCCCGAGCATCTGTTGCATCTGCTGATCAAGCGCGATGGTTTGGAACTGGTTTTGCTGCTGCTGGGCTTCCTTCTCTTCGCCGACCGTGTCATCGCTCCCCTGGAGCGGCCGACCGGCAAGGAGGGCTCCCAGGAGTGACACGACCACCAGCGCCATGCGCCACGCTCCAGCCTGCGAAATCGCGGTCGTCGAGGGCATCATTCGAACCACCATGGATCCCGCTCCGCCTGCTGGGCGAGGTTTGCGCGTCTGAAAAACTTCGACTGCAACCTTCCCTGCCGATTCGAACCGAAGATCTCCCGGCTCTGCTCTCCGTCGCCCAGCTTCGATTGCTGCGCCGGGGTGAGATGGGGAAGCACGCGCTCGTACGGCAGCCCGGGATAGATCTTGCGGCCGTTGATCTCCATCTGGTGATCGAGGGCCATCGCCAGCCCTTCGTTCCACTTCTCACCGATCGCGGCCTCGATCGCCTCCCGCTGCTTGGCGGAGAGGAACAACTCGTCGTCCAAGATGCCGACGAGGCGGCGTACGGTCGCCGCCCGACTGCGCTTCTCCCGTCTCGAGAGCTGATCGCGAAAATCGGCTCCATGCTCCTCTCCGATCTGCTCGACGAGGCTCGCGGCCACGGCGTCGCTGACGAGTTGACAGGGATCGATCAGCTTCTTTCTGGCTTCAGCTTTCTCTGCCCCTTCGGCCCTCCTCGCAGGCTCCTCGGGGATCGGCAGCCCGAACGCCCTGCCGACGGCACCGAAGAATCCGCCGGCCACACCTTGAGGAGGGGCGGGCACCACGTGTGGGGTGTTCATCGCCTCACTGAAGGCGAGTGCCCCCTTCTTCACGGCCTCCTCGCCAGCCGCGACGATCGCCCGCCTTGCCTCGACGGGGAGGTCGCCATGGAGCGTGCGCAGGAGTTCGAGGTCGTCTTGGAGCAGCCGCATGAGCATCGGCTCGTACTGCGCGGCCATCTGCTCGATCTGCTGCCTGGCCGCCGCCTCAGGCGTCAGGGCCGCTTCCTCGGCCGCCGGCACTGCCGGAGTGTGATCCTCGGGCGCGGCAGGCGCTGTGGTGTCGGCCGCAGCAGCCTCGGCCGGGGCCACGTCGACCTCGATGGCCACCTGCCCCTCCGCTCGGCCGCTCCCAACAGTGATCGCGGCGATCAAGCCCAGGCAGCGCAGCGATGCGCCTGGCCGATGGGCCGCGTCGTCCCTGCGATTTCCGCTCCCCCGTGAAAGGACTCTCATGGCGTCGCTCCCGGCCCTTGCCGGCCCCGTTCAAAGGCATTGAAGTAGGCATCGAGCCCATCGCGAAACTCCTCCGGCAGCACCCGGCCGCTCCGCCCCACCGCCTGATCCTCCTCCGGCGCTTCCAACCGCGCACGGGCATTGACCCCGTCGCCCAATCGGGCGAGCGCGGAGTCGCGCGTCGAGCCGCCGGCGCCGCCCCCCGGGCTGTTGCCGCCCCCTCCGCCGCCACCACCACCGCCGCCGAACTGCGACTGGAGGAGAAGCTCGATCGCCTCGGTCTCAGCGGCGATCGCGAGGCGGCCGGTCTCGGAGCTGGCGAGGATGCCCGTCGCTTCGTCCATCACCCCCTCGACCGCCTGAAAGAGGCGGATCTCCCGAGCAAAGCGCGGTGGCTTGTCGGCCGCCGGCAGCAGCCCCCGCTCCATCCCTTGAATAGCCTCGTCAAACCGCACCGGGCCGTCGGGCATGTCGGCGAGCTTGTCGATCATCGCGCCGACACGGCGGGCCAGTGTCGCTTGCGTCTCGGCGAGCCGGTCGGCCAGGGGCCTGAAGGCGTCCGACTCAAGGCCGGTGCGGCGCTGTTGGGCGACGCGCGTCTCCTCCCGTAGATTCGTCTCGGCCTCGAGGATCTGCATCGCCTCGAGGACGATCTCCGGTGGCAGGCTCTCGGCCGGGGGACTCTTTCCGGAGCCCCCCTGGGAATCCTTCGGTGGGGGGACGAGCTCGTCGGCCCAGCGGTCGAAGGTGTCAGACCAAAACTCCGATCGGGCAATCGACAGGCCGGTCTCCTCTGGGATCTCGGAGGAGAGCTGGCGGAGGCTGCCGAGGACGTCGAGATCCTTCATCTGATCGAGCACCGTGCGGAGCGCCGGCTGCGGACGACGCTCGGCATAGGCGTCGAGGTCATCCATGAGGACCGACATCCGCTCCCCCACCTGGTCGTTGCCCCGCGTGGCCGTCTCGACTTTTCTCACCACGTTGTCATCGCCGGCAAGGTTGCGGGGACGACCGAACGCGTCGGCGACGACGGCCGACAGCCCTTGTCCGACTTTCAATTCATTCCGGGAGGCCGCCTTGAGCCGCTTCACGAACGTCGTGCCCTCGAGCCTCGCCATCACGTCGGCCAGTTGGCGGGCGATGGCGGCGAAATCGTCGATGAGCTGCCGCTGCTTCTCGACCGCCGCCGCCAGGAGCGGCTGTTGGGTCGGCTTTCCCCCCGCGCCTTTCCCGCCCGGAGAGGGACCGCCGGGAAAGGCGCCGACGGTCGTCGTCGGCAAGCCGAGCGTGCTCTCCCCTCCGCCGCCCGCCGCGGACTCCTTCGCGGGCTCCTCGCGATCGCGCGGCGCCGATCCCTCGCCATCAACGATCTGCGGCGCCGGGGGAAGCGCCGCTGGATCCTTCGATCCTCCGGCCGAAGGCTTTCCCCCTTCGCCGCGATCCTCGCCAACGCGCTGCGGCGGAGCCTGATCCTGGGGGCCAGCCTCCCCGTTTCCTTCCCCAGGCTTGCCCTGATTTTCCGGGCGCGGCGGCTGGGCGCTCCCGTGACCGGCGGCATTCCCCTTCGGGGCCTCCGCCGCGGCTTGGAGCAACTCGCCGACGCCCGGCATCCGCGTGGCGGCCATCTCCTCCATCGCCTTGACATGCTCGGCGAGCTCCTCGAGCGTGCCGGCCTCGAACTCGGGGTTGCGCATCGCCTGTCGGACCAGCTCCCCCCCGCTCTCGGCCAAGCGCCCCAAGC
>CALQRA010000025.1 GCA_943332855.1 Candidatus Kuenenia stuttgartensis
GTCCACGAAGCTCTCATCGGTGGCGGGGCTTCGTGGGAAGGACCGAGGGAACGTCGGCATCCCGGTACGCCGGTCGCGACACGATCCGGGCGGCGAGTGCAACGAGCATGCCTTCGATCTTCGCCGCTCCATCAGCCCCGCCGGGGGGCGCACCGGAGCGGACGACGACGAGGTAGTCGTGACCGGCGGGGATTTTTCGGCGGGCCACGCGAAACGCCTCCCGCAGCCGGCGCTTCCAGGCATTGCGCACGACGGCATTGCCGATCCGGCGCGACACCGAGAGCCCGAGTCGCGCTGGCAACGGCGGGGCGCCATCGGCAGAGGAGGCCGGGCGCGGGCAGGCGTAGAGCACGAGCGCTCCTTCGGCAGCACTCCGCCGGAAGCGGTACACGCGGTCAAACTCCGACGGCCGCAGGAGGCGGCATGCCCTCGGGAACCCCTCCCCACCGTCGCTCACCACGTCAGCCCAGGGCGCGGCGGGGGAGCCCCCTCTTCTGCGGCCTTCGCGGCCCCGAGGAGATTCTTGGCAACATCGGGAGCGAGGGTGTTGATGGGGAGGACAATCTGCACCTCCGCGATCAGGTCCCCCTTGGCGCCGTTGGCATGCCGGACCCCCATCCCGGCGGCCCGCAGTTTCCGTCCGCCGCTGGTCATCGGCGGGATCCGCAGGCTGATCGTGCCCCACGGAGTGGGCAGATCGACCTTCCCCCCTTCCACCGCTTCCGAGAGGCTCACTGGGAGCGTCACTTCGAGCGTGTCGCCGTCGCGCCGGTAGACGGGATGCGGTTCGATCCCGACTTCGAGGAGCAGGTCGCCGGCGGGACCACCACCGCGCCCCGGCATCCCCTGCCCCCGGAGGCGCATCCGCGCGCCGTCGGGAACGCCCTGCGGGATCGTGACGCTGATCGTCTCCTTGCCGGCATCACGCTCGAGCCGGACATCGGTTTTGCCGCCGTCGATGGCGAGCCGGAAGGGAATCTCGATCCGCGTGGTGATATCTTCGCCCGGTTCCTGAACGGCCTTCCGCCGGGAGCGCGTTTTCCCTCCCCCAGCGCCGAACAGATCGCCGAAGCCGCCGCCAGCGCCGCCGAAAAGGCTCTCGAGATCGATCTCCCCGCCGCCGAACGGCGAGGCTCCGCCTCCCCCACCGACCGGCCCCCGACCACCGCTCCATCCACCGCGCGGCCCGGCGCCACCCGCTCCGACGCCCTCGAAGGCGCTGCCGTAGCGGTCGTACATCTCGCGCTTGCTCGAGTCGTTGAGCGTGTCGAAGGCCGTCTGCACCTTCTTGAACTTCTCCTTCGCGGCGTTGTCGTCCGGATGGAGATCGGGGTGGTACTTCCGCGCTAGCTCACGGTAGGCCTTGCGGATCTCCTCGGCCGATGCCGTCCGCGGCACCCCGAGCGTCTGGTAATGATCGTCAGCCATCAGGCTCCGCCACCTCGGGTGATCGTCGCTGGTCAGCCCGTCAGAATGCGGGTCTTGCCTAGGATTTTACGAATGCGGCGGGAGGCGCTTCAAGGTAGGGGCGCCGGGCGGCGGCGCGACCGGGTCACCTCCGTCCGGGACGCCTGGGCCGCCGCGCGGTGCCGGTCCCCCCTCCGGCGTTCCCAGCCCCCCGCGCCAGATCGGAAGGGACAGGAGGCTCCCCCTTTTCGTCGAGGAAGTACGCCTGGCAGCGCACCGCCGGTTCGCCTGGCGCCGGCTGGATGAGCCGGAAGCTCCCATCGGGCGTCATGACGCGGGCCCGGGTGTTGTCGGCAAGATAGACCGGGATGATCTCGCGGAGGATCCGCGTGACCAGCGCCGGCGTCTCGATCGGCACCATCAACTCGACCCTGCGGAAGAAATTCCTTGGCATCCAGTCGGCGCTCGAGATGTAGACCTTCGCATCTTCGTCGGGGCCGAAGATGTAGATCCGGCTATGTTCGAGGAACCGGTCGATGATGCTCCGGACGCGGATCGTCTCGCTCAACCCCGGCACCCCGGCCCGCAGCGAACAGATGCCGCGGGGAACGATGTCGATCGGCACGCCGGCCCGGCTGGCCCGGTAGAGAGCCTCGATGACATGCGGATCAACCAGCGAATTGAGCTTGGCGAAGATCCGCGACGGCCGGCCGGAGCGGGCCCTCTCGGTCTGCTCGTCGATCAGCTCGATCGTCCGCCGGTGGAGGTCGTTGGGGGCGACGATCAGCTTCCGCCAGCGGTGCCCCTGCGAGTAGCCGGTAAGGAGATTGAAGACCGCCGAGGCATCCTCGGCGATCTGCTCGTCGGCGGTGAACAGGCCGAGGTCGGTGTAGAGCAGGGCGGTCGTCGGGTTGTAGTTGCCGGTGCCGAGGTGAACGTAACGTCGCAGTCCGTGCCCCTCGTTGCGGACCACCATCGAGAGCTTGCAGTGGGTCTTGAGATCGAGGAACCCAAACACAACATGGACCCCAGCACGCTCCATTTGCCGCGCCCAGCTGACGTTGTTCGCCTCGTCAAACCGGGCCTTGAGCTCGACCAGCGCCGTGACATGTTTCCCCGACTCCGCCGCGGCGATCAGCGCTCGGGAGATCGGTGAATCGCCGGAGGTGCGGTAGAGCGTTTGCTTGATGGCGAGGACGCGCGGATCGGTGGCGGCACGGGTGACGAACTCGACCACCGGGTCGAACGATTCATAGGGATGGTGGAGGAGGACGTCGTGCGAGGCGATCTCGGCGAACAGGTCGTCTCCGCGTTGCAGGCCCCGCGGCATCCGCGGCGTGAGCGGCGGGTCGTGGAGGAGTGGGTAGCCGGGGAGCTTGTGGAGCTCCCACAGGCAGGTGAGGTCGAGCGGACCCTCGATCCGGTAGACCTCGCCGTAGCTTTCGCCACGCCCGTCGTGGAGCTCTTCGTCATCGATGATCGTCCGCGCCACCGAATCGTCCGCCGACCGCGCCGAGACCTCGATCCGCACCGCCTGCCCGCGCTGGCGCGCCTTGAGCCGCTCCTCGATGAGCTTCAGCATGTCGTCCGACTCCTGCTCGAGGAGCTCAAGATCGCTGTCTCGCGTAATCCGGAAGGTCGTCCAGGAGAGGACGGTGAATCCACCGAAGAGCTGGGAGAGCCGGGCCGCGACGAGATCCTCGAGGAGGACGAAACGGTGCTGGCCGGGGATGTCGCAGCCGACATTCACAAACCGCGGCAGGACCTGCGGCACCTGGACGACGGCAAACAACCGCTTGGGCCCGAGCCCCTTCTCCTGTTCGAGTTGGGCGCCGATGTAGAGCCCGCGGTTGTGGTAGCGCGGCGAGGGATGGGCCGGATCGACCGCCATCGGCGTGAGGATCGGCAGCGCCCGCTCGTTGAAGAATCGTTCAACACGCGTCAACTGCTGCTCGTCAAGGTCACCGTAGCGCACGAGCTTGAAGCCCTCGGCGACCATCGCCGGGGCGATGCTCTCCTGGAGGCAGCGGTATTGCCGGGCGACAAGTTCCTGGGTGCGGTCGGCGATCCGGCGGAGCTGTTCCAGCGGGCCGGTGCCGTCAGGGGGCGTGTCCTGCGGGGCGCTCTCGCCGAACGCCTGCTCGCGCACCCCCGAGACGCGCACCATGAAAAACTCGTCGAGGTTCGAGCTGAAGATGGCGAGGAACTTCAGCCGTTCCATGAGGGGATTGGCGACGTTCTCGGCCTCCTCGAGGACGCGGAGATTGAAGTCGAGCCAGCTCAACTCCCGGTTGATGAAGCACTCGGGGGTGTCGGTGATGCCGGCCGGATCGTCAGATTTTGGCATGGCGTGGGGCTTGCTCCGGTCTGGTGGGTTCGTCCGCTTCGAACGGAAAAAGTGATAAAAGAAGAAGTCTTGTCCGGCGAACGGGCATCGACGAGGACGGCATGGCTGCCGCAGCGAGTTTACCCATCCCGGGCCAATCGCCTCCCGATCCTCGCCCCATCCTCACAAAGACTGCTGCCCCACCGGAAACGGCCCGGGGCCCTGACGCCGATACCGACCGCCATGCCGCCAAGCGCCCCTCTCGATCCGTCGTCGGAGCCTCTCTTCAAGGAAGCCCTTCATTCCCGGCCGGGGACTCGGGGGTGGTGCGTCGCCGCGGCCTGTCGACTCGAGGCGACCGCCCAGAAGCCGGGGAATGTCCATCCAGGGGCGTCGTTTCCCGATCTCGACCATGCCGAATTGGTCGCCGCCGGGCGGGCGATCGCGCCGGCGATCGAGGCCGCGCCGTCGCAGCCCCTGGGGCGGACGATCCTCGCGGCGGTGTCGGCGTCGCGCCGCGTGACGCGATCGAATGCCAATCTCGGCATCATCCTCGCCATTGCACCGCTGGCGAGCGTGCCCGGTGAGGAGGCTGGCCGACCGTTCCGCCCCGACGCCGTCGCCGCGGTCCTTGCCCGGCTGACGCCGCAAGATGCCGCCGACACCTGGGAAGCGATCACACTTGCGGCCCCGGGGGGGATGGGGCGGCGCGGCCGCTGGGATCTGGCGGGGCCGGCACCGGACGATCTCCTTGCGGCGATGGCCGCGGCAGCACCCCACGACCGGATCGCCCGGCTGTGGACCGAAGGCTGGGGGCCGCTCGAGGAGGGATTGGTCGCCGATCTCCTCACGCAATTCGGCGCGGGCCGGCCGCTCGGGGAGGGAATCGTGCGCGCCTTCCTGTTGCAACTGGCCCGTGAGCCCGACACGCTCATCGCCCGCCGCCACGGCCCGGAGGTGGCCGCCGAGGTTTCGCGCCGGGCCGCGGCGGTCGTCGGCCGACCGGGGGAATCGTGGCGTGAGGCCGCCGCGGACCTCGATCGATCACTGCGGCACCCCCGTCGCATCAATCCCGGCACGACGGCCGACCTGTGCGCCGCCGCGCTGTACATTCTTCTCCGTGACGGACGACTCCCGATCGGCGACACGATGCTCCGCGAAGCCGGCTCGGCGACAGGCCACGATCGACTTTCCCACGACGCTCGCGGGTGAACGCAGCATGGAACGCTTTTCCGTCCGGCTCCGCAAGGCAGTGCATGTCTTCTGCTCCGGGCATTTCATCACCCTCACCGACACCCTCTGCGAACCGGTCCATGGCCACAATTGGACCGTGGCGGTGGAGGTCGACGGCACCCCGGATGCCCACGGGATGGTGGTCGACTTCATCCTTCTTCGCGACACGCTCACCCGGATCGTCGCCCGCCTCGACCACCATATGCTCCTGCCGACCCGCAATCGGCTCCTAGAGGTGAGCGAGGCGATCGGGCCGGGCGGGCTTCCCGAGATGACGGTGCGCTTCCAACGGCGCCGCTGGGTGTTCCCCGCCGACGAGTGCGTCCTCCTGCCACTGGCCAATACCACCGCCGAGTGGATCGCCGCGTGGATCGGCGACGAGCTGACCGCGGCCCTGGCGGCGGCTGGCATGCCACTCCCCGGGAAGATCGTCGTCGCCGTCGACGAGTGCGCTGGGCAGGAGGGCGTCTGGGAGCGGACGGGCCCGTGATCGGCGCTGAGTCGCGTCAGCCGTTGATTCGCGGCGGCCGAATCATCCCTCTGCCACAACAAGCTTCGTCGCGGCCTCGGTCGAGAGCGTGATCGTCCGAGCGCCGATCTTCACGGTCATCAGGCCGGCGCCGTCGGGGGGCCGTACGACCTCCCCCTCGACGCCGAGAACGAGCCCCGAGTCGGTGAGCGAGCGCAGGAACCCGGCCGACTGATCGAGGACGCGCGTCAGCCGGAACCGCCCGCCGGCCGCGCTGTCGGCCAGAACCCTCGCCGGGGGTTGCCCATCATCCGGATCGGCACCGTCGGCGGGGGGGATCGGGTCGCCGTGGGGATCGACATCGGGATGGCCGAGGAAGGCATCGATCCGATCGACGAGCAGATCGCTGACGGCGTGCTCGAGATGCTCGGCCTCGTCGTGGACCTCGTCCCAACTCATGTCGAGCGTCCGCAGCAGGAACAACTCGAGGAGGCGGTGGCGACGGATGACGCGCAGCGCCAACACCCGTCCCGCCTTCGTCAGCGCCACTCCTTCATAGGGGCGGTGCGTTGCCAGACGGGCCGCGTCGAGGGTCTTGAGCATGCTCGTCACCGTGCCGGGCGAGACCTCCAGCGCCGTGGCGACCTGACCGGTCGTCACCGGACTCCCCGACTGGGCGGTGGCGATGAGGTGGATCGTCTTCACGTAGTTCTCGACGGTCAGGCTGGCCACGAGCGTGTTCCCGCTGGGAGAGAGGAAGGCCCGTCACGGGCCGCGGACGCCATCCCGACCGCGATCGACAGCCCCGGGATTGCCCGTCGCGACGACCGGCGACATTATGTCCGCTCCGGCGAGGCGCGACGTGCCTGCGGCGGAGAACGCGATCACGATCGTGATCAGGCACGACGACACCGGCCAAGGAACGGCCCTTCATCGAGGGCTGATTCCATGCCGACAGGACTGAACGTACGGGCCGCCGAGATCGTGGCGGAGGGGCTCGCCGACGCCGCGCGGCTGGGGGTGGTCGACCACCGGACCGGCGCCGGCGTGCAGATTGTTGACGCCGGGGTGAAGGCCGCCGGTGGCGACGAGGCCGGACTGCTCCTCGCCCACGCGGCGCTGGCCGGGCTCGGCGAGGTGTGGCTCGAGGCGCTGGGCACGCCCCCCCACCACCGTCGCATCCACCCCGCCTCCGATCCCTGGCAGGGGCGCTGTCCCTGGCCGATCGTCGCCGTGGAGAGCCTGGCGCCGATCGCCGCCTGCCTCGCCTCGCAGTACGCCGGCTGGAAGGTGTCGGAAGGGAAATACTTCGCCATGGCGAGCGGCCCGTTGCGGGCGGCGATCGGTCGCGAGGATCTGTATGACGACATCGGCCTTCGCGAGCGTGCCGACGTCGCGGTGGGCATCCTCGAATCATCAAAGCTTCCCCCTGACGACGTCTGCCTGCGGCTGGCTACCGAGGCGGGCGTTTCCCCCGATCGTCTTCTCCTGCTCGTCGCGCGCACCGCGAGCTCCGCCGGGACGCTCCAGGTCGTCGCCCGGTCACTCGAGACCGCGCTCCACAAGCTCCACGATCTCCACTTCGACCTCTCCCGGATCCGCGCCGGCCTCGGTCGGGCGCCGCTGCCGCCGGTGCCGGCCCCGCCCGACGACCTCGAGTCGATCGGGCGCACCAACGACGCCATCCTTTACGGTGGCCAGGTCGTGCTCGAGGTGACCGGGCCCGACGCCGGCCTCGACGACCTCGCCAGCGCGATGGTCAGCGGGGCATCGGCCTCGCATGGCCGACCGTTCCGGAGCTTGTTTGAGGAGGCAGGCTACGACTTCTACAAACTCGACCCCGCCCTCTTCGCGCCGGCCGTCGTCGAACTGGTCAACCTCGACACCGGCGTCCGCCACCGGGCCGGCTCGATCATGGCGGATGTGGTGCGGACGTCGTTCGGCGGGGGGTGAGCCGGAGGCCGATGGAATGCGACTGGTGGTGATCGGTTCCCCGGGGGCCTGGCATGTCGGGCGGATCCGCGCGGTGGCGGAGTCGCGCGGCCACGCTGTCTCGGTGGTGGAATGGCGTCAGCTCGGTGCCTTCGTCGCGCCGGCTGGGGCGGAAGCGGAGCGGGCGACGTCGCTCCCCGAGCCATGCCGGACGGACATCTTCCTCCCCGACACGATCGACGCCGCCGACGCCGTCATCGTCCGCGGGATGCCGGCCGGCCGGCTCGAGGAGGTGATTCTGCGGATGGACCTCCTCGGCCGGCTCGCCGAGCGCGGCACGCCGGTGATCAACAGCCCCCGGGCCCTCGAGACGGCGATCGATAAATACCTCTCCCTGGCCCGGCTCGCGGCGGCCGGGATCCGGGTCCCGCGGACGATCGTGGCCCAGGACCCAGATGGCATCCGCCGCGCCTGGGAGACTCTCGGCGGCGACGCCGTCGTGAAGCCGCTGTTCGGGTCGTGCGGACGGGGGATCGAACGGATCGACTCCGAGGCGCTGCTCCGCCCGCTCTTGGCAGCCGCCGCCGAGGCCCCGGAAGGGGCGGCCACCTACCTCCAGGAATTCATTCCGCACGCCGGCTGGGACGCGCGGATCCTGCTGGTCGGGGAGGAGGTGTTCTCGATCCGGCGCCGGTCGGCGACCGACTGGCGGACGAACCTCGCGCGGGGGGGGATCGGAGAGCCCTTCGAGCCCCCCCAGGGCTGGGTCGATCTCGCCCGCCGGACCTCGGCCCTTCTGGGGGTGGAGGTGGCTGGGGTCGATCTCGTTCCGGACGCCGACGGGGATCCCCTCGTGCTCGAGGTGAACGCCGTCCCGGGATGGCGGGGACTCGCCTCGGTCACCGGCCTCGACCCAACCCCGGCCGTCGTCCGGTGGGCCGAGCGCAGGGCCCTTCGCCATGCCCCGCCAGCCTGAAGGCTGGACTTGAGCCCCTTTTCCTCGGCCTCACAACCCGGACAGTTGGGAAATGCGACTCCGGCGAGCTGCCTCTTTTTGTGGCACCCCACCCACTGCCTCTCCGATGTGCAGTGCTGCGCAGAAATGTCTCGACCTCGGCTCATTTGACGCAAGTCGTTTCCCTGCTGTCACTTGCTGCTGCGACTTGACCGCAGCGCCAGCATGACGTCACCGGTTGGCCCACGGAGGGCCCTGCCGGCCCGTCCGCGCGTTCCGCAGGGTCACCAAACATGGCGAGCAGGTCCGAAGCCCAGTCCACCGTCCCAGAGTCGATCGATCCCCAGGCGACCTCCGTTCTCCAGGTTGCTGAGCGGCTTCACGCCATGGGGCCAGACTGGGTCGTCTTCTTCCGCGAGGTGCTGGGGGTCGAGGGGATCGTGCGCCGCTCCTTCCCCAGCGCCACGGCTCTCTCCCACTTCGAGTGCTCACCGCACTACGCCCGGATCCGGGAGATGCTCGACGACCTCCGCAACCGGCAACGCGAGCGCCCCGCCAGCCGGGAGGCCCAGCGGGTGGTGACGGTGCGGATGCCCCGCTCCCTCCATGAATCGCTCAAGGCGGAGGCGGACGACATGCGCGTCAGCATCAACACCCTCTGCATCTCCAAACTGCTCAAGATCCTCGACGAGGACGATCGGAAGGACCTGGCGCCCGACCGGAGCGCCTCGGAGGAGATGGCCGGATGATGGCCGGCCAGCGGGGAACGGGGCCGGGGAGAGGAACGGGGCGGACCTGTAAGCCGGGTTTTGTTCCGCACCGCCGGAGGCGGCACGGTGATGACCATTTCTCTAGGACGCCGGTTACCCGGCGCCTCTGGCAGCCGACCCGGGGGTGGGACGGAACGGGCCGTTCCGTGGCGACCTTGCGGCCGACTCCCCCCTGCTTGGCCTTGCTCCCGATGGGGTTTACCGAGCCGGACCGGTCACCCGGTCCGCTGGTGAGCTCTTACCTCACCGTTTCACCCTTACCGACGGGTTTCCCCGCCGGCGGTCTGTTTTCTGTGGCACTTTCCCTGACCTCGCGGCCGGTGGGCGTTACCCACCATCGCACCCTGTGGAGCCCGGACTTTCCTCCCGTCGGGGCGTTCCCACGCGGCAACCCTTCCGAGCGCCACGTAGACTCTCCCGACCGGCGGCCATCCGTTCCGCCCCGTTCCCTCTCCCGGGACCCGTTCCCCAACCATACCACCCCGGAGGGACGAAGACTTTTTGACCATCCGTCCGGAAGGGCGTAGATTTTGGAGTCGTCTGCCCGTCCTGCGGCGCGAACCACCGCCGAAGAAGGAACGTATCCAGACCCATGTACGGCGAACTGATCCCTCAAGGGGGCGGAGATCCGATTCCGTTGTTCAAGCCGGTCCTCGTTGTGGGGCGGCGGGAAAGCGCGGACATCGTCCTCCGTTTCCCGAACGTGTCCGGGTCCCATTGCGAGCTGACGCTCGTCGATGGCTATTGGTTCATCAAAGATCTCGCCAGCAGCAACGGCACGAAGGTCAACGGGGTGCGCGTCAGCGAGAAGCGGCTCGATCCGGGCGACAAGCTCACCGTGGCCCGCCATCACTTCGAAATCACCTACGAGCCCTCGAAGAATGGCGCCGTGGCGGCGCCGGCTGACAGTGTCCCGGTGAATCTCTGGGGGAAGAGCCTCCTGGAGAGCGCGGGGCTCGAATCGCGCCGCAGCGCACCCACCTTCTCCTCGGCCCCTGGGCCCGCCGGCCGTCGCCCTGACCCGCCCGCCGCGGGGAAGCGTGGGGATCGCCCCTGATCGGCTGCATGGCGAAACCCCGCAAGATACGGATCGACTTCCGCAAGAATCGCTCCGTCCGGCGGCGCGATGGCAACCTGACGCGATCGCTCGGTGACGATCCCGACGGCCTCGCCGACATGGCGACCTCCGAGCGCCTCTCCGGCAAGGGGGATCTGACGCGCAAGCGGACGGTCATCGAGCCGGGCACCGACGTCGCCATCGACAGCTGGCGCGGGCAGGTGCTCCATGTCCACGGGCTGGAGAGCTTCGTCCGCCGGGACGACGGGCATGTCGTCCGCTGCACCACCCGTCGTGTCCTGCGGACGATGGCGATCGACCAGCGGCATCCAGTGGTCGCCGGCGACCGGGTCACGGTGCGCCAGGTGGCGGTCACCGATCTCTCCGCCCACGCGCTCCCGACGACAGCCCCCGACGGCATCCGGCAGGACGCGACGATCCATTCCGTCGATCCGCGGCGCAACGAACTGGCGCGGAACAGCCGCGGACGCCGTCACGTCATCGTCGCCAATGTCGATCAGGTGGTGATCGTCGGCAGCGCCGCCCAGCCGCACCTCAAGCCGGGGCTCATCGACCGGATGCTCGTCGCCGCGGAGTGCGCCGGCATCCGCCCCTTGATCTGCCTCAACAAGGCCGATCTCGTCCCCACGGCGAGCCTCGTTCCGCTCGCGGGCGTTTACGCACGGATGGGATACCGGGTCGTGCTCTGCTCGATCGTCACCGGAATGGGGCTCGAGCGGCTCCGCGCCGAGCTCCGCGGCGTCGTCAGTGCCGTCGTCGGCCAGAGCGGCGTCGGCAAGTCGTCGCTGCTCAATCGTCTCGAGCCCGATCTCGCCCTCCCTGTCTCGGAGGTGAGCCGCGACAACGACAAGGGGCGCCACACGACGACGACGGCGCGGCTCATCCCCCACCGGCTCGGCGGGGCGTTCGTCGACACCCCGGGCGTTCGGCAGTTCCAACTGTGGGACATCGTGCCAGCCGAGGTGCCGGCGGCCTTCCGCGATCTGCGCCCCCTGGCCAATCTCTGCCGCTTTCCCGACTGCACCCACAGCCATGAAGCCAACTGCGCGGTGAAAGACGGGGTCGCCGATGGCCTCCTCGACACGCGCCGCTGGGAGAGCTGTTGCTACCTGGCCACCAACCTGGGCGAAGACCCCGAGGATGACGAATGACGACAACGGTCCGCAGCAAGAGTGTGCAGAGTGAACGGGCAGTGGTCGTCGGCGTGCTCCTCCACGCCCCTGTCGACGCCCACGACCCGCTCGATGAGATCCGTGGCCTGGCGGAATCGGCGGGGGCGGAGGTCGTCGCCGAGATGACGCAGCGGCGTGAGAGCCCCGATCAGACGACCTACCTCGGCAAGGGGAAGGTGACGGAGCTGGCCGGGCTCGTCGCCCACCACGACGCCGACGTCGTGATCTTCGACAACGACCTCTCGCCGGCCCAGACCCGCAACCTCGAGGAGGAGTTGAAGACGAAGGTCCTCGACCGCTCCGAGGTGATCCTCGACATCTTCGCCGCGCGGGCCCGCACCTATGAGTCCCGCCTCGCGGTGGAGCTGGCGCAGCTGGAGTATTCGCTGCCGAGGCTCAAGCAGATGTGGACGCATCTGTCGCGTCTCAAGATGGGGATCGGCATGCGTGGGCCGGGCGAGAAACAGCTCGAGGTCGATCGCCGGCTCGTCGAGAAGCGGATCCACGATCTCCGCGCCGAAGTCGCCGAGATCCACGGCCGGAAAGAGCGGCAGGTGAAGGCCCGCCAGGACCACATGACCGTCTCCCTCGTCGGCTACACCAATGCCGGCAAGAGCACGCTGCTGAATCGGCTGACGGGCGCCGACGTCCTGGCAGCCGACAAGCTCTTCGCCACCCTCGACACGCGCACGCGCCGTTGGAAGCTCGACGGCTGGGGCCCGGTCCTCCTCTCCGACACCGTCGGCTTCATTCGCGAGCTTCCCCACCGACTGATCGCCAGCTTCCGGGCGACGCTCGAGGAGACTCGCCAGGCCGATCTCCTCCTCCATGTCGCCGACGCCTCGAGCGATCTGGTCGACGCACAGATCGCGGCCGTCCGCGGCGTCCTCGCCGACCTCGGCGTCGACGAGAAGGACACGCTCCTGGTCCTCAACAAGGTCGACGCCATCGCCGATCGGGAGCGCCTCGAAGCCCTCCTCGACCGCTACCCGCACGCCATCCGGATCTCGGCGCGGAGTGGACTGGGGATCGCGGACCTCCTCCGGGCGACGAGCGATTGCCTCGGCCGCAACTTCGGTGACGTCGACGTCCGCACCTCCGCCAGCAACGGCCGGCTCCTGGCCTGGCTGTCGGCGCATGGCGAGGTTCTCTCCCGCCACTTCGACGACCACTCCGTCACGGTCCACTGCCGGATCCCGGCGGCGATGCTCGGCCGAATCGACCCGACCGAGGCCGAGGTCACGCCGCACGCAGCTCCCACCGCTGCCACCCCAGATGCGACGTCGACGATCGAATCCTCTTGAGCCGTCCATGAACAAGGCCCTCGATGGCCTTCGTCCACGGACTCCCCCGAGGGCGCCCCCCGCCGATGCCGACTCTGCCCCCCTCCCCTGACGCCCTCCGCTCCCGCCCCGCGATCCTCCGGCCGCGCCGGGCGCTTGCGGGCCTGCGCGTCCTCCTCACCGGCGGATCGTCGGGCGTGGGGCGAAGCTTGGCGATTGAGCTCGCGCAACGCGGCGCCTCAGTCTTCGCCACCGCCCGCCGCGAGCTCCTCCTCGCCACGCTCGCCGCCGAGCATCCGATCGCGGTCCTCGCCGGCGATGTCACCGACGATGCCTTCCGCCATCAGCTCGTGGCCGCCGCGGAAAAAATCCTCGGCGGCCTCGACGTCGTGATCGCCGCGGCGGGGAGCGGCGCGATCGGCCGATTTGCCGAGGCCGACCCGGCGACGCTGCGGCGCGTGATGGAGATCGACTTCTTCGCCCCGGCGGAGCTCGTCCGGCTCGCGCTGCCGAGCTTGGCCCGCGGGCGCGATCCGGCCGTCGTCCTTGTCGGCTCGATTCTCGGCCTCCACCCCATTCCCCTCCATGCCGACTACTGCGCCGCGAAGGCGGCCGTCCATTCCCTCTCCGGCACGCTCCGCGCCGAGCTTGCTCCCGCCGGCATCGACGTGCTGTTGGCCACGCTCGGGCCGACGGCGTCGGAGTTTTGGGACAGCCTTCTCGCCGGCGACAGGCCCGTCTGGTCGCGCGGCCGGCAGCTCGACGCCGCCACCACCGCCCGGGTGATCATCGCCGCGCTCGAGCGCCATCGGGCGACCGTCTACCCCGGCTGGTCGGCCAAGGGCTTCGCCCTCGCCGCCCGCTTCTGCCCGCGCCTCGTCGACCGGATCATCCGGCGGCGAATGGCGAAGGGGTGAATGCCGCGGCAGCCGCCGGACACCGGCTCACGCCCCCTTCGCCCGCTCCAGTTCCATGCCGATGGCGAGGAGTTGCTCGGCGTCGAGGAGGGTGTCGTTGGCGGTAAACAGGCGGCGGATCGCCTCCTTGTGGATCTTCATCTTCGTTCCGCCGACGCCGAGGGCGCCGTAGACGACCCGGCCGCCATCATCACGGGCCTTGTCGCCGGCCGCGATCCCAGCGATTCCCGCGGGCGGCACGGCGTTGAGATCGATGAGCACGCGTGCCCCGGTCGCCGCGGCCCTGCCCAGCACGTCGAGGAGCGTGATGCCGGCGGCCCCGCAGGCGACGACGAGCTGCGCTGTGGCAATCGCCGCGGCGAGCTCTGGCTCGGTGCCAGGAGCCCCTCGGGCCTCGACCGGACGAAGCGTCGCCCCGGGCACCTCAGCCCGGACGCGCTCGCACATCGCGCCCGCCCGATCGATGGAGCGTGACACGAGCGTGACGGCGACGCCAAGGCCAGCCAGGAGCCGTGCCACCCGCTGCCCGACAGGACCGGTGCCGCCGAGGACCACCGCCGAGAGGCCCGCACCTGGACGGTCAAGGGGGAGATGACGGGCCGCGGCGACAACCGCGGCTGCCGCGGTCGTGTTGGCACCTGATGGGTCGAGAAGGACGCCGACGCGCACGGGGCCGAAGAACGTCTTTTTGATCTTCGCGAACACCCCTTCCGCCGCCGCCACATCGCTGCCGCCGACGAAAATCGCCGTCGAGGCAAGATCCGCGCCGCCGCGTGTGAACATCGCGCCATGGACGAGCGGCACGACCGTGTCGACCGTTACGCCACCATGGCGGAGGAGGACGTCAGCCCCGGCATCGACCGCGACGACGGCGTCGAACGTGCTGGCTTGAGGATCGGTGTCGAGTTGGAGGAGGATCCGGGCGGGCATGGCGAGCCACTCCTTTGGGAAGCCAATCGAGCTTGGGAAGCCAATCGAGGCAAAAAGCAGGTGCGGAGAGAAGCGAGAAGCGGAAGAGGGAAGAGACGGGCGCAACCAAAACGACGCCGCCCGTGGCGCGGGAGACCGCGCCACGGGCGAACACGTTTTCGAAGACCGGGCCGGGCTCAGAAGCCGCGGAACGGATGGACCTCGTCGCGCTTGGCGACCATCTCGGCGGCCGAGGGCTTGCCGTGCATCGCGTTGGCGATCGCCATCTTCGTGGCGTTGTAGTTGTAGGTGTAGATCTTCTTGTCGTCGGCGGCCTGCCAGTGGATGAAGACACCGCAGACGATGACGAGGTTTTCGGCATCCCGCTCGGGGATCACGCCGTCGGCCACGCTGTCAGCAACAGCCTTGGCGACCGCAGCCTGGGCGGGTCCGAACATCTGCACCGCCTGCTTCGCTCCCTTGATCGTGACCTTCGTGATCATGACCGTGGCCGGCTTGACGGCGACATTCGGCGTCAGCACCGCGAGGAGGTTGGAGTGACCCTCGCTCTGCCGGGCCAGCGCGTTGGCAAAGGCCGCACCTACCGGACCATCCTTGCTGCCGATCAGCAGATCGATGTGGGCGATCTCGTTGCCCTCACCGTCGAGTGCCTCACCAATAAACATCGACATCTCTATCTCCTCGTGAAGTGAATCCCCTCCCCTGACTGGGGAGGGGTGGACCAGATCCGGCGACTGCGCCCGGCTCCGGTATTTTCAAGTGCGGTCAGCGACGTGCCGGTCGTGCCCCTGAAGCCCGACTCGGATTCCCGGACCACCCGCAGGGACTCCAGGCACGACCGACCGAGCAGGACACCGACCGCAGGCCCCCCCGACGCCCGCCCCGTTGGCAGGTCTGTTGGGATCGGGAGAATACCATGTCCCCTGACACCGGCAACAAAGTCCCCTCCCCGAGCCACGGATGCCGCCGGAACACCCCCTTCCTCCCCCACCCGGCCGCGGGACGGGCGACGAAATCGGCCCCGGTCGTCCTCCGCTCTCAGCCCGAGCGTCGCTTCTTGTGCTCGGGGCCAGCGCCCGCGCTTGGGCGACGTCGGTGGGCCGCACGGGGCTTGTCGTCCGGGCCGCCGACCTGTTCGCCGACCGCGATTTGGTCGCGATCGCGGCCGCCGTCGCCATCCCGCCGGAGCGCTACCCCGGGGCGCTAGCCGAGGCGGCCGAGAGCTTCCCGCCCGGTCCGTGGTGCTACACCGGCGCCCTTGAGAACCATCCCGGGCTCGTCGATGCGATCGCCGCCACGCGGCCGCTGGCTGGCAACGGTGGGGAGGCGATCCGTCGCGTCCGCTCGCCGCAACATCTGGGGGCGGTGCTGGCCGATGCGGGGATCGGCTTTCCGCGGACGCTCGACAACCCGGCGGCTGTTCCGTGCGATGGCCGCTGGCTGCGGAAGCCGCATGCCAGCGGCGGCGGTCGAGGAATTATTCCCTGGACACGGCCCGAGGCTGGCGGCGCAGCGTTGCCCCCGGCGCAGGGGTGCGTCTGGCAGGAGCTCTGCCCCGGGCTGCCGGTGGCCGGGGTGTTTGTCGTGACGAACCGGGGAGCGCGTCTGGTCGGCGCGAGTCGGCAGTTGATCGGTATCACGGCCTGGCAGGCCCATCCCTACGCCTACTGCGGATCGGTCGATGTCGACCCGCTGACTCTCCCCGGCCATCTCGGCGAGCAGTGGGATCGGATCGGCGCGCTCCTGGCGGGATCGTTCGGCCTCTGCGGTGTCGTCGGCGTCGATGCGATCGTGACGCCGTCGGGCCGACTGGTCGTGATCGAGATCAATCCGCGACCGACCGCATCGATGGAATTGGTCGATCGCCGCACGGGGCTCGCGCTCGCCGCTGATCACCTCGCAGCCTGCGGGATCGTCACCGCGTCCCCCCGCCCCGCCCGCGCCGGGGGCCGCTGGGCCAAGGGCATCCTCCGGGCCGCGGCGACGATCACCGTCGACGAGCGGCTCGGCGATCGCTTCGATCTCCTCTCGGAGGCCTGGAGCCGCGCCGATGGCTGGCCAGCGCTCGCCGATCTCCCGCGCTGCGGCACCGTGGTGCCATCCGGTGCGCCGTGCATCACGCTGTTTGCGGTCGCCGACACCGGCCGCAAAGCGCGACAGCGCCTCGACCAAAGGATGGAAACCGTCCGGGAGGCCATCGGGCGGCCCGGACCGTAATGCCCGCCGCCGGCGCCCTCTCGGCGCCCTCCCGGATCAGCCGGCCATCCGCCGCGGCATCGCGACCGTGGCAGCCTCGTGCGACTGGTACTGCATGAGGTAGGCGTCCTCGGTCGAGTCCTCGTAGAAGTCCTTGAGAACGGAGATCGCCCGGTAGCCGAGCGACCGGAAGAAGAGCTGCGCGGGGAGATTCCGCTCGCGGACCTCAAGGAGGATCCGGTCGCGACGCTCGATGCTCAATTTGGCGAACAGCTTCCCCATCATCTGCGTCCCGATCGCCAACCGCCGGTGGGAGCGGCGGACAGCGAAATTGAGGACATGGAGGCGCGTTCGGTGGAGCTCGTAGATCATGAACGCGACGACGGAGTCCCCGACCTCGGCGACCATCCCGATGCAGTTCCGCTGCCGGAGACAACGGGTGAAGTCCTCGTCCAACCAGGGAAACTCGAAAGCCTCCTGCTCGATCGAAAGCACTTCGGGCATGTCGCGGCGGATCATCCAGCGCAGTTGAATCCGGAGTCGGTCGGCTTCCGTGGTCGCCACGTGTCGTCACTCCATCGAGTCGGGGGTCAAGGTGGGGGCGAACCGTAGCAACTGCACCCGGGCGAGCCAAGAGAACTCCCGCCACGAATGGAGCCCCCTTGTGGAGACCTGTTAGCGAAACCGTCTTGACCCTCATCCGGCGATCCTCCTACCCTCCCCACGCCTCCGCCCGGACCCGGCGTCCGGAGCGGATGGAGGCGGCTGTCATGGACCGCCGGCTTTCGACATGACCCCGGGGATGACGGCGTGCCATGCAGACCACTCGACACTCCTCGCCCGCTCTGAGCCCGCCTCTCCGGGCGGCCGCCGACCAGTCCCGCCGACGGCCGGCATTCCCGATCCTGACGGTGCTGTGCGCCCTCGTCGGCTGCGCCGGACCGGCGATCCGCAGCCAGAGCCCCGAAGTGGCAGCGCTGATCGGAATGGAATCCGACATCCGTCTTGTCGGCGACTATGCGGCGCCCTGGGGCACCAACCCGCAGCGCATCGAGCGGGCCGCGCTCGTCACCGGCCTTCCGGGGACGGGAAGCGATCCGCCGCCGGGAACCCAGCGGGCGCTCATCATGGCCGACATGCAGGCCCGCGGGGTCGCCGAGCCGAACAAACTCCTCGCCTCCCCGACGACCTCGCTCGTTTGGGTCCACGGGTATCTCCCCCCTGGCATCCGCAAGGGAGACCGCTTCGACGTCATGGTCGAGGTTCCGGCCGACAACGAGACGACGAGCCTCAACGCCGGCTGGTTGATGGAGACCCGTCTGGCGGAAATGGCGATCCTCGGGCAGCGGGTCCGCGACGGCCATGTGCTGGGGATCGCCGAGGGGCCGCTCCTGGTCGATCCGGTATCGGGGGGAACGCTCGACTCGAAGTCGAAGCTCCGCGCCCGCGTCCCCGGCGGCGGCGTCTCCCTGACGACGCGCTCGATCGGCCTGATCATCGCCCCGGAACACCGCTCGATCGCCCTCTCCAAGCGCGTCGGTGACACGATCAACCGCCGTTTTCATGCCGTCATCAAGGGAACGAAGCGCGGGGTCGCGACCCCGAAGACAGAACGCTTCATCGACCTCGAGATCGCGCCGGCCTACGAGCACAATCTCGGCCGCTACATCCGCGTCCTCCGGGCGATCGCGGTCGTCGAGCCGCCAGCCGGCCGGCACGCACGGATGGAGCTCCTCGCCCGGCAGCTTGCCGATCCGGTCACCGCCCCCTCCGCCGCGCTCAAGCTCGAGGCGATCGGCCGTGATGCCGTCCCGATCCTGAAGAGGGGGCTTGAGTCGTCCGACGCCGAGGTCCGCTTCGCCGCCGCCGAAGCGCTCGCCTATCTCGGCGAGTCGAACGCGGCCCCCCATCTCGCCGAGGCCGCCCTCCATCTCCGCAGCGCCCGCCCCGCGGCCCTCGCCGCCCTTCAGGTGCTCGACGATGCCAACGGAATCGACGCCCTCCAGTCGCTCCTCACCAGCTCAAGCGCCGAGACGCGCTACGGGGCGTTCCGTGCCCTGTGGAAAATCGACCCCACCGCGCCGCTCATCCGCGGCGAGCGCCTCGGCGATGCCTGCTCGCTCCATGTCGTCGATGTCGCCGGCCCGCCGCTGGTCCACTGCACGCGGAGCACTCGGCCGGAGATCGTTCTGTTCGGGACGGAGCACGCGATCGACTCCGGCCTCCGCGCCGAGGCGGGAAGCTCGATTGTCGTCGTCGTCGAGGCGGGCAGGGCGACGATCAACCGCTTCGTGGCGGGCGAGGCGGACCAGGTCGTCGAAGTCGACGCCCGGGTCGAGCCGGTCGCCCGGGCGATCATCCAGGTCGGCGGCACCTACCCCGACGTCGTCCAGTTTCTCCAGCAGGCCAGCGCCGGCCGCTGCCTCTCGAGCCGTCTTGCCTTCGACGCGGTGCCGAACGAATTCGACGGCCGGACCTCGATCCACGACGAGGCGTCGGCCCGCGATCGTGACTCCGATGACGAGGCGGGCGACGAGCCGGTCGAGGAAGCAGCTGATCGCGATGATGCCGACACCGCCCGGCGCGGCCCGGGCCGGGAGGCAGACGTCGCTGCCGGGGAGGGCCACGCCGGCACCTCGTCATGACACGGCTCAAGGCGCTTGAACTATTCGGCTTCAAGAGCTTCGCCGACCGGACACGCTTCGAGTTCCCCGACGGCATCACCGTCGTCGTCGGTCCGAACGGCTCGGGGAAGTCGAACGTCGTCGACGCCATCAAATGGGTCCTCGGCGAGCAGTCGGTGCGCAGCCTCCGCGGCCGCGAGATGACCGACGTGATCTTCGCCGGATCGGTCTCCCGCAAGCCGCTCAACAGCGCCGAGACGTCGCTCGTCTTCGACAACAGCGCCCGGCTCCTCCCCGTCGAGGCCGATGAGGTCCAAATCGGCCGCCGCGTCTATCGCAGCGGCGAGAGTGAGTATCTCATCAACGGTGAGGTCTGCCGGCTGCGCGACATCCGCGATCTCTTCAGCGGCACCGGCGCCGCCACCGAGGCCTACAGCGTCATCGAGCAGGGGCGCGTCGACGCCCTCCTCATGGCCTCCGGGAAGGATCGCCGCGCCGTTTTCGAGGAGGCGGCGGGGATCACGAAGTTCCGTGCCAGGCGCACCGAGTCGCTGCGGCGACTGGAGCGGGCCGAGCAGAACCGGCAGCGACTGGCCGACATCGTCGGCGAAGTGGCGGCACGCCTCGAGACGGTCCGCCACCAGGCAGCGCGGGCCCGCCGCTGGCGGCAGATGACCGACCGTCTGCGTCGGCTCCGGCTCGTCGCGGCCCGTCAGGATCTCGCCGAGGTCGACGGCGCGGTCGCCGCGGTGGAATCGACGCTGGCCCGGCTCCGTGCCGACCTCGAGGCAACGGAGATCGCCGCCACCGAGGCCGCCGCCGAGGCCGCCGCCCGCGGGCTTGAGGATCAGGAACTGGTGCCGCAGGTGACGCAGTTGCGGGGCGTGGTCACCGCCGAACGGGAGCGGGCTGCCGCCGCAGAGGCCCGCCGCCAACCACTCCTCGAGCGGATGGGGGAATGGGAGGGGGAACTGGCGCGGATCGACCAGGAAGGGCGCACCAGCGCTGCACTCCTCCGCAGCGCGGTCGACGCCGCCACCGCCGCCGCGACGAGCTCGTCCGCCCTTACCGCCGAGCGGGGGGCTCTCGAGGAACGGCTCACGGCATGCCAGCAAGCCGCTGCCGGATCGAACTCCGATGTCGAGCAGGCCCGCACCCGCGTCGAACACCTCGCCGCGCGGCTGGAAGACCTCGCTGCCCAGCGACAGCGCCTTCTCCTCGAGGCCGATCGGGCCGATGGCCGGCAGGAGGAGGCGCGCCGTCAGGCCGCCGATTCCCGTCTCCGCATCGACACCGCGCGGCGCCGGATGGACACCACCGCCGAGGCCCTCGCGGCCCGGGAGGGAAACCTCCAGGCCCTCGTCCAACGACTCGAAGCCACTGGCCGCGACATCGGTGCTGCCGAGGAGAGCGTCCGCGAGCGCACCGTCGCGCTCGAATCTGGGTGGCGCGAACTCGCCGGTTGGCAGGCGAAACTCGAGGCCTGCCGGGAACGCCGTGGGCTCCTCGAGGAATTCGCCGGACGGCACGAGGGGGTGGCAGAGGCGGCCCGACGCCTCCTCGCCGCTGCAGCCGCCGACGCCGAGGGGAGCGCCGTCCGCGGGATCATCGGCGAGATGATCGACGCGCCGATGGAATGGGCAAGCCTGGTCGATGTGGCGCTGGGAGCCATGGCGCAGGACATCGCCGTGACGTCGCTCGACCGCTTCGCCGGATGGTTGCAGCCGTGGGCCGCCACGGAAGCAGGCAAAGGGGCGCTCGCCACCGGAGGGCGGATCGGCATCGTCGCCCCGGGCCCGATCCCCACCGACGACCAGCCCGATGTGGCGGCCGACGGGGGCGTCGTCGGTCGGCTCGACCGACTGATCGCCTCCGCCGATGCCACCGCCGCCAACACGCCCGCTGCATGGCTCCTCAGCCAGACCTGGGTCGTGGCGACGTTCGACGATGCCCGCCGCCTGGCCGCGGCCCATGCGACGCTTCACTTCGTCGCCCGCGACGGTCAGAGCTGCCGGGGCGGCCGCTACGAAGTGGGGAGTGTCGCCGGGGCCTTGGGGATCGTCGCCCGTCGGGCCGAGCTCAAGTCCCTCAATCTTCGGCACGACGAGCTCGTGCGCCGCAGCGACGACCACGCGACGATGGTCGCCGACCTCCAGGCCGGACTCGCGGCGGCCGGTCAGGCGGTCCGCCAGCTGCAATCCCGGCGCCAGCACGACGCCGAGAGCGTGGCCGCCGCGAAGGGCGACGCCGCCCGCCTCGCCCGCGAGCAGGAGTCGGCCCGCGAGGCCCTCACCGCGGCGGAAGAGGCCGTCGCAGCCCTGGAACATCGCTCCGGCGAGGCGGAGCGCCTCCGCGACGAGATCACCACCCGTCTCGGGGTCACCGAAGCGGAATTGGCCGAGCTCCGCCGCGAGCGGACGAGGATGGAGCAGTCGATCCTCGACATCGACCGCTCCCGCGGATCGCTCACCGAGGAGATCCAGCGCCTGAGGATCGAGCTCGCCACGGGCCGGGAGCGGCTCGACCGGGCGGAGCACGACGCTGCCGCAAGGGCCGCGCAGGTCGCGGAGCGCCGGTCGGCACGCCTCTCGATCCACGCCCGGCATGATGCGATCCGCGACCGGCTCCACACCACCGAGCTCGACGTCCTCCGGGCCGGGAGCCTGCTGGCGGAGGCGACCTGGGCCGCCGAACATGCGGATGCCTCGCTCGGCTCCCTCGTGGCCCGCCAGGAGGCGATCCGGGCCGCTGCGGTGGCCGCCACCGACACCGCCACCAGCGCTCGCGCCGCCGCCGGCCGGCTCGGCGACCAGATCCACGCCCGTGAGCTCGAAGCGGGCGAGGCGAGGCACCGGCGCGTGCGGATCGTGGAGCGGATCCGCGACGAGTACGACATCGACATCGAGGCAGCGGGCAGCGCCGAAGCGACAGAGGGCCCCGGGGCCACGGAGCATGCCACCGAGGAGGAGATCCCCTCCGACCGACCGGCGCTCGACAGCGCCATCGATGAGCTGAAGCGGAAGCTCGCTTCGATGACAACCGTCAACCTCGAGGCGCTCACCGAATCGGAGCAACTCGCCGAACGGCTGGCCGGACTCGAGGCCCAGCTTGCCGACGTCACCAACGCGAAGCTGGCGATCGAGCAGCTCATCGCCCGGATCGACGAAGACAGCCGCCGACTCCTCACCGAGACGATCGAGACGGTCCGCGGTCACTTCCGCACCCTCTTCGAGCGCGTCTTCGGCGGCGGCCAGGCCGACATCATCCTCGAGCCCGGGGTCGATGTCCTCGAGACGTCGGTGGAGATCGTCGCCCGTCCGCCCGGCAAGGAGCCGCGGAGCATCTCCCTCCTCTCCGGCGGTGAGAAGACGATGACGTGCGTCGCCCTCCTCCTGGCCATCTTCCGTTCCCGCCCCAGCCCCTTCTGCGTCCTCGATGAGGTCGACGCCGCCCTCGACGACGCCAACGTCGACCGGTTCGTGGGGGTGCTGCGGGAGTTCAAGAACACCCAGATCATCGTCGTCACCCATCGCAAGGCGACGATGGCCGCCGCCAACACGCTCTACGGCGTCACGATGGAGGAATCGGGGGTGTCGAAGCGGGTGTCGGTGCGGTTCGAGTCGACGGCGGCGACCGCTCCGGTTCCGTTGCGGGCCGCGGCGTGACGCCCCGTGGGAAACAGGGGCGGCGCCCTTGTTTTTAACGCCTTTGGAGGGGGCCGTTGCAGTCGGACCACCCGTTCCCACCGCTGCCGTCGCGAAGAACGGCTCAAGTCGCACCACGTGTCCATTCGATCTTTCTCTAGGTCGGTCATACCGCGGCCGCAAAACCGGTTCGTCCGGAAAGCGATCCGCGGGTTTGGAGCAGGGGGGGATACCTGCAAGTCGTGGCTTCCTCGAGGAGCGCCCGTAAAGGGTGCGCCTGCGGAGGAATGCCTTCTTCCAGCCCCCCCGCGCTTCATGCCGGCCATCGTGGGGCTCGACGACGCGGTCGTTCCCACTGAGACGGTTCCGCGTCGGGGGGGCTGTGTCCCGCGCTCTTTGGGAGCGGGCTGGCCAGAGACGTTCCGGACACAAAAAAAGTGCACATGGAGTTCACGTGATGAAGGTTTTCACGACAGGCCAGGTCGCCAAAATCTGCAAGGTAGCGCCGCGGACTGTGAGTAAGTGGTTCGATTCCGGTCGCCTCAAGGGCTACCGGATCCCGGGGAGTCAGGATCGCCGCATCCCCCGTGAGTATCTGATCAAGTTCCTCAAGGAACACGGCATGCCGCTGGGCGATCTCGAGGATGAGGCGATGGCGAAGGTCCTCCTCGTGGGGCAGGACCAAGTGCTCATCGAGAATCTGAAGAAGCATCTGCCGCTCGAGCGATCGTTCAAGATCCAGATCGCAGCCAGTGGATTCGAGGCCGGCATCCAAGCCGAGAGCTTCCACCCCGATTGCATCGTGGTCGACTACTCGATCGGCCGGATCGACGCCCAGCAGATCTGCCAGAATCTGCGGCGTAATTCCGAGTATGCAGAGACGATCGTGATTGCCCTGCTCCCCGACGACGGGTCGCAGATCACGGTCGACCGGGCCCATGTCAACGAGAGCTTCAAGAAGCCGTTCGACGTGGCCCTCCTCGCCGAACGCCTTCGCACGCTGATCGGTGCCCGCAAGGAACTGGTCTAACCGCCGACTCGCGTCCGAACTCCATCACCGCAGGCCGGTGTGCCAAGGGGGGCACTCCGGCCTGCGGTCGTTTCGGTGCAGGCTGACCGTCGACATCCGCCATCCGCGGCCTGCTTTTCCCTGGTATCCTCCCGGCATGGACACCCACCCGCTCCGCATGATCGACGTCGGCGACAAGCCGATCTCCCCCCGGACGGCCCGCGCCTCCGGCCGACTCCTCGCCCATCCTGACACCGTGCGGCGGATCCGCGCGGGGGATCTCGAGAAGGGGGATGCCGTCGCTGCCGCGCGGCTGGCGGGGATCATGGCCGCGAAAAAGACGGCCGAAATCGTGCCGCTGTGCCACCCACTCCCGCTCGACTCGGTCGCCGTGACCATCGACTTCGACGACCCGGAGGGGGTGTCGATCAGCGCCACCGTCCGCTCGACCGGCCGCACCGGGGTGGAGATGGAGGCTCTTGTGGCAGTCACCGCCGCCGCGCTGACGCTCTACGACATGACGAAGTCGATCGACCCGGGAATGACGATCGACCGGATCCGCCTCGACGAGAAGACCGGCGGCACCCGCGGCGATTGGCGGCGCGGCGAGGGACGGATCCGGCTGCAGCCCTAAAGGCCCCGACCCCCCGGGCCGCAGATCAGCGGCCGCGCGGCTCGACGGCAGCCTCAGCCGGACGCTCGCCCGCCGGGGCGCCGCCCGGGCCCGACGCCCGTGGGGCCACGATCCCCTGCCCGCCGGCCATCATCCGCGCCGCGGCTCGGTCGCTGGCCGCGGCTCGGTCGCTGGCGAGGATCGGCTCGAGCTCGTCGACGAAATCTCGGGCATCCTTGAACTCCCGGTAGACGCTCGCGAAGCGCACGTAGGCCACCTGGTCGACACCGCGGAGGAGCTCCATGACCCGCTCCCCGATCGCCCGGCTGGGGACCTCGCTCTCGTAGTTGTCGTAACACTCCGACTCGATCGCCGACACGAGGGCCTCGATGTCGTGTTCAGTGATCGGCCGTTTCCCGCAGGCGATATTCAGCCCGGAGCGGATCTTGTCGCGGTCGAAGGGCTCGCGGACGCCCCCTTTCTTGACCACAGAGAGGGCCTGACGTTCGACTCGCTCGTAGGTCGTGAACCGGCGCCGGCAGGAGAGGCATTCGCGCCGCCGACGGATATTCGCACCGTCGTCGATCGACCGGGAATCGATCACCCGGTCGTTGTCGACTCGGCAAAAGGGACAGCGCATCGGCAGGATCCTCCGTAACGGTCAGGCTGACTGCGTCGGTTCACCGTCGGCATCACCGTCCGTCTCTCCACCCGCTGCCGGATCGGCCCCGGCCAGATCCCTCGCCGGTCCGGCGAGCTTCCAGTCACGGCGCTGGCGCGAGCTGGGGATGTCCATCGCCTTGCGGTATTTCGTCACCGTGCGACGGGCGACCGTGATCCCCTGCTTCGCCAGCCCGATGACGAGATCGTCGTCGCTGAAGGGGGCATCCTTGGGCTCGGCCTGAATGATCTCCTGGAGCTTGATCCGCACCGCGTCCCAGGCCACCTCTTCGCCATCGGCACTGACAGTGCCACCGACGAAGAACCGCCGCAACGCCCACAGGCCACGCGGTGTCTGCAGCCACTTGTCGTCGACGGCGCGGCTGACCGTCGTCACGTGCATCCCGATCCGGTCGGCGATTTGCTGCATTTTGAGAGGCTCGATCGCCTCCGGCCCGTCGGTGAGAAAGCGCGTCTGGTGATCGACAATCGCCTGGGACGTCCGCAGGAGCGTGCTGCGGCGCTGTTCGATCGCCTCGATCAGCCATTGGGCCGAATTGATCTTCCGCTTGATGTACTCGCGCGTCTCCGGCGGCGTGGCCGGGTCGGAGAGCATCTCGCGGTAGAGCGGGCTGATCCGCAGGTTCGGCAGATCGACCTCCTCGAGGCGCACCTTCCAGGTACCGTCCTGCTGCACTTCGACATGGACGTCGGGCTTCACCACCGGCACGTACGGGACCGTGAAGCGGGCCCCCGGCTTCGGCTGGAGCGAATGGAGATCGTGACGCAGCCCCTCGATCTCCTCGATCGTGAACCCGGTCTTTCTGGAGATCAGCGGCAGGCGATTGGCGCCCAGGTCCTCGAGGTGGTCTGAAACGAGCCTCCGGAGCTGGCGGGCGTGGGGTGTCTCGGGGCGGATTTGGAGGAGAAGGCATTCCCGCAGGTCGCGGGCCCCCACGCCGGCCGGCTCCATCCCCTGGACCACCGACAGCGCCTTGTGGAGCTGGCCGAGCTGGGCCTGCCAGAGAGGGGAATCGGGCGTGGCCTCGACGTCGACGAGGTCCTCGAGCGGCATTGGCAGGTAGCCGTTGGGATCGAGGTTGTAGATCACCTTCTCCGCAGCCTGCCGCACCTCCGGACCGTGCTCGTCGTTGGAGAGCTGCTCGTGGAGATGGTGGAAGAGCGTCTCGGGGCGCTCCTCCATGTTGGCCATGGCGTCGAGGTAGCGGTCGGAGGTCTCGTCGATCCGGGAGGCGGAAGGGCGGCTGCGGTCGTCGTCCGATTCGGGGTATTCGCTCGACCAGTCGTAGGAGCGCTCGAAATCGGCCTGGTTGGCATGGTCCTGATCGACGACGAGCGGCCGTTCGGCGGCCGTCCGTTCAGGAGCCGGATCGGCGGCATCGACGGTCGTGGCGAGGGCGCGGGCTTCGCCTTCCGGGCTGTCCCCGACGGCGGCATCGCCAAGCGAATCGTCGACCTCGAGCGTCTCGTTGTTCTGGATTTCCTGCTCGATCCGCTCCTCGAGCGCCATCGTCGGCAGCTGCAGGATCTCCATCGACTGGATCATGCGCGGCGCGAGCACCTGCTTCTGCGCCAACCGCATTTCCTGGCCGAACGACATCCGCATGGCACGCATCCTTCAACGGTCACCGCACCGGGGTCCTTGCCCTTCCAGGATACCCGTTTCCAAGGGAAGTGTTCGGGAAGCTGCGGCCGCCGTCCGGAATCGACACGCCCGCCCCAGCCTCCCTGGCCGTTCACATCCGGCGCCGCCCGGCGAGCGCGTCGGTGAGCATGTCGCGGTTGGCCTGCTCGAGCGCCGCACCGACGGTCAGGCCGCGGGCCAGGCGGGTGATCTCGACAGCCAGGCCGGTGATCCGCTGAACGACGATCAGCGCCGTTGCATCCCCCTCGACGTTCGGGGTGGTCGCCATGATCACCTCGCGCACCCCCCCCTGCCGGAGGCGGGCCACGAGCGCGTCGATCGTGAGCGTCTCCGGGCCGGTGCCCTCCAGCGGGGCCACCCGCCCCTGGAGGACGTGATACAGCCCACGATAGGAACCGGTCTGCTCGAGGGCGAGGAGATCGCGGACCTGCTCGACGACGCACAGCGTCGTCCGGTCGCGGCGGGCATCGCGACAGATGCCACATTCCTCCCCCTCCGCGAGATTGAAGCAGGTGCGGCAGGGACGGAGATTCTCCTTCACGGCGCGGAGGGCGGCGGAGAACGCCAGCGCCTCCTCACGCGGCATCCGCAGCACATGGTAGGCAAGTCGCTCCGCCGACTTCCGGCCGATGCCGGGGAGTTCGGCGAAGCAGTCGATGAGCGTGGCGATGACGCCGCGTTCCTCGGGCATGGGTGTTCCTCCGTGAAGCCGAACCGGGGTCAGCCGACGTCGTCGCCGTCGGCGGCGTGGTCGATTGTGTCGTCATCGGGGAGCGACTCGCCAGCGCTGGAAATCAGCGACTCGACCGGCGTCGGCTCGACCGCTGGAGCCCGGGCGCGCCCTTGCTCCACCTTGCGGATCGCCGCGTCGAACAGGCTGCGGGCCTGCATCACGAGCGGATGTTCGAGGGTCTCCCGGAGGAGCGCCGCCTGCGAACGCCCCGGAGCCGACGGCGGCGCGGCCGGTTCGTCGGCCCGACGCTCGGCCCCTCCAGCCGCGGACGATCCTCCGGCCAGTGGCTTCACAGCCACCTTCGGCTCCTGTTTGATGCGGTGCCGCAGCGGCCGGCCAGCCCCCGCCGAGAGGGCCCGATTCAGGGCCGCGACCATCTCGGGCCGGGAAAGGAAGGCGACGGCGGTCGTCGCCTCGGCTGGAAAACTGACGTCGAGGACATCGTCGACCCATGCCACCCGGCCGGCCATGGCAACGAAATCGGCCGCCAACCCACCGACCGCCTCGCCGCACGCCTCCCAGGCCGCCAGCGGATCGCTCGGCAGCGCCGGCGGCAGCGCAGCCGGAGCGGCCTGCGTCGGCGGTCGCTCGGGGGCTGCCGTGGGCAGCGCTGGGCGAGGCTGTGGGGGGGGCACTGGCTCGACCGCGACGGCGGGAGCATCAGCCCCGCCGGTCAGGTTGGTCGTTTTTTTTTCGCGCGTCTCCGGCGCCGCCGGGGGATTCGCCACAGTGGGCCGGGGCAGCGCGGATGGGGCCACCCGTTGCGGCGGTGGGGCCACAGCGGCCTGCTGGGCAATCCGCTCCACGGCGGAGGCGAGTTGGTCGAGATCGTCAAGCCGCGCGAGGCGCACGACCGCCATCTCGGCGAGCACCCCGGCATGACCGCTCGTCCGCATCCGCAACAGCGACTGATCGAGGATCTGGAGCATCGCCAGGATCGTCTCGGTGCCAAGCAGGCAGCCGGTGGCTGCCAGGTCGATCCCCACTCCATCCCCCTGGAGAAGCAGCGCCGGGCCGCAGCCGACACTCGCCACGAGGCAATCGCGCAGGGCCGCAAGGAGCTGCTCGAGGACCCCACCGGGATCGGCGCCGCCGGCGAGGCTCGCGTCGAGGGCAGCCAGCGCCGCGGCCGGATCGCGGCCGGCAATCGCCCCGACCAGCGCGCCGATCCGCTCCTCGCGGCCTGTGCCGATGACGGCATGGACATCGTCAACAGTGATCGCGCCGGCACTCGAGCCGAGGAGCTGCTCGAGGAGCGACTGGCTGTCGCGCATGCTGCCGGCGGCACGGCGGGCGATGAGCTCGAGGGCGCCGTCGGTGACCGTTGCCCCCTCGGCGGTGACGATCTGACCGAGGCGGCGGGCGATCGCCGGGGCATCGACGGTGACGAAGTCGAACCGCTGACAGCGGGAGAGGATCGTGATCGGGAGCTTCTCCGGCTCCGTCGTGCAAAGGACGAACTTCACGTGCCCCGGCGGTTCCTCGAGGGTCTTCAGCAGCGCGTTGAAGGCCTCCCGCGTGAGCATGTGGACTTCGTCGATGATGTAGATTTTGAATCGTCCGCGGGCGGGGCGGACGGCGACGTTTTGCCGCAGCGTGCGGATCTCGTCGATGCCGCGATTGCTGGCGGCGTCGATCTCGACGACATCGACATCCTGCCCGGCGGCGATCGCGGAGCAGGTGTCGCACTGGTTGCACGGCTCGGCCGCGGGCCCGGTCGCGCATTCGAGGGCCTTGGCGAAGATCCGCGCGGCGCTCGTCTTGCCGACACCGCGGGCGCCGGTGAAAAGATAGGCATGGCCGATCCGCCCCGACTCAATCGCCCCGGAAAGACCGCGGGCAACATGCTCTTGGCCGACGAGCTCGTCGAAGCGCTGTGGCCGGTAGCGGCGGGCGACGACCCGATAGGCCTGCGAGGGAGCGGCGCCAGGCGGGGTGGTGGAGTCAGTGGGTGCGGCCATGGGATCGGACGCCGATGAGAGGCCCTCCGCACAAAGGGACGACTGCTTATGGCTGCTGCGGTTAGGCCCTGACCAGGTTCACAGGCCCCCATCGCAGGGGCCTCTCATCGGAGTCCGCTCCGGCCGATGCATTGTGGCGTCGCGCCCCCGGCCGGTCAAAGCCGGTCGATTTCCCGGCCCTGTTGGCCGACACTCGCCGCGCGAGCATCGCCCCGGCAGCCGTCGGACGACGGCCTCTGGCCGGGAGACGGCTTCATCGGCCACACTGGGCCCCCATGGCAAGTCCGATGATGCAGCAGTTCGAAGCGGCGAAGGCACGCTGCCCCGGGGCGCTCGTTCTGTTTCGGATGGGGGACTTCTACGAGCTGTTCGGCGACGACGCCCGTGAGGCCGCCACGCTCCTCGATCTGACGCTCACCAGTCGCGACAAGGGGCCCGACGCCATGCCGATGGCCGGGTTTCCCCACCATCAGCTCGACCCGCAACTGGTCAAGCTCGTCGCCGCCGGCCGCCGCGTCGCCATCTGCGAACAGATCGACGACCCAAAAACAACGAAAGGACTTCTCCGCCGCGAGGTGACCCGGATCGTCACCCCCGGCATCGCTGCCGACGAAACCCTCCTCGACCCCGCCCGCCGCAACTGGCTCCTCGCCCTCGCTCCCGGCGCATCGCCCCGGCTCCAGCGCGACGACCGCGATGACGCGACCGATGCCGCGGCCGGATCGATCCCTGTGGGCCTCGCCTGGATCGACGTCGCCGCCGGCACCTTCGAAGCCGCGGTCGTGCCCGCTGAGGATGTCCCCGATCTGGTGCTTCGCCTCGAGCCGGCCGAATGCTTGTGTGCGATGAAAGACCGCAGCGCCGTCGAAGCCCTCCTTCGGCCCACCGGCCGATCCGCGGCCATCACCGCGCGGCCTGATTGGTGGTTTGAGGAGGGAAGCGCCCGCAGCGCGATCGACCGGGCCGTCGGCGGAGCGCGCCTCGAAGGGCTCGGCTTCGACCTTCCCCACGATCTCCCCGGCATCGGCGCAGCCGGCGGGATCATTCATTACCTCGACGAGAACGAGCCGACCGCCATCTCCCGGATCACGACCCTCGCCGCTTGGCGTCGCGCCGAGCGGATGGAGATCGACGAGGCCTCGCGACGCAGCCTGGAGCTCGTCCGTACCACCGGCACCAGCGGCAACCGACGGAGCGGCTCCCTGGCCGGCGTCCTCGACCGCACCCGGTCGCCGATGGGAGCGCGCCTGCTCACCGACTGGCTCTCCGCGCCGCTGGTGGAGAAGGGGGCGATCGACGAACGCCTCGACGCCACCGCCGCACTCGTCGCCCACCCCGCCCTCGCCGACCGGCTCGGGAGCCTGCTGACCGGCATCGGCGACATCGAACGCCTCATCGGCCGGGTCATGTCGGGTCGCGCTGGCCCCCGCGACCTCGAGCGGATCGGCCGGGCCACCGCCATCCTCCCCGAGGTGATCGCGACGCTGCGGGGAAGCCTCGGCCTCCTCGGCGAGCTGGCCACCGGCCTCGACCCGCTCGACGATGTCTCGGCGCGGATCGGCGCAGCGCTCCGCGAGGGCTGCCCGATGTTTGCCCGCGACGGCGGCTTCATCCGCACAGGCTGCGATCCGAAGCTCGACGAGCTCGCCGAGATGGCCAGCGGCGGCAAGGCGTGGATCACGCGTTACCAGGCCGATGAGATCGCCCGGACCGGCATTCCGTCGCTCAAGGTCGGCTTTAACCGGGTCTTCGGCTTCTTCCTCGAGGTGGGGCGCAACCACGCCGCCAAGGTGCCCGCCGACTACATCCGCAAGCAGACGGTGAAGAACGCCGAGCGCTACACCACGCCGGAGCTCGACGAGCGCCAGCGGCAGGTGCTCGGAGCCGAGGACGAAGCCCTCCGCCGCGAGCTCGAGCTCCTCGAGGCGCTGCGCCAATTCGTCGCTGCCCAGCGCGCGCGTCTCGACCGCGCGGCCAACATCCTCGCCCGAATCGACGTCCTCGTGAGCCTCGCCGAGGTCGCGCGCTCGCGGGGCTGGGTGCGCCCCGAGATCAGCAGCGACGGAGTTCTGGCGATCGAAGCCGGGCGTCATCCGGTCCTCGAGGAGATCCTCCCCGCCGGCACGCTCGTCGCCAACGATCTCACGCTCGCCGCCCGCCTCCCCGAGGCTTCCCCTGGCACCGCCGGCTTCCCCTCGATGCTCCTCGTCACCGGGCCCAACATGGGTGGCAAGAGCACGTTCATTCGTCAGGCGGCGCTCCTGGCGGTGATGGCGCAGGCCGGGAGCTTTGTCCCCGCGCGCCGCGCCCGGATCGGCGTTGTCGACCGGCTCTTCGCCCGGATCGGAGCCGGCGACGACCTCGCCACCGGCGCCAGCACGTTCCTCGTTGAGATGGCCCAGACGGCGCGGATCCTCAACCGCTCCACGCCGAGGAGCCTCGTGATCCTCGATGAGGTCGGCCGCGGCACGAGCACGTTCGACGGCCTCGCCATCGCTCAGGCCGTCGTCGAATGGCTCCACGGCGTCCCCGGTTGCCGGACGCTGTTCGCCACGCACTACCTCCAGCTCGCCGCGATGGAGAAGCTCCCCGGCGTCGCCAACGTGCAGGTGCTCGTCAAGCAACACAACGACCAGCTCGTCTTCCTCCATCAGGTCGCCCCCGGCGCCGCCGACAAGAGCTGGGGGGTCCACGTGGCCCGGCTCGCCGGCGTCCCCGCCGCCGTCGTCGAACGGGCCCGCGACCTTCTCATCGCCTTCGAATCCTCGGCCGCGCCCCCAGCCGCCAAGCCGCGCCGCAAAGGGGAGACGGCGCAGAAGTCGCTCTTCGACTGACCGTCGTGCCGCACGTTGTCGATCGGTCGCCATACCAGCGGTGCCCACCGCAACTTTTCCTCCAGCCGACAGTTCAAGGGCCGGGGAACGGCGCGGGCGGGGTGTCCGCCGGCATTCCGCTCCCCGCCAAGCGTCCCCGTCCGCTTCTTCTTCCCGTCGCTTCAGAGGGCTCCTCATGCACCGCACGCTTCTCGCCGTCGCCAGTCTGGCGGCCGCGCTCCTGGCCTCGCTTCCGGCCTCCGAGGCCTCCGCCCAGCCCCCCGGAGGCCGCGGTCGCGGCATGGGGATGGGGGGGATGATGTCGGACGCTTCGCTCCTCCGGCAGGAGGCCGTCCAGGCCGATCTCGGCCTCGCGGCTGATCTGAAGAAGAAGATCGCCGCCGAGCTTCCCGAACGGGCGCCCGGTGGCGGCGGTAACCCTCGAGACATGACCAACGAGCAGCGGCAGAAGTGGATGGAGGAGCGTCGGGCCCGCAACGCCGAAGACGACAAGAAGATCGCCGGCCTCCTCGACGCCAAACAGCTCGCCCGCCTCAAGCAGATCCGCGTCCAGGCCCTCGGCGCCGGCGCCCTTATGGACGAGACACTGGCCAAGGAGCTCTCGATCACCGACGACCAGGTCGCGAAGTTCCAGTCGGCGATGCAGGAGATGCGTCAGGGGGGTGGTGGCGGCGGCAACCCCGGCGAGATGCGGGCGAAGATGACCGCCAAGGCGATGGAGATCCTCTCGGCCGATCAGAAGGCGAAGCTCGAAGCGCTCAAGGGCCCCGCCTTCGACGTCTCGAAGCTCCAGATGCGTGGACCGGGGGGTGGTGGCCGCCCCGGTGCCGGCACCTGATCAGACTCTTCGAGCGTTGTCTCCCGAACCATCATCGCCCCGGCGGGGAATCCCGCCGGGGCGATTTTGTTTGGCGGGTGGGGGTTCTCAACACTGCTTGAGCTTGTCCTTCGCCATACCGGCGGCGACGAGCTCCGGCTTCGGGAGGATGCCCCGGACGCCGGCCGTGTCAGCCCCGACCGTCACCGACACGCTCTTGTAGGCCGGCGTCCGCGAGAGCGGATCGGCCGCCTTCGGCACGAGGATGTTGCTCTCGGGGTAATACATCGCCACGCTCCCCGGCCGGATCTCCGGGAAGGCCGAGA
>CALQRA010000026.1 GCA_943332855.1 Candidatus Kuenenia stuttgartensis
ACCGCGGAGAGCATCTCGAGGAAGTCGTCGCGCGAGACGCTCCCCGAGCAGGAACAGCTGACGAGGATCCCCCCCGGCTCGAGGAGATCGACCGCGACGCGGTTGATGCGGTGGTAGGCCCGCAGGGCCTCTTCGATGGCGCCGCGGCTACGGGCGAACTTCGGCGGATCGAGGATCACCATCCCGAACTTCTCGCCGGCGGCGGCCAGGCTGTCGATCCGCCCGAAGGCGTCGGCCGTCTCCACCGTGACGTTCGCCGCGCCGTTGAAGTCGGCGTTGGCCCGGGCCAGTGCCGTCGCCTTGGCGCTGCCGTCGACGGCGAGCACGTTCCTGGCCGAGCCGGTGATGGCGCAGGTGACGGCGAAGCCGCCGGAGTAGCAGAACAGATCGAGGACGCGGCGGTCGCGGGCGAGGAGCGCGGCGGCGCGGCGGTTCTCACGCTGGTCGAGGTAGAAGCCGGTCTTCTGCCCCTCCGTCAGATCGACGCCCCAGGAGAGGCTCCCCTCGCGGATGAAGACCGGCCCTTCCGGAGCGGTGCCGCGGATGACCCGGTCGGGGAGATGGAGCCCCTCGAGCTTGGAAAGGCCCCGGTCGGCGCCCCGCAGAAGGATCCCGGCCGGTTTCACAGTTGCTTCGAGAGCGTCGCAGATCGCGTCGAGGCGACCTGCCATAGCCAGGCTCGTCACCTGAATGGCGAGATGGTCGCCATAGCGATCGACGATCAGCCCGGAGAGATCGTCTCCTTCGCTGTTGATCAGCCGCGCGGCACCGGAGCGGTCGTCGAGCCCCAGCGTCCGGCGGAGGGCGATGGCAGCATCGATCCGCGATCGCCAGAAGGGGGCGTCGAGCGGCACGTCGGATTCAAAGGCGTAGAGCCTGACGCGAAGCCGGCTCGAGGCATTCCAGATCCCGCGGGCGATGAACCGCCCCTCGTGCGTGGCCAGATCGACGACATCGCCGTCGGCGGGGGTGCCTTCGATGCGGTCGATGGCGGTGTCGAGCACCCAAGGATGGCGCCCGAAGAACGGTCGCGCCCGCTTCGCCTTCACCAGCACCGTCGCCGCGGGAAGGCCGGGTTCGTCGGCGGCGCGGGCCGCCGGCGGTGGGGGTGGCTCCACGGAGGGGCTGTCATCGCGACGGCGCCCCTCAGGGGCGGAGTCACTCCGATGGCGCTGGTCTTTGGCATCGTGCCGTGGGCCCGATCCCGGCTTCCTGCCGGGGCGGCGCCTGCCTTCAGGCATGCACGACCTGCTTCGCCTGACCGGGGAGGACATGGGGGGGAGAAAGTTCGTCGCTCCCCGCATCCTCCTTCACAGTCGTCCGGCCGTTGCGCCGGGCCTTGTTGCGCTCGATCCGCAGCACGCTCCAACTGAAGACGGCTCCCAAGGGGCCGGAGAGGAGGGCGGGCATGAAGACGAGGTTGCCGACCAAGGCGATCGTGAGCATCGCGAGCATCATGTAGCCGAAACGCTGCGTCGGGCCGAACGGCGAGAGCGAGAACACCGACAGGCCGATGCCGATCACGCCCCAGCTTTGGTACATCGCGCGGGCACAGCCCTTGTAGGCGAGCATCGTCGCCTGTTTGCGGTCGAGCCCGTCGGCGATCCCGCGGCGGAACCAGAGCATGAAGTGGACGACGTCGTCGACGGTCACGCCCAGCGCCACGCTCGGCGCCATCACCGTGCCGATGTCAATGAGGAGATGGCCGTCGGCATAGGCCTTGAGGAGGTGGTTGCCCCAGCCCATCGCCCCGAACACCATCACCGCCGGGAAGGCGGCGGGGAGGAGAAGAACGAGGCCCGCCGACGTCGCCCGGCAGAGGAGGATCATGACCGCGACGATGATCGCGAAGTCCCAGATGAAACCGATTTTGAGACCGTCGAGGAGCGAGTGCTGGGCCTTGTAGACCAGCGGCACCAGCCCCGTGTAATCGACCGTAACGCCATCGATCCCCTTCTCGGTCATCCTGGCGAGGATCGGGTCGATCTTCGTCTGGAGATCGGCCTTGAAATCGGCGTAGTCGACCTCCTTGACGGCGCTGACGCGGGCGCTGATCCGCCACAGTTCCTGCTCGCGGCCGTCGTCGAGAACGGCGTCGCGGAGGTAGTCGCCGGCGAGGAAGTCCTCACGGTGGGCCAAGAGCCGCCGATTGAGAACGTTGCGCTTCGTCCGGGCGCCGAGGCCGAAGGCCCGGGCCGCCGCCCCGCCGATTCCCTCGCCGCCGTCGCCGGTCTCGAGGCTGCGGCCGAAGGTGACGGTGGAGAGCGAGCTTCCCACCTCGGCGAGCCCACCGATCTCCGACTGGATCTCGCCGACGAGCTCCATTCGCTCGAGGAAATTGAGCGGGCAGGTTTTTTGGTCGATGCGGACGAGGATCTCCATCGGCACCAGCGGTCCGAGATGGGACTCGAGCCAGCGGTAATCCTCGCGGATCCGCGCCTTGGGGGAAAACAATCGCATCAGCTGGACGCTGCTCTCCACCTTCGTCATCCCGTAGCCGACGCCGGCCATCACAAGGAGGCAGGCGACGGTAACGAGGCCGTTGTTCCGCGTGACCCACTCGCCGGCACGCCACCAGCGGCTGTTCTCCATCGAGCCGAGATCGGTCCCCTCGCCTTCGTCAGTCGAATTACCAACGAGGTTGGGGGGGAAAAGCTCGAGGGCGGCGGGCATGAAGAAGACGAGGATCAGGAAGCTCACCACCACGCCGACAGCCGAGAAGATGCCGAACATCCGGATCGGCACCAGCTCGCTGACGGCCAGCGTGGCTAGGCCGATGGCCGTCGTGCCGGTGGCCAGCGACAGCGGCAGGAGGGCGTGATGGACCGAGCGTCCGGCCGCCCCCTCTTGGATGCCGGTCTCGGCGATCTGGTCGCGGTAGTAGTTGGCCAGATGGATCGCCCCGCTCGTGGTGGCGACGTACACCAGCGACGGCATCGTGAGGAGGATCGCATCGACGGGGTAGCCCGAATACCAGACCACCGCGAGGCTCGCGAACATGCTGTAGACGCCGGAAGCGAGCACGAGACCGACCAGCAGTTTGCTCTTCAGGCTCCACCAGCTGACGAAAAACCCGACGACGAGTGAGAGACCGAAGAGGATCGTGACGCTCGTCTGTCCGGCCTTGTCGATCGAAACGTTGTCGACCGGCGGGCCACCCATGTGAAGGGTAGCGGCCGGGATGCCGCATTCCTTCGTCGCCACTTCCTGGATCGTATCGATGGCGCCATGGAGATTGGCGCGGGCGGTGTCGGAGAGCGTGAGGACGAGGCAGGTCTGGCGCAGCTCAGGATCGTCGGGGAGCGATTCGCCCGTGGTCGACTTCGGCGGCGCACCGATGATCGCCCCAGTGAGACGTTCGATCGCCTCCTCGCGGTCGAGGTTGAGTGGTTCGGCCATCATCAAGTCGACGGCCCGCGGACCGGTCTGGGCTGACTTGTAGTAAAGCGGCCGATCGATGCGCGAGGCTTCCTCCGGCGGGGGGAGGAGTTTCTTCGCCAGCAACTCGAGCCTGGGGTCGGCCATCGTGCAGCCGTCCCACGAGACGAGGATGAACTCCTCGCCGGCAAAATTGCGGCGGAAGAACCGGTAGACCTGTGTCTCCGGGTATTCCAGCGGCAGCCAACCCTTGACGTCGTTGCGGTTGTTCCCTTTTGCCTTCACCGCCCCCACTAACACCAGTGGCAGCAGGAACAGCAGGACCGCCATGATCGCGACGCTGTACCGCTGATAGAAGTTGTTGCGGGAGTGCGTCATCACGCCGTTGATGCTCGGGGCCGAGGGACGGGCAGAAGTTCAGGATGCGCTGTCCGAACACGCAACCGTACAGGGCAAAGGCGCGCCAGTCCATATCGCTCGCCCCCGCCGAATCGGAGTTCTGAAGCCATCGACCGAGCGCAAGTGTTTTGGAGCGAAGAACTTCCGTCGCACGCAGGGTCTTCCCAGCCGGCACAGTCAGCGTGTCTTGCCAGTGAGAAAATGGAGAAAAAGGGCCTGTTTGCCCTTCTCAAGGGGGGTTTCGTTTGTGTTCGTCCAGGGGCCCAGTCGGGGTCTGGTCCGCGCTCGGCACGTCCGGGGCGGAGGGAGAGGGAGCGATCTGTCGGGCCGTAAACGGGATCGTTTTGTGCGCCCCGTCGCAGAAAGGCTTTCGGGCGGAGTGGCCACAGCGGCAGAGGGCCAGCGGTCGGCCGTCGTCGGGGAGCGGGTGCTCCCCCCCTTCGTGGTCGGTCACGCGCAGGCTGAGGCCGAGATCGTAACAGTCGGGGGAAAGTTCCACGACGAGCGGGCCATCGATCCGGCAGCGGATCGTCACGCTCCGCGGTGGGAGCGGCCGCTGCGGGGGGCGGGGAGCGTCGCCGTGGCTCATGGCGCCGGCGGGGTCTGGGGAAGGCGGTCGACGGTCTCGGCGCCGGTGTCGGCCGTGGTCCCCTCCTCAGCGCCAACGCCCGGTCCCAATTCGTTCGGGGAGGGGGGGCGGAACCCGACCGGGGCCGGTGGCGGCGGGGCGGCCGGCCGGCGCGCCGCCAGGGCGACATTCACCACCACGGCGAAGACCACCCCGGCGAGGAGGGCGGCGGCAAAGCCTCCCCACAGCCATCCGGAGGGGGGAGGTGGCGTGGTGCCACCGAGGTCCTCGCGCGCCTCGGCCACCTCCTCGGCGACCCGGTCCGATTCGAGGCGCTTCCATTCGACGCCGACGGCCAATTCGTCGGCTTTTGACGCGGCGGCGGGCGTTCCCGGCGGGGTGGGGCGCTGGTTCATGGCGGGACCTGGGGAGAGAACTTGAGCGAGAACTTGAGCGAGAACTTGAGCGAGAACTTGAGCGAGAACTTGGGGAAAGCCGCTTCACCGATCGGTGAGAGGAGTCTGCCTGCCGGGATGACGTCCGTCAAAGCCGCCCCCCGGCACCGATCCCTCCCGGGCCATCGGGGGTGCCGTCCCAGGGGTGCCGCGGAGGTTGCCGGCCGATCCACCACCACAGTCCTCCCGCCAGGCTGATGAGGATGAGCGCCACGACCTGGGAAATCGAGAATGGCGTGCCAAGGGCGGGGGCCTCGTCGATCCGGATCATCTCGAGCAGAAAGCGTGAGATCGGGTGAAGCGTGAGCACGAGGGCGAACACGGCGCCGTCACGTTTCGCAAGCGGGGTGAAGGCGACCGCCAGCCAGGCGAGGATCGCGGCGTCGACCGTCGCGTAGAGCTGGGCCGGATGGATGGGGAGGCTCCAAGGGCGGGCCCCTGCCGGCAGCAGCGGGATCAGCCCCCGCGCCGCCTGATCGAGCCAGGGAGGGCTGTCCGGGGGGAAGCGGACGGCCCAGGGAAGATCACAGGGGCCGCCGAAGCAGCAGCCATTCAGGAAACAGCCGATCCGGCCGATGGCCAGGCCGAGGAGCAGGCCCGGCGCGATGCAGTCGGCCAGGCGGGGCAGCGACAGGCCACGCCGCACCGAGAATCGCCACGCCGCCAGCGCGGCAGTGGGGATCGACCCGAACACCGTCAGCCCCCCGGCGGCGACATTGAGCACGCCGGGGAGCCCTGCCAGCAGGCTCCGCCCCGGCGGGAAGAACTGATCGTGGTATTCGATCACATGGAACAACCGGGCACCGACGATGCCCCACAGAAAGACCTCGAGCCCGAGGGCGAGGATCGTGTCGGCATCGTAGCCGGCGCGGCGGCCGCGGAGGATCGACAGCCACGTTCCCGCCGCCGCCGCGAGGAGGAGCATCACGCCGTAGCCGCGCACCGGCACCCCCGCACCGTCGTCGAGCGCGGGGAGCAACCACAGGATCATCGCGCCGGCCAGTGCCAACGGGAGCCCGAGCCCCAGCAGCGCCTCACGGGGGCCGGTCCTTCGCCAGGCGATGCACAGCCCAACCAGACCGGCCACGGCCCAGACGGCCAGGAGCAGACCCCGGCCGAAGACCGGCAGTCCGCCGAGATGCGCGGGGAGATGGAAGAGGGTGGAGTGCACGGTGGCAGGGTTTCGGGCGGCGGCGGCGGCCGCAGGGAACGGGAACGCTTCAGGGGCGCGGTGGCAGGAGAAGGTTGTCGAGGAGGCGCGTGGTGCCGACGTGGCCGGCGACGAGGGCGACGGCGGCGGCGCCCGGCCGGGGGGGAGCAAGCGATTCCGGATCGACCACCCGCGCGTAATCGACCGTGACGTCGCGGGCGCGGAGGGCGGCTCGGATCGCCTCCTCAACCAGCGCCACCTCATCGCCTGCCTGCCAGCGCCGGGCCGCCGACTCGAGCCCTTCGTGGAGCGCCACCGCCCGCCGGCGCTCGGCGGGGGAGAGGTAGGCATTGCGCGAGCTCATCGCCAGGCCGTCGGGCTCGCGGACGGTGGGGCAGACCTCGATGGCGATCGGGATCGCGAGGTCGGCGACCATCCGGCGGATGACGACACTCTGCTGCCAGTCCTTCGCGCCGAAGTAGGCGGCATCGGCGGGGGCAACGTTGAACAGCCAGCAGACGACCGTGGCCACACCGGCGAAGTGCCCCGGACGGATCGCCCCCTCGAAGTCGGCCGCGGGAGCGGCAACGACGACGCTCGTGGCATGGCCGGCGGGGAAAGCGGTGGACGCCTCCGGCACGAACACCCACCGCGCCCCGCTGGCCCCCAGCAGCGCCAGGTCGGCAGGGAGCGTTCGCGGGTAGCGGGCCAGGTCCTCACGGGGGCCGAACTGCTTCGGGTTGACGAAGATCGAGACGACGACATCGTCGCACTCCACGGCGGCGCGCTCGACGAGGCTGGCGTGGCCGGCGTGGAGCGCGCCCATCGTCGGCACGAAGCCGACCCGTCGGCCGGCGCGGCGCGCGGCGAGGATCGTGTCGCGCATCAGGCGGGGCTCGGCCACGACGACCGGTGCCGGCGCGGAGGGGGTGTTCATCCCGTCGCCTCCACCGCGGCGATTGCCTCGTCGATGGCCCGGCCGAGGTCGTCCGCCCCGACGACGACGACGGCCAGCGGTCCGTCGCCACCGCGCGTCCCGCACCGGAGGCGCGCCAGGAGCTGCTCCTGGAGGCGCACGAGACCGGCCGTCAGATCGCTCCCCGTGCTCCCCGTGCTCCCCAGCTCGGCGTCGAGGTTCGGAGCCTCCTTGCGGCCGGCGGCGTGGAAGGCGACCCGTTCGGCGAGGGCTTCCGGCGAGGCCCGCAGCAGGATGGCGACATGTGGTGCCACCGTCGAGGCCGACGCCGCGCCATAGTCGGCCTGGAATCGCTCCAGGGCCGACGGGGCGAGTGCGTCCTCGGCAGCCACCAGGAGCGTTCCGAGCCAGTAGTCGGTGACGGTGTCGTGCGGATCGTTGGGCCAGCTGGCAGTCTCCAGCGCCGCGGCGCAGGCCGAGAGCGCGTCGCTCCACGGTTCGGTGGCGGCGACGCCGGAGCGGGAGGGCTTCCAAGGGAGCGCCCGTGGGGCATGGACGAGGCGCGCCAGCGTGGCATCGGCGATGGCGCCGGCCACCTCGACCGCCCCCGCCCCCGGCACGCCGACGACGGCCACATGGAGGTGAGGGTGAGAGATGTTGTCGAGGAGCTCACGGAGGCTGCCGCCGGAGAGAGGGTGGCGGAGGTCCGGGGCAATCTCGACGGCAGGCTCGAGCACGAACCGGCGCGTCGTCATCCGCGGGTGGGGGATCGTCAAGGCGGCGCCGGCGACGAGGCTGTCTTCGAGCACGAGTTGGTCATAAAGAAGGATGTCGAGATCGAGCGTCCGCGGGCCCCAGCGCTCCGTCCGGTCACGGTGGAGCGTGTTCTCGACCGCGGCGAGCACGCCGAGGAGCTCGTGCGGCCCGAGCTCCGTCTCGACCAGGCAGGCACCGTTGAGGAACGGGGCCTGATCGGGAGGGCCACCGATCGGCCTGGTCTCGCGGTGTCGGCTCACCGCCCGCAGCGTGATGCCGGGCATCACGCCAAGGAGCTCGATGGCGCGATCGAGTTGTTCGCGCCGGGCCCCCTGATTGGAACCGCATCCGATCAGGCAGCAGGCCATGTCGCACTCCCTGCAGTTCCGGCGGGCGGTTCCCCGCCGCGGCCGGCCGGGGAGGTCATCGATGGCGGGCGCCTTCGGCCGCTGGAGGAGATTGTTCCCCGCCTGTTGCCCCACCGGCAAGCGCTACCGCGGGGATCGCATCGCCCCCGCTGCGGGGCCCTTGGCGGGTGGTCATCAGCCTCACCGAGCGCTCGGCGGTCCCCGCCCATCATCGGCAACGTCTGGCAGCCCGTCCGAGCCGAGAACGCCGGCTTCACCGACTCCCCACTCCAGAGCGATAAAACGGGAAAGGTGGGGGGGACATCCAGGCCACGACCAAGGTCGTCGACATTCGCTCCCTCGTGTCGTCGCCCCCCAAGCTCTTTTCCCGTCGCACGGCGATCCGGACAGTCCTCCGGTTGCCACCGCGCCCAATCATCAAGTTTGCAAGAGACCCATCATGCTCTTGGTCCGCGATCTTGGTCCGGCGTCGCTCGAGTCCCCATGCGGGGCAACGAGTCGAAGGGGCGGACTTCAGCGGACCAGTGCCGTTCCATCGGCGAATCGATCGTGATGCGTGGCGGTGAATCTCTTCTCCGGCAGGCATGACGACCGACGCTGGGCCGTGTCGAATCGCTCGGCCGATGATCCGATGTGATGCGGATCAGCGGCCGTCGAACCGACGTCGCGGCGCCATTCTTATGGGCTGCGCTGGGTTGTCAAGCAGGAAGCTTGGGAGCCGCGCCATACGCGGAAAAACCGCGAAGCGTGTCCGGCGCTGAAGCGCGCGGAGCGTCGCTGGCATGGGTTGACAGCAGCGCCAGCATCGTCGTGCTCCGCGGCAGCAGCGGCGTGGGGCTCTTGCCAGTCCGCCCGTGTGCGGCCACAACTGATGGCGATGCCCGTCGCCAACTGATCGAATGCGCTCCACGGCAGTCTCGATCGAGGTCGCCGGTCGTTCGAAGGTGATCGTGGCGGAGGCTCGGGGTGTCGTCGATGGCTCCACGTGACGACGGTGAACTCGACCGGCGCGATTCGGCGGCGGAGGCCGACGCGGCGCTCGACAGCCTGCTGCGCGAGGTCGACGCTGATCTCCACGGCCCTCGATCTGAACCTCCACCCCCGGCCGGATCCGACGACGACGGCGCGGCCCCCGCCGACACCTACTGGGCGCTGTCGCGGATGCCGCTGACGAGCCTCGTCTTCATTCTCCCGCTCGTGCTCGCGTACGAAGGGGGCGTGTTGTTGCTGGGGCGAAGTTCCCCCCGCAACGGCGCCGACGTCTGGCTGCGGCACCTCCTCGATGCGCTCGGACTCGGCGAGTATTTCCTCCTCCCGGTGCTCACGATCCTCGGCTTGCTCGCCTGGCAGCATGTCGAATACGACCGCTGGCGCTTCAATCCTTGGGTGCTCGTTGGGATGGCGGCGGAGTGTTGCCTTCTGGCCGTCGTGCTCGTGGGGGTGGCGCGGCTGCAAAACCGCCTCTGGCCGCTCCTTCTCGAGCCTGGCCTGGAGGGAATCTTCGCGCGGTTCATCGGATTCTGCGGGGCGGGGCTCTACGAGGAGGTGCTCTTCCGCCTCCTCATGCTCCCAGCCGTGGCCTGGGGGCTGGGGCGGATCGGCACGCCGCCGGGCCCGTCGATCGTCTGGTCGGCGATCCTCACGAGTCTTCTCTTCAGTGCCGCGCACTACGTCGGGCCGTTGGGCGACAGCTTCCAGCTCTACAGCTTCACCTTCCGCACCGTTGCCGGGCTATTCTTCGCGCTCCTCTTCATCGTGCGCGGATTCGGGATCGCAGCGGGGACGCACGCCGCCTACGACATGCTCGTCGCGCTCCTCCCCTGACGATCCCCGGAAAAAATGCAAGGAGACTTTTTTGCAGGTGTCTACGGGGGAGTTGCCCGCCGATCGGCCGATCCGGGGAGCCGGGTTGGTGGCCGCGACGTCGATTTTTATACTTCGGTCCCCGGTCGCGGCGTGCGCTGGCCGGCGGGAGGAGGTCGACGGGCTCGGTCGTCACGAACCGTTCAGAGGAGGATCCCCCGCGTGCTGTCGGCCCGTCCCAAAGTCACCGACCTCGTCTTCCAGCTCTACGGGCGCGTTTTGCATCCGGAGCTGTTCGAGATCCATGCCACGCGCTCGATCGAACGGGGCGGCTACTCGGCGAGCGTCTCGATCACCAGCGCCGGCCATGTCATCTGCTGGCGCAAGGATGGCCTCGTGCTCTCGGAGGTGGCGACGGCGGCGACGGCGCCGCTGCCACAGAAGCGCAGGCTCTTCTCCTACCGCCTCTGCGGGGAGCGGAGTGACCGGATGGAATGCCGCGGTGGGGCCTGCTACCAGATGTGCTTTCAACTGGAGACGGTGGCGCCGGAGCTGTTCTGGACCTTCCAGCAGGAGCTCTGTACCGATGGGGGGCGCAACGGACTGCTCCACCGCTTCGAAGCGGGGAGCCGGATGGCGCTGGGCGCCGTCAGTTGGATCAATCTCGAGACCCGATCGAAGAGCCTGCACGTGCAGGCCTTTCACACCTTCCCCGACGACCTGGCGATCGTGAAGAGCCAGACCCTGTTCGAGACGCCGTAGCCCCGGCGGCCCCCCCGACGAGGACCGAGACCATGAGCCGATCTGCCGCCGATCCCGAGTCACCGCGCCGCAGCCGCGTGCTGATCGCCGACGACAACGAGCCCAACCGCGAGCTCCTCGAGGTCTATCTCACCGACATCGATTGCGACATCGCCACCGCGGTTGACGGCAAGGACACCCTCGACAAGGTGGCGGAGTTCCACCCCGACGTCATTCTCCTCGACGTCATGATGCCGAAGCTCTCCGGCTTTGAGGTCTGTCAGCGGCTCAAGGCCGACCCGGCGACGAGCCCGATCATGGTCCTGATGGTGACGGCGCTTGGCGAGCTCGGCGACATCGAGCGGGCCGTCGAGTCGGGCACCGACGACTTCCTCTCCAAGCCGGTCAACCGGGTGGAGCTCGTGAAGCGCGTCGAGAACATGCTCAAGCTCCGGCATGTCTCCGACGAGCTCGAGCGGCTGCGGAGCTACATCAGCAGCATGGACGACGATCAGCCGCCGCGCTGACGCCGCGGAGCAAAAGCCCGCCGTGGCAGTCCGGCGGCGGGCGGCCGGTGGATCGAGCGCCACGGGTCAGATACGAACGCATCCGGCGGCGCGTGTCGCGGTCCTCAGGCCCGGCGGCCGCCGATACCGACGGCCTCGAGGACGCGCGACGTCGCCGGCGATTTGTTGAGCACGTAGAAGTGGATCCCGGGGACGCCGGCAGCGACGAGCTCCTCGACCTGCTTGGCAGCGAACTCGACCCCCGCCTCGAATTGGGCGGTCTCATCGTCGCCGGCGGCCTCGAAGGCGCGCGTGAACGACTCGGGGAGCCGGGCCGCACAGAGCGAGGCGATGCGGCGGATCTGCGCGAAGTTCGTGACGGGCATCACGCCCGGCACAACCGGCGCCTGGATGCCGAGGCGGCGGCAGGCGTCGCGGAAGCGGAGGAAGTCGGCGTTGTCGTAGAACAGTTGCGTGACGATCACATCGCCGCCGCTTTCCACCTTGCGCTTCAGATTTTCGAGGTCGGCCTGTGGCGAGACCGCTTCCTGGTGGGTCTCGGGGTAGCCGGCCACGAGGATCCCGAAGCGGGGGAACTCGGCGCGAATCAGCGCCACGAGTTCGGAGGCATAGGAGAGCCCGCCGTCGACAGCGTGGAACGCCGTCTCTCCCTTGGGGGGATCGCCGCGGAGGGCGACGATCGCCGTCACGCCGAGGGCCTCGGCCTCGCGGAGGTAGCCGCGCAGTTCGTCGACGGTGCTGCCGACGCAGGTGAGGTGGCTGGCGACGGCGACGCCGTGGCGCTGCCGCAGGCCGGCGAGGATCTCGAGGGTCTTGCCACGGGTCGAGCCACCGGCGCCGTAGGTGCAGGTGATGAGGGCCGGCTCCCAGGCGACGAGATCATCGACGTTCCGCCACATCGCGGCTTCCGACTCGGCCGATTTCGGGGGGAAGAGTTCGAAGGAGAGGCCGAGCCGGCCGGGGGGATAGCTCTGAAGGATCGACACGGTGGCGGATCTCTGGGGTGGGGCTGACCGGAAGTCGGCAGGAGGGGGCACTGAACCGCGGAATCCTTCCGGCCGGCCAATTGTAGCGCTCTCCCGCCCGGGATGCAGCGCCGGGCCGGGGGGGAGGAGTCGGAACGGGCGAAAGCCGAGGAAGCGGTGGGGGCGGTGGAGGCCGCTCGAGCCACGCTCGGGGGGCGCCGCGACAGAGGCTGGCGTCGCGGGGTGGGAAGCCGTAGTCTTCTGGGGCGTTCACGCGCCCTCGAGCCGGAGTGGCGAAATGGCAGACGCGGCGGACTCAAAATCCGTTGCCAGCAATGGCGTGTGGGTTCAAGTCCCACCTCCGGCATTCTTGAAAACAAGGGGTTCGCGAGCGCGATGGCGCAGCGAGCGAGGGGCCGAAAAGGACGAGCGCTAGGCGCAGCGCTAGGCGCCGCTCGTTTTTCATCTCGCTCCCGGTCCGATCGGACTCGTCGAGCCCCTCCCCCGTGGTCGTCGCGACGCCCTCCTGTCGCTGCTGTTAGTGACGGGCTCTTGCCGCATCCATATACAGGGCCGCCATACAGGGCCGCCGCTGAGCTATGGCGAGGGAGACGGGGTCCGTGGGCCCTGCAGGGCCGGCCTCTTTCCCGGACCGGCTGCTCGAAGCCATCAAGCCGTGGCGCCCGAGACCCGGCGGCGTCCGACCTGGGATTCGGTTCGCGGCAGGCGAAGAGGGGGAGGATCGCCGCCATCGGCAGGGGCCGGAACGGAGTGAAGAGCCCCGAGGAGGCGCGCCGGCGAAGACGTTCCCACGCCTGGAGGGCATCGCGGGCCGACCCGGGCGAGAACACGCTAGAGCTTCCGGCAACTCCGGAAACCCTCGTTAGGGCATGAGGCCCGGTTACGTGAGCCACCCGAAAGCGGATTGGCCGGCAAAACCGCCGGCCAGGGTGTCTCCCCTTGTGGGTGGGGGTCGTTGCGCGGCAGTCTTGGGGCCCGTCATCCAGCCCGCCGCCCACACGCCGTCTCCACTGATGCCCTCCGCCCCGACGCCACTGACGTTCTTCCCCGCCCGCCCTCTGGGCGAAGTGGATGCCGTTGTCATGCAGGCGGCTCCGCACCGCGACAGGGCCGGCGTCGGCTTCCGCCGTGGCGATGTCGGCACGCACACCAGCCGCACGATCATGCTCGCGGAACTCGGGACGCTCTTCGACGCGGTGCCAGCCGCCGCGAGCGAGGAGGAGATCGCCGTTGCCATCCGTCAGGCGAACTGCCTCGGCAAACAGACCGCGGCGACCAGGCGGAGCACCCGCCAACGGCTCGCCGAACTCTACGGCCTCGACCCGCACGTGCCGGTCTACCGTGTGCTGCGCCGGCTCTGGCAGCTCGACGTCGCCGGGCGGCCGCTCCTCGCACTCCTCGTCGCCGTCGCGCGTGATCCGCTGCTCGCCGCCAGCGCCGCCGCCATCGTGCCGCTCGCTGTCGGTGCTGACTTTGCCCGAGGCTCGATGAAGGAGGCGATCCTCGCTGCCACCGGTGACCGGATCAGCGACGCCATCCTCGACAAGGTGGTCCGCAACGCCGCTAGCTCGTGGACGCAGTCGGGCCACCTCGCCGGCCGGACGATCAAGGTCCGGCGGAAAGTGGTCGCCACGCCGGCCACCGCGGCCTTGGCCCTTTACCTCGCCCACGCCGCCGGCTTCCGCGGCCAGCTGGTGTTCGCGAGCGGCTGGACCAAGCTCCTCGATGCCGATGCAGCCACCCTCCGACACCTCGCCCTTGAGGCGAAGCGGGCCGGGCTCATCGACGTCCGTATGGCTGGCGACATCGTCGACACGTCGTTCGACCGGCTCGACCCGGGCTTTCCCACACCCGCCCCGTCCTCGCAGGAAGGAGTCGCCTGACGGCGTAGCCACCTATGGGCCGCATTGAGGAACTCGCCGAGCACTACGGGAAGCACATCGCCCTGCCATGGGAACGGGGCGTCGCCGGCGCCCAACGCGTCGTGATGGTCGTCTACGACAAGGAAGCCGAGCGGATGCTCCGCGCCCGCCGTCAGCTCTTCGCCACCGCCACCGCGGCCGGCGGCCACGACTGGCACGAACTCGATCTCTCCAACGCCTTCGCCTCCTGGCTCTCCGCCGACGACTTTCGCGACGCCTACTTCGAGTCGCCCGAGGATCTCAAACTCAAGCTCGAAACCGAGTTCGTCGATGCCTTGGCGGCGAAGGTCCGCGAGGCGCTCACCAAGCCGGAGGTCGCCGACAACTCCGTCGTCGCCCTCTTCGGCGTCGGGAGCCTCTTCGGCTTCACCCGCGTCTCTCAGGTCGTCCGAGCGATCGAGCGAGACATCCGCGGCCGGCTCGCGATCTTCTTCCCCGGCCACTTCGAGCAGAACAACTACCGGCTCCTCGATGCCCGCGACGGCTGGAATTACCTCGCCGTCCCGATCACCTACGCCGGCAACCAGCACTCCACCTGAACACCGAACCCCCGTCACGAGAGGTCCGCCGTGAGCATGGCCACCATCAAAGACATTCTCCTCATCGACCCGTCGCGAGAGCCGCTGGTCAACAACGGCCAGGCCCGCCTCGCCGATCAGACCGACGAGAAGGTCGTCGCCGAGCTGCGCGGTGAGTTGCGGATGTTCGTGTGCGAGGGAGAGTTCAAGTCGGGGCTGGACACCATTCTGTCCCAATACCTCAGCAACCTAGGCAGCTCATCCCAAAAAGCGGCATGGGTGAGTGGGTTTTACGGTAGTGGCAAGAGCCACCTCCTCAAGATGCTCGCCCACCTCTGGGCTGACACGCCTTTCCCTGACGGCGCTACGGCCAGGGGGATCGTGCCGGAGTTGCCCAAAGGGATTCGGGACCACTTCCAGGAACTTGATCAGGCAGGCAAACGGTACGGCGGCCTGTTCGCGGCAGCAGGGACACTCCTGGCGGGATCACACGATCACGTCCGTGAGACGGTGCTCAGCGTGATCCTCCGGGCCGCCGGCCTGCCCGACCAGTACTCGCTCGCCAAGTTCGTTCTGTGGCTGGAGCGTGAGGGTGCCTTCGATCAAGTGAAGGCCCATGTCGGGGCCAACGGGGGCGACTGGGCCAAGGAACTGAAGAACCTCTGGGTAAGCACGCGGATCCGGAAGGCGATCCTCGCCTGGGACAAAGACTTCGCCCCGAGCGAATCCGAGGTGCGGGCATCGCTCAAGGATCATTTCGAGGAGAAGACCGGCGACCTCACCACCGGGGATTTCATCGAGCTGGTGAAGGAAGTGCTTCTCCGGCACGCCTCCCGCCACTCGAAGAATCCCAGCGAGCTGCCTTGTGCGGTCATCCTCCTCGATGAGGCTCAGCAGTACATCGGCGACTCCCATGTCCGCTCGACTTTGTTCACCGAGCTATCCGAGGCGCTAACAAAGGAAACCAACGGCCGCGTACTCCTGGCTGCCGCCGGCCAACAGGCGCTCAATGACGTTGAATTGCTCCACAAACTCATGGATCGCTACAAGGTGATGGTGCCGCTGACGGACACCGACGTCGAGACCGTCACCCGCAAAGTGTCGCTGCGAAAGAAGCCAGCCGCGATCCCGACCGTGTCGGGTGTCATCGAGACCCACGGCGGCGAGATCGCCCGCCATCTTCAGGGCTCGAAAATCGCTCCGCGCTCGACGGACGTGAAGACCATCGTCGACGACTACCCGCTCCTCCCCGTCCGGCGGCGGTTCTGGGAGGAGTGCTTCCGCCAAATCGACGCCGCCGGGACGAAGAGCCAGCTCCGCTCGCAGCTCTCCATCATCCATGACGCCGTCGGCAAGCTTGCGGGCGCGCCGGTCACCGCGGTCATCCCGGCCGATGCGCTCTACGACTCGCTCAAAGCCCACATGCTCGGCACCGGCGTCCTCCTGCGCGAGATCCACGAGCGGATCGAGGAGCTGGGAATGCCCGGCACCGAGGAGGCCATTCTCTCCAAGCGGATCGCGAGCCTCGTGTTCCTGATCTCGAAGCTGCCGACGAATCTCGGCGCCGATCTTGGTGTTCGTGCGTCGGCCGCCCACATCGCCGACCTGCTCGTGAGTGATCTGGCCGCCGACAACCATCTCCTCCGCGAGAAGGTCGCCAAGGCCCTCGAAAAGCTCGCCGACGGTGGCCTGCTCATGAAGGTGGGCGACGAATACCGGATGCAGACACGCGCCGGGGCCGAATGGCTCGCCACCTACAACAAGAAGCAGCAGGAGATCCGCGGCAGCGAGCCGATGATCCAGGAGGTCCGTAACAAGCACCTCTACTCCGTGGTCAACGAGGCGGTCAGCAACATCCAGATTCGCCAAGGCCTTCCGAAGGAGCCTCGCGACCTGTCCGTGAACCGCGACGCCACGCCCCCCAAGCCAGGCGGCCGCGGGATCACCGTCTGGGTACGCGATGGCTGGGCTGCCGCCGAGAAGGACGTGACGGCCGCTGCTCGCACGGCCGGGGCGACGTCGGCGCTTGTCCACACGTTCATTCCCAAATCCCACGCTGACGATCTCAAGACGGCGATCGTCAACTCGGAGGCCGCCAACCGCACGCTCGAAACGTACGGGCCGCAGTCGGAAGCCGAAGGCCAGGAAGCAGCCCGAGCCATGGCGAGCCTCCGGGACACGGCGATTGCCACCCGTGACCGCCTCGTCCGCGAGATCGTCGACTCCACGAAGGTCTGGATGGGGGGCGGCACCGAGCAGCTCAATGCGACCCTCGACGAAAAATTGAGGGCCGCCGCCAATGCCGCCGTTTCTCGCCAGTTTCCGCAGTTCCCGGCCGCCGACAAGGCTTCCTGGGATGTCGTCATGAAGCGGGCGAAGGACGGCGCCGACAAACCGATGGACCCAGTCGGCCACACCGCCGCCATCGAGACGCACCCTGTCTGCGCGGAGGTGCTCAACCAGACGGCCACGGGGGCGACCGGGGCTGAGGTCCGATCCCAGCTCCGTGACCCGCCCTACGGCTGGCCGACCGACGCAATCGACGCCGCGCTCCTCGTGCTCCTCGCGGGCGGCCACCTGTCGGCAAAGCTCAACGGCGCCCCGGTGACGGCCAAGCAGCTCGACCAGAGCAAGATCTCGAAGGCGACGTTCACCCGGGAGACGAAGACGATCCCCACGGGCGACCGGCTCAAGCTCCGCGGCACGCTCCAGAAGCTCGGGCTGAAGTCGAAGTCGGCGGACGAAGATGGCCCGCTCGCCGCCGACTTCCTCAAGAAGCTCGCGGAGATCGGCAGGCAGACCGGCGGCGAGGAACCGCTTCCGGCGCCGCAGTCGATCGTATTCATCGAGGACATCCAGCGGCTTACCGGCGTCGAGATGCTGGTCGAGATGGTTGCCAAGAAGACCGACCTCGATGCCGCGGCCGACGCCTGGCCCGCGCTCGCCAAGCTCGTCGAGACGCGCCACGCCGCTTGGGACGACCTCCAGAAGCTCTTCGACCATGCCAAGAGCGAACCCGGCGCCGCCGCCATCAATGCCGACATCGAGGCCGTCCGCACCGGCCGCCTGCTCCTCGACACCACCGACCCGGTCCCGCCGATCCGCAGCAAGGTGGCCGACATCCTCCGCAAGCGGCTCAAGGACACCCACGCCGACCATCTCCAGACGTTCGACCAGGAGATGAAGCAGCTCACCGGTTCGTCCGTCTGGTCGCAGCTCCCGTCCGACAAGCAGGCCGCCATTCTCACGGAAGTGAACCTGCGGGAACCGGGGACGGTCGACGTCTCCACCGACACGGCGATCGCGACGGCCCTCGCCTCGCAGTCAATCGACGCTCGTCGCAATGCTGCTCTGGCCGTGCCGACGCTTGCCAATCAGGCACTTCGCAAGGCTGCCGCCGCCGTCGAGCCCGAGACTCGGAACGTGGCCATCGAACGGACGACACTCCGCTCCGACGCCGAGGTTCGCGAGTGGGCCAAGCGCGCCGAGAACCAGTTGCTTGAAGAAGTGAAGAAGGGCCCCGTGCTCGTCTCCTGATTCCGACCGAAAGCCAACACACCACCATGCCACCTCTCGACCGCACGCTCCGCCGCAATCTAGAAACTGCCATCAAGGCCGCTCGCCGGGTCGCCGAACGCGGCGCAACGAAGGCGCTCGACTCGCTCGCCGTCGGCAGCCACGAACCTTGGTCGGGTCAGCCGGCCGCCGATCGCGTTCTCCGCGTGAAGCTCCGCGCCCGCGGCCGGCAGCTCGGCGACGCCCTCGATCCCAAGACCGCCAAGCAAGAGACCGGCCGGCTCGTCCACGAGGCTGCCTACGAGCACTGGCACCGGATGCTCTTCGCCCGCTTCCTCGCCGAGAACGGCCTCCTCATCGAGCCCGAGTCGGGCGTCGCCATCGACCTCGATACCTGCCGCGATCTGGCGAAGGAACGCGGCACCGACGTCTGGGTGCTCGCCAGCCGGTTCGCCCAGGCGATGCTCCCGGAGATTTTTCGGGCCGACGATCCCGTGCTCGCCGTGGAGCTAGCTCTGGAAGACCGGGCCGAACTCGAAGCCCTCGTCGCCGCCCTCGGCAGCGAGGTGTTCACGGCGAGCGACTCGCTCGGCTGGTGCTACCAGTTCTGGCAGGCGGAGAAGAAGGATGCGGTGAACGAGTCCGGGGTGGAGATCGGCGCCGACGAGCTGCCCGCCGTCACGCAGCTCTTCACCGAGGACTACATGGTCGACTTTCTGCTCGACAACACGCTCGGCGCGTGGTGGGCAGGAAAGAAGCTAGCGGCCGACCCGTCGATCGCCGCGACGGCCGCCAGCGAGGAGGACCTCCGGGCGGCCGTGTCGCTGCTGGGGACACCGTGGGCCTATCTGCGGTTCATCAAGGACGCGGACGGCGAAGGCGTGGGTATCTGGCGGCCGGCCGCCGGCGTGTTCGATGGCTGGCCGAAAGCCGCGAAGGACCTCACCTGCCTCGACCCATGCATGGGAAGTGGCCACTTCGTCGTGGCGATGTTTGAGCGACTCGTGCCGCTGCGGGTGGTGGAAGAGGGGCTCTCCGAGACCGCGGCGATCCAGGCCGTGATCCGCGACAACCTTTTTGGACTGGAGATCGACCCCCGATGCACGCAGATCGGGGCGTTCAATCTGGCGCTCGCCGCCTGGCGTCGCGTCGGCCACTGCCCGCTGCCGGCGATGCACATAGCCTGCTCCGGCCTAGCCCCCAACGCCACCGAAGAAGAGTGGCTGGCGCTCGCCGAGGGCGACTCCAAGCTGGAAGAGGGGATGCGACGGCTCCACGGCCTCTTCAAGGACGCCCCCGTCCTCGGCAGCCTCATCGACCCCCGCGCGGGCGGCCACGCGGCATTCGAGGCGTCGTTCGCGGAATTGCAGCCGATCTTGGAGAAGGCGCTCGCGAAGGAGGGCAGCGACGACGCCGAGCATGAGATGGCGGTGACGGCCCGCGGCGTGGCGATGGCGGCGGAGATTCTCGGGCGGCGGTTCACGCTCGTGGCGACAAACGTGCCGTATTTGGGCCTGACGAAGCAGAACGAGCAGTTGAAGAACTACTGCAAGTCGCACTACTCCGTTTCTAAAGCTGACCTCTCCACGTGCTTTGTAGAGCGTTGCTTGGAACTTTGCGAGAAGCACGGAAGCACTTCTCTTGTGACGCCGCAAAACTGGTTGTTCTTGGGTGCGTATCGTCGACTTCGCTTGCAACTGCTGAAACGCCAGACCTGGAACTTGGCAGTTCAGCTTGGCAACAACGCCTTCCAGGACATGAACTGGTGGGCCGCAACGACCGCCCTTTTGTCTCTGACACACGCTCCCTGCCCCGATGGCCATTCCGTTTTCGGCATCGATGTTTCTGCCTTTAAGGATCAGCACGCAAAAGCATGCCTTCTGGCCGGAGTGCTCGTTGACGGCACAGATGCCCCCGCGACGACGAAGAAACAGCGCCAGGTGCTCGACAGCGCGGACGCGAGGGTCGCCTTAGGGGTTACGGAGACGTTTCCAGCGCTCGCAACAGTCGCCGGCTCATATCACGGGCAGGGAAGCCGCGACTCCTCTCGTTTCATGATGTGTTGGTGGGAATTGGCACGCTTGGATGCCCGATGGGTCCCGCTGCAGACCACAGTTCGTTCGACTGCTCTGTTTGGGGGGGCGCACTATTGCTTGCTGTGGGAAAACGGTGAAGGACAACTCGCCGCCAATATTCGTGCTTACGCGAGCCAAGGATCATTAAGCCCTGACTGGAATGCGGGCACTCAATGTTGGGGGCGCCGTGGCGTGTTGATTAGCCAGACGGGGCAACTGTACGCGACCGTATATCTGGGCCACGCTTTCGACAGCAATAGTGCTGTGATTCAGGGCCCTGCTTCGGACGAAGAGCACGCGCTCTTGTCTGCAGTGTGGGTCTACTGCTCGTCGCCGGAGTATGCAAAAGCAGTTCGTCAGATCGATCAAGCGCTCAAAGTTACCAACGCGACGTTGGGCAAAGTACCCTTCGACCTGCCGCACTGGCAGAGGGTGGCAGCTGCAGAATATCCCGACGGCCTTCCCTCGCCGTTCTCCTCCGATCCGACCCAGTGGCTCTTCAACGGCCATCCGAAGGGCTCCGACCATCCGCTCCAGGTCGCCGTCGCCCGCCTCGTCGGCTACCAGTGGCCGCGGCAGACGGGCTCCGATTTCCCTGACTGCCCGGCGCTAGGCCCCGATGGTCTGGAGTCCCATGCCGACGCCGACGGGATCGTCTGCCTGTCGAGTGTCCGCGGTGAGGCGACGGCGGCCGATCGGCTCCTCGCTCTTCTCGCCGACGCCTACGGCGGCGAGTGGACCGCTGACCTCCGCGACAAGCTCCTCGCTGCCGTCGGCACCGCGGGCGAGTCCCTCGACGACTGGCTCCGCGATTCGTTCTTCGAGCAGCACGTCGACCTGTTCCACAAGCGACCGTTCGTCTGGCACATCTGGGACGGCCTCCGCGACGGCTTCAACTGCCTGGTGAACTACCACAAGCTCGCCGGCCCCGGCGGCGAGGGGCGGCGAACTCTGGAGAAGGTGGCCTACGAGTACCTCGGCGACTGGATCGGCCGGCAGAAGGCGCAACAGGCGGCCGGGGAGGAAGGGGCCGACGCCCGTGTCGCCGCCGCCGACTACCTTCAGGGCCAGCTCGCGAAGGTCATCGAGGGCGAGCCGCCGTTCGACCTCTTCGTCCGCTGGAAGCCGTTGCCGGAGCAGGCGATCGGCTGGGGGCCTGATATCGACGACGGCGTCCGGCTCAACATCCGGCCGTTCATGACCGCTCGGCCGCTCGGCGCCCGCGCGAAGAAGGCGTGCATCCTGCGGACCACGCCGGGGATCAAGTGGGACAAGGATCGCGGCAACGAGCCCGACCGACCGAAGGACCATTTCCCGTGGTTCTGGACCTGGGACGGCGCGGTGCAGGACTTCGCCGGCGGGAAGGAGTTCGACGGCGTCCGCCACAACGACCTCCACTACTCCCGCAAAGCCAAGGAAGCCGCCCGGGCGAAGGCGCCAAGCGGCAAGCCGGCGGAGGCCCGCGCATGAGCACCAGCGCTTCCAACACCGGCTCGAAGACCGCCGCCGGCACGCCGGCTGAGGCGGTGATCGACTCCCTCACGCGGCTCGTCTCCACGCCCGACGGCGAGGCGGCGCCGGCGGCGATCCTCTGGCCCGATGCCGACGGCCAATGGAAACACCTCGTCGCCCTGCTCCGTGGCCGTGTGCCGCATCTCTACGAGCTGGGCACGTTTGCGCCGGACGAGCACATCGGCCCGGCGATCTGGCTCGTCTGCGCCGTCGCCCGCACGCTCTCCGACCACTCGCCGCCCGAGGGCGTGGTGCCGGTTCTTTACCTGCCCGGTGTGGCCCGGCAGGAGCTTCGCGCCGCCGCCGACTGCCCCGTCCTCCACCAGCCGCTCGTGGAGCTTCAATACCGCGGGAAGGTGTGGCACCAACGCAATGGCCGCGACTGGACGATCGAGGCGTTTCTGACAAGCGCGGACGGGCTCGGGCTCGAAGTGGCCCGCGATGCCGCCAGCCAGCAGGCCATGCTCCGCGCCATCGACCGGCTCGCCGACGAGCCGCTGGCGGCGTTAGCCGGCCGCCGCCTCGACGTCGCCTTCTTCGAGTCGCTCTCCGTGGGGGACATCGAGCGGGAGATCCTCGCCTGGATGGCCGATGCCGAGGAGTACCGCAAGGCGAAGCAGGCAGACCCAACAGCGCTTGAGACGTTCGTCGACAAGATGGTGCGGGAGTACGGCGTCGATCCAGTCAGAGAGTCGCCCGCCGAGGCCGCCCGGTGCCTGGCTCGCGGCGAGCCGGCCTGGGATCCGATCTGGCGCCGGTATGCCGACGCCCCGCAGGCCTATCCGAAGGTTCAGGGACTGATGGCCGGGGTTCCGGGACACGAGTTCGCCATCGACTGCCTCGACCGCAGTCCGGCCACCAACCTCCTCGCCGAGTCGACGCTCCGGGCGAAGCTCGGCGAATTGGTCGCCCTGCCCCACGCCGAAGCCTGCGCGGGGATCGAGACCCTCGAACGGGAGCACCACGACCGGCGCGAGCGGCCGTGGGCAAAGCTCGGCGACAGTCTTCTGGCCGAGGCGCTCGTGCCCTTGGTGAAGCTCGCCGCGGGGGCGAAGTCGCCGCTCGGTGGGCCGGACGTGGCCCGGATCGCCAAGGACTACGCCAACCAAGGCTGGGAGGTGGACCGGCACGCGATGCGGGCCCTGGCGATCGCGCAGCGATCTGCCGACGCCGATCTCGTCGGCCGGGTGGTGCGGGCCCTCTACCTGCCGTGGCTGGAGAAGACGGCGGCCCATTTTCAGTCGGTGTCGCGGGCCGGCGCCGCGATTGCTCCGCTCGTCACGCCGGTCGTGGCGGAGCGGGAGCAATGCCTCGTGTTCGCCGACGGTCTCCGGTTCGACGTCGGGGTCGCCCTCCAGGAGAAGCTAGAAGCCCGGGGGTACGTCGCCAAGCTCTCCCACCGCATCGCCCCCATGCCAAGCGTCACGGCGACGGCCAAGCCCGCCGTGATGCCGCTTCCGGGCACCGGCTCGATCGTGGGCGGGCCGTTGCCTGAGACGTTCCTGCCGCAGGTGAAGACCAGCGCCGGCCCGAAGCTCGCGACGACCGCCGAGCTTCACGACGTGCTCCGGGCGTCGGGCGTGGCTGTCTTGGCTCCAGACGAGATCTCCGGGGCCGCCACGGCCGATCGGGGTGGTTGGACGGAGGTGGGGAAGATCGACGAATTGGGGCACAAGATCGGCGTGGAGCTGGCCGGCTCGCTTGACGAGCAGGTGGAGCGGATCGCCCGCCGCGTCAGCGACCTCCTCACCGGCGGCTGGACGCGTGTCCGGATCGTCACCGACCATGGCTGGCTGCTCATGCCTGGGGGCCTGCCGAAGGTTGAGGTGCCGAAGTCGGTCGTCGAGTCGAAGTGGTCCCGGGCGGCGGCCGTGAAGGGCTCCTCGAAGGTGGATGTGCCGGTCGTGGGCTGGCATTGGAACGAATCCGAACGCGTCGCCACGCCACCGGGGGCAGGCGCGTTCCGGGCAGGCGAGACCTACGCCCACGGCGGCATGAGTCCGCAGGAGTGCGTGACGCCGGAGATTATCGTGGAGCGGGTCGGTGCCGCCGCGGCTGCCGCGATCGCCACCCTCCGCTGGGTCGGCCTGCGGTGTCGTGTCGCCGTGTCAGGCGATGTCTCGCCGCTCTCGGTCGACCTTCGGCTCGTCGACCGCGACCCGGCCAGTTCGATCGTTGGTGGCGCGAAACCCTTCGACCCGGCCAAGGGGGAAGTGGCGATGGTGGTGGCCGACGACAGCTTGGAATCGAAGCCCGTTACGGTGGTCGTCCTCGACGCCGGCGGCACCATTCTTGACCGTATGAAGACAACCGTGGGAGGCAAGTCATGACGCTCGTTCTCGACCGACTCGACGAGGTGGCGGCCAGCGCCTTCGACGGCTACCTCGTCCGCAAAGACCTCGTGCGCCGGTACGCCAAGGAATACCCGGTGCCGAGTTACGTCGTGGAGTTTCTCCTCGGCCGATACTGCGCCACGACCGATCCCGAGGAGATCGAGCAGGGCCTTGGGATCGTCACTCAACAGCTCGCCGACCGTACCGTCCGCACCGGCAACGAGGAACTGTTCAAGAGCCGCGCCAAAGAGCAGCGGCAGGTGAAGCTCATCGACATCGTCCGGGCCCGCCTCGACGCCAAGAACGACTGCTACGTCGCCGAGCTGCCGAGCCTCGGCCTACGGGAAGTGCGGATCCCCGACGATCTCGTCCGCGACAACGAGCGGATGCTCACCGATGGCTTCTACGCCGAGGTGACGCTCGCCTACGACAGCGTGATCGCGTCGCAGCAGGGCGGGCGGGCGTTCGGCATCGAGGCCATGCGCCCGATCCAGATGTCGAAGTCGGACGTCCTTGACGCGCTCAAGCGTGGCCGACGGACGTTCTCGACCGAGGAGTGGAAGAAGTTCCTCGTCCGCTCGATCGGCTTGGAGCCCGAAGCGCTCGACGAGAAGGCGATGCGCGTGGTGCTCCTCCGCATGGTCCCCTTCGTGGAGAGGAACTACAACCTCGTCGAACTCGGCCCCCGCGGCACCGGCAAGAGCCACCTCTTCCAGCAGATCTCCCCCTACGCCCACCTGATCTCGGGCGGCAAGGCGTCGGTGGCGAAGATGTTCGTCAACAACTCCACGGGGCAGAAGGGCCTGGTCTGCCAGTACGACGTCGTCTGCTTCGACGAGGTTTCTGGCGTCTCCTTCGACCAGAAGGACGGCGTCAACATCATGAAGGGCTACATGGCCAGCGGGCAGTTCAGCCGCGGCAAGGAGAACATCCGGGCCGACGGCGGCATCGTCATGGTCGGCAACTTCGACGTCGACGTCGACCAGCAGCAGCGGATCGGGCACCTCTTGAGCCCGCTGCCGCCGGAGATGCGGTCCGACACGGCGTTCATGGACCGGCTCCACGCGTTCGCCGCCGGGTGGGATTTCCCCAAGCTCAAGCCCACCGACCACCTCACCAACCACTTCGGCCTGGTGAGCGACTTCCTGAGCGAATGCTGGAACCATCTCCGGCCCACGAGCCGCGCGACGGTGATGTATGAGCGCGTCCACCTCGGCGGCGCTCTCTCCGGCCGCGACATCGAGGCGGTCAGTAAGACCGTGAGCGGTCTGACGAAGCTCCTCTTCCCCGACCCCGAGATGCCGGTGCCGGACGAGGACTTGGAGTGGATGGTCCGCCTAGGGCTCGAATCCCGCCGCCGGGTGAAGGAGCAGCAGAAGCGGCTCCTCAAGAGCGAGTTCCGCAACACCCACTTCAGCTACGTGATGGGGGCGGAGGGCGTGGAGCAGTTCGTCTCGACGCCCGAGCTGCACAGCGACGAGGCTATCGAGAGCGACCCGCTGCCGCCGGGGCAGGTGTGGGCCGTGAGTCCCGGTGGCCCTGACTCGGAGCCCGGCCTTTACCGCATCGAGGTCACCGTCGGTCCGGGGAGCGCCGTCCGGATCCTGAACCAGCCTGTGCCGGCCGGATTCCGCGAGAGCGTGAGGATCGGCGAGCAGAACCTCTACACGCGGGCGAAGGAGCTGGTGGGCGACCGCGACCCCAGAGCCCATGAGTTCTCGCTCCAGCTCCGGGCGATGGATGCCGACAAGAACGGCGCCGGCCTCGGCCTGCCGGTGCTCGTGGCGATGTGCGGCGCCCTTCTTGGCCGCAACACCCGCGGCGGCACAATCCTCATCGGCCCGCTGAACTTGGGCGGCTCGTTCGAGATGATCCCCAACGCTCAACGGATCGCGGAGCTAGCGGTGGACAAGCAGGCGGCCACGCTCCTCATGCCGGTCGCCGCCCGCCGACAGCTCACCGACCTTCCGGACGACATCTGGACCCGGTTGAACATCGAGTTCTACAAGGACGCCGCCGACGCGGCGTTCAAGGCGCTGGTGGAGTAGTGAGGTGTGCCAATGCGGTATCCGGACCTCTTGGTGACAGACGAAGCGCGCCGCCAACACGAAGCCCTGCTCGGTGAGCGGGCGGACCTCGTCCGAGATTCAGTCGATTTCCTCATCGACGCATGGCAGGTTCTCGAAAGCAAGCTGGCGCAAATCGAGAGCCCGTCGCACAAGACCATCCTCATGCTGTGCCGCAGCGAGATTGAGCTTCTCGACGGCGTCGAATTGCTGGTGCGCGGTGGCAGTGCGGCCAACTGCTTCCACCTTTTGCGGTCGGCGATGGAGGCTTATTGGGGGATTCTGTGGATTCTGAGGGAGGATAGCGAGCGGCGAGGCTTGGCGTATCAGGTGGGGCATGCTCATCGGGCGATCCGGTATGCCGAGCGACTGGATCCCCAGACAAGCATCAACGGGGAGCTCCGCGAGAGCCTCGAAGGCCAGCAGCACGTACAGATCCTTGACGGCGGAGATGCTGATGCCACTGCCGTTGCTGAGGGGATGGCACCTGTGTTAACCCATCCCGAATGTATTGAGGTTGAGAGGGCGTGGCAGGCTGCGGTAGCGGAACGACGAAGAAAAAACAGGCTTGGCCCTCCACCTTGGTATTCACTTTTTGGAGGACCGGCGAGCATCCGGGGGCTCGCCTATGCGGTGGAGCAGGGAACTGCCTACGAAACGATCTACGCCCTCCATTCAGATTCAGTCCACGCGGGCAACGCCTTCGACCACCTAGCTTCGCCGACCGATGGGGGTGACAAGGCTGTCCGGCCGATCCGCCAGCCAGAGTGGCTGGCGAGGGTTGCGCTCGAATCGGTGTTGGCAGCAACCAAAATTGTTCAGCCCATCTTGCTGCAGTACGCCCCCGAATTGGGGATGCCGTTCTTTGAGCGATACGAGCGGACGCTACGGCCCCGGGTATTGGCGTTGCTGAAGCAATTGGAGTCGGACCCGCTTCGGCCCTGAATCCCGCCCGAAAGCGCGGCATATTCCCTGACCGCGATCGTGCCATCAGCCGCCCCCGAGGCGGACGGCCCTCTGTGCTGAAGCCCCTCTCGCGTCAGCGTTTGCCCCCTCCTGCAAGTGCGCCACCGCTGCGCACCAACCCCGCCATGAAGCTCACGACCCAGCTCGTCCCCATCCCTCCACTCGGCCACCCAGACAGCACCCCCGACCCGCCGACCCTTTTCCACTTCACGACCGCCCGGAAGCTCGGCCGCAACCTCCGCTGCGGCGACGTCCCCTCCGCCGCGGCCGAGGTCCCGCCCCGCGACAGGGCCGTCGACCGGTTCTAGACCAGCCCCCGGAAATAGCGACCGGCGTGCCCCGGGTTGCCGCCCTGCACGCCGACAAGGATCTGACCCACGTGCTTGACAGCGCCGCCGAGCTGCACCGCGAAGGGGCCGAAGGTGCGTTCTTGCCGTCAATCGCCCGCCGCGGGATGGTCGTCCCACCGTTTGGCCGGGAAGCGGAATCGTCGGCGTTCTAGAAGTCCGTCCTCGCCTCCCTTGGCGGCGGCTCGGCCGGCTCGGGGGCTTGGGCTCGGGCAACTTCCAGGCGTTCTGTCTGCGGGCCATGCGGCGAAAGGGTCGGCCCAAGGCCGGCAGACGTCCCCCGAGGAATCCCGCCCCCGGCCTTTCTCGGCTTCGGCAAGACCAAGCCCGCTAAAGCTACGGGGAACGCCAGGCCGCCCGCGGTGGTCGACGCCGTTGGAATCCCCCTCGGTTGCCAGATCGGCCTGAGCCAAAGCGGTGTCCGACAGCCCCCAAGGCTCGCCGACGCCATGGCCCCTGCTGACTTCTCTGCGACGCGACCGAGAAGGCGCTGGCCGGGGGATCAAGCTCGGGGCAGACCAACTCCGACGTAAAGGCCCGCGTCTTCGGCAGCTAGCTCGTCTAGCTCAACGACCGCGAGAGCGACGCCTTCTTCGTCGGCACCTGCGACGCCTCGAAGCCGCCGCCGGAGCTTGCCGGTGCGAAGTTGTTCGACGGCGTGTTGTTCATCGATCTCGCCGGCCACCAACACAAAGCCCGCATCTGGGGCATCTGCCGGCAGCGCGAGTGTCTCGATCCCCGGCAGCCTCGGCTCGACGACGCCAAGCGGACCGCCGCAAAGATTAAGTCTTGAGGCAGTGTGGCTTCACCCCTGAACGAACCATTGATCCGGGCCGCTCAGACCGTCGTACATGTCGCCGTCACCGCGGGAGATCAGATCGAGAGCCCGCGGCGATGGGCTTCCAGAAGAGGTTTGTCGGCGGATCGGGCTGGTGTGTGCTCGCGGGCGGAAGGAGACACCGGCGGGCGTGGTCGAAAAGTGCTGGGGGCGGGGGTGCACGTGTGCGATGACGATCGTCATCGAATCCGCGGCGGGCGATGCATTTATTAATTATCTCAGGCCCGCCAGCCAGCCTCCTCCCCCTTAAGGTAAACGGGCTAGGTCACCGTCTCAAAGTCATTGCCACAGCGCGCTTATCGAAGACGTCGCACTCGAAATAAATAAATATTATTCAGGCCGCTTCTCAGCCGGGACTACGGTCTTGAGGTCCTGCAGGCGTTTCGCGACCGAAAGCACTCGGGGGCCACGCCCGATGCCGCGGCCCGAAGGGTGGTGAACCTTGAGCTTTTCGACTAGTGAATCGTCTCTTAGCAGGAGTACAAGCAGCTGGTCGGAACTCAGTGGATCGATCTCCAGCTGGGTCGCATCCTCCGAGTTCACCACTTTAGCCAATCGCTCCGCAACAATCTTGCCTGTCTCAGCTGTGCTTCCATCCCATTTCAGCTCGTCCTTGATTTTCTCAGGTGTGTCGAGTCCTAGCTTCACACAAGCTTTAAACAGGTGTCCAGCGTTGATTGCGAAGTTGCTAGCGTCGGGAAAAAGTGGCCGCATGCGAGCGACAAAGTCGTACTCGTCCTCGAACGCTGATTGAAGTTGCTTATGGCGAACGGCGACCGCCTCCAATGTCTGATTGATAATCGTGTCGCCCGTTTGCACCAGGTGGCCAAGCGCGTCGAGCAATTCGCCCTCGGCTCTAGAAAGCGCTCCCGAAAGCGTCTTGTACCTTAGGTCATGCTCAATCTCGTTGTAAACATGTGCAAGCAGACTACACACCTGGACCTCACAGCTCAAGCCCCTGAGGTTTTTGTAGCGGCCTACTAAATACTCATCCTTGATTTGTACAGCGCAGTGGGTTGCCTTGTAAAACCCACCAGTCTGATTCTTCACATCAGCAATCACTTCGCCGTTTGGTCCAGTGCCGTCGAAGTGTTTGGCAAGCAGGTCAACGACTCCCTCTCGCTCGTTTTCGACATAGCAAGTGATTCTCGCACCAGCTAGGTCCTTCAAAACACGAAAGACACTGTCGACATCGGTAAGCTCTGTGTCGTGATCACCGTTTGACTGGTATTTCAGTAACTTAGATTTCAGCCGATCAGGATTCTTGGCTCGCCACTGAACCGAACCCCGGATGACGTTGGCATCCAATAACTTCTGGCACGCTTCGCCAACAAACTCCGAGAGTTTGGCGTAACGGTCGTACTCGCGCCAATAACGCTGGACCGCCTGATCGATGATGTCATCTGTTAGTGGCATGTGTTTCTCTCCAGTGCCAAAATCGATTGGGCAAGTGGGGTTTTCGGTGACCTGAGCCCAACGACGGCGTTACTCTGGTAGGTGGAATATACATCATTCCAGCCTGTTTTTCCGACGCTTCCTGGCTGCCGGCTAGGCCGTCTACGCCGAACGATACTGCCACAACGACCATTTATAATTGCCGCAGGAAGCTATGCCAGCCGCCTTCCGTCCGGCGGCCTTAGGCTCGACTTAGCAGCGCAAGTACTGAAATACCGACAAAGACATTGGCAGCTCTCTAGGTTCAGAACCGAAGCGTCGGAACCTCGCCACGGGCGTACGACGCTGAATCGTCACCCCGACCGAAGATATTCCCAATCCCGCCTCCGGTCCCGCGAACATTTTCCTGCACTCAGGAATCTTCGTGGCTGCATGCACCACCACGGCATCTGCAGTCACTCCTCGCAATATATTCAAGTTCGCAATCGCAGCCGCCACGAATCCCGCGACTCATACCTCCACCAACGCCGCCAATTGCCTGCTCGCTACGATGGCTGCCATCAGGCCGGAAACGCTTAGCATCGGCGGAGGCGAGAAGCGTCGTTCGGCGCAGGCTGTAATGTTACGGCCAGAACGAGGCAGTCAAAGCACCTCACCAATCTTAGAAAAAAGCCGCTCGAAGCGAGTCAGTTCATCGGGCTTGAGCGTTGCGGTCGTCAGCGCTGGCAGCACGGCCTGCGCGACGCGGTAGTGGTTGAAGCCGCCATCCTTCAGCAGCGTGATGTTCTTCGTCTTGAGCCAGTGGTTGATGCGCTCAATCATGCGGGGCTGTGCGCCAAGAGCGGCTGCCGTCAGCGTCACGCCGTTCAATTCCTTGGCGTAGGTTTGGTTAAAAGCCGCGATGTAGGCGTCCGGGGGCAGCAGGTCTTCAATGTCTGCTTCGGCAGGCGCTGATTCAAGGAACATCGAGAAGTCGAGCACTCGCTTGCGCTCGATCAGCTTCTGGCGCACTAGGTCTTGGAGCTTCTGGTTCGGGCTTCCGGCGCGGTCGTGCAGCACGACGAGTTTCAGCTTGTTCGAGCCGAGCAGCGCTACGAAGGTAGCCAGCTTGTCGAGGCCGCCGACCGGCACGAGGATCGCGTCACCCAGCCCGTGCTTGCCGCTGGCTTCGAGCAGCCCGCCCATGTGCTGCAACAGGATCAGATCGGCTGGGCCTTCGATAAGGATGTTCTTGTTGGCGATGAACAGGTTTTGCGCAATGGAGTAGCCCAGCGCGGCCTGCAGCGGGAACACGCTGTCGTCCGACGAGCCGGCGAGGTCGCGGGTGATCGTGGTGCCATCCTTGACGCGGTCTTCGACGACGCGCACGTCATCGAGGCTTGCGCTGTCCACCATGAACGGCGAGTGCGTTGTGTAGATGATCTGATGCTGTCCAGACAAGGTGCGGATGTAAGTTAGGAAGTCAGCTTGCGCTAGCGCGTGCAGGTTTAGCCCCGGTTCGTCGAGTAGCAGGATCAGCGCATCCTCTGTCGCTGCGCGTGACTTTACGGCATCAAACCACACCAAGAAGCTGAAGAACCAGATGAAGCCCTTGCTGCGCTGATTAAATGGCAAAGTCACGCCGTGCCGGCGGTTCTTGATACGGACGTATAGATTTACGCCGCTGTTGAAGGGCACAACGTCCTTGCTATCGGTTTTGAGGTCGAACTCCACGTCCAGATCCTGGTTCTGCTTCCAAAAATCGAAGACCTTCTGCGTTATGTTCAGCCCGATCGCCTCCAGCTTCACCTTCGCGGTCTCGTAGCCATCGTCGCTCATCAGTTCCTGCAGCGTCGTGCCTGCGAGTTGCAGCAGCCCCTGCGCTGTTTCGTCGGCCTCGTTCAGTTGATTCGCGGCTTCGCGCTGCTGCAGTGTCGGCAGGTTGATCTTGCCTTCGAGCAGCTTGTAGTCGTCGAAATACAGGAACTTTGGCATCGCTAGATATAAGTAGTTCTTCCAGATATGGCCGCTCACCGGCTCGCGGAAGTTGTTCTCGATGGATCGCTCTCGCCAAAGTGCGGCGAACGTGGCGAGCTTGCTGTCGGCCGCTAGATCGAAGTCCTCGATTCTGGTCAGCACGTCGGCGAGCGACGCGGCCCCAGAGAAAACTTCGTCCTTGTGCTCCAAGTCGCCGAGTGTCCTCTGCAGTGCGGCCAGCGCTGCCGTTTCATCGAGATCGAAGCCGATGGTGTGGGTGTTCGCCATCGTGCTGTCGCGAGTGAGCGTACTGCCGGCGGCGATGATCGCTGCGCCGCCGAAGACCTCCGCGTTGATTTTGTCGGCCAACTCGTCGCCGATTCGAAAGGTCAACTGCACAACCCTGTGATGGCTACCCGCCTCGTGCTGCTGCCGGTAGCGCACCACGTCTTTTCGAGGGTAGTCGGCGACGTAGTTGTATCTCTCGCCGCCGAGCGGCAGTGCCTTGTGCAGCGCCTCAAGAAACGCGGTCTTGCCGGACTCGTTCTTTCCGACCAGCACCGTCACATCGTCGGCAATCGCCACGGGCGTTGAGTCGTCTATGGACTTGTATTTCCAGACATGCGCCTTGACGAGTTTTAGCACTGCGCCTCCCAAAGCTACCGGATGCCATCGGCTGCGAATGCGACATCGGTGGTCGCCTAGCACGTGCCTTTACGGACCGTGTAGCCATCAACACGTGCGTCTGAATGCCGCAGCGACTGGTGCCGCGGGTGGTCCTCAACTACCGTCGGGCAGCGGATTAAGCCAACTGTGGCTCCCTGTCGCCGGTGCGTTACCAGACTCCCGGTTCAATATACCCCCTCTGGCTCCCATACCACATGGGGGGGGGGGGGGGG
>CALQRA010000027.1 GCA_943332855.1 Candidatus Kuenenia stuttgartensis
CCCGAGACCGATGTCGCCGCGCAGCTCCGCTACACCGCCGTCCGCGACAAGGTGGGGGATTCGTGGCCGATTGCCTCCTACAGCGAGTTTGCCGATGACCCGTCACCGACGCCGGCCGAGATGCTCTCGGCGGTGTCGTTTCTCGTTGGCGACTGGATCGACGAGAGCCCCGAGGGGAAGACGACGATCAGCTACCGCTGGGAGGATGAGGGCAACTTTCTCCTTGGCGACTACACGCTCGCGGTTGCCGGGATGCCAGAATCCCGCAGCCATCAGCGGATCGGCTGGGATCCGCTCGAGGGGGTGATCCGCAGCTGGACGTTCGATTCCGACGGTGGCTTCAGCACCGGCGAATGGGTACCGACGGAAGCCGGCTGGGTGATTAAGTCAGATGCCACGATGCCCGACGGCACGACCGGCTCGGCCACCGTGACGGTGACGCCGACCGACGCTGACCACTTCATCGTGCGTTCGAGCGATCGGATCATCGGCGGCGTCGATGAGCCGGAGTTTGAGCTGACGGTGGCCCGCCGGCCGCCGCAGCCCGAAGGGGCGCTTCCGGGTGGCGAAGCGAAGCCGGCCGCACCCCCGGCCGCCGAGGCCCCGAAGGCGGTTCCAGCGCAGCCGACCCCCGCCGCTAAGCCGGCCGTGCCCGCCACTCCCACCACACCGGCCGTCAAGATCGTGCCGGCCGCGCCATCTGCCCCGCCGCCAGCAGCCCCGGCTCCCGCTGGTGGAAAGCCGGCCACGCCCGCTCCGGTCGGCAGCGTAAAGCCCGCGGTGCCTGGGGTTCCTGCCGTGCCGGCGCCGCCGGTCGTCCCTGGCAAGCCTTTGGGGAAGTGAGTCGGAGCCCGCGCGGGGAAGTGATTCGGCGCGACCGAACCAACTCCCCGTCAGCCACGAAGAGTTTTCCCCCGCCTGCAAACTTAAAAAATCATCGGAGACCGAGCCGGCTGCCGGGGCAGCCGGTCGATCCGGGGAACGTGGAACACCCTCAAAACGCCTGTGTTTTGCGGGAGTGTTGACCGTCGCATCAAGCGGCGGGGCGCTTTTTTATCGACAGCCTGCTCGTCGCGCGACCCTGCCGAGGGGTCCCGCGGCGACGGATTCCAACGACTCATCCCGGGATTTGATCCCAACTTCAAAGGTGCCTTTCGAATGCGCGCGATGCTTGCGTGTGCCTGTGCGGTGCTCCTTGTGGCGGCGATCCCGCTCGTGGTCGAAGCCGGGCCGCCGATGGGGAGAGTGGGGGGGGGCGGTGCCCGATCGGCTGCTCCCGCGGCCCGGCCGCAGATGAACATGCAGCGGCCGAGCCCGCAGATGTCGCGGCCAGCCCCGCAGATGAATCGCCCGAGCCCGCAGATGCAGCGGCCGAGCTCCCCGCAGATGTCGCGGCCGAGCCCGCAGATGAACATGCAGCGGCCGAACATGGGGCAGGCGATGCAGCGCCCGGCGCCCGGCGGCATGACGGGGATGCAAGGGATGCAGCGCCCCGCTGCCCAGCCCAATTTCCAGCGCCCCGGCATGGGGACGAACATGGCCCGCCCCTCGTTTCCCAGCGCCGCCAACCGGCCTGCCCCGCAACCCGGCCAACTCGGTGGCGGCGTGAACCGACCCGGCATGGGAGGCGTCGGGGGCCCTGGGATGACGCGGCCTTCGCCGCAGCCGGGGAATCTTGGCGGGCTCAATCGCCCCGGTGGTCTTGGTGGCGGTCTTGGCGGAGGTGCCGCTGGACTGCCGGGCCAACTCGGAGGGCGGCCCGGTGGGCTCGGTGGCGCAGGCACGCTTCCCGGCCAGCTTGGCGCCGGCTCGGCGAGCCGCCCGGGTGGTGGCTTTGCCAATCGGCCCGCTCCGTCGTTTCGCCCCGGCCAAATCGGCGGTGCGGGCCCAGGGGCTGGTGGCGCCGGAGGCTTGGGGGGCAATCGTCCTGGTGGGCTCGGCGGCGGCAACGGCCCTGGCGGAGCGACCACGCTCCCCGGTCAGATCGGTGCTGGCGGGAATCGCCCCCTCGGCCCTGGTGGAGCCACGACGCTGCCTGGCCAGATCGGCGCTGGCGGTAACCGTCCCCTCGGCCCTGGTGGGGCCACGACGCTCCCCGGCCAGATCGGCGCTGGCGGTAACCGCCCCGGCGGCCCTGGTGGGGCCACAACGCTTCCCGGCCAGATCGGCGGTGGCGGGCCTGGCGGCGGTGGATTCGGCGGCGGTAACCGGCCGAGCCTCGGCGGGATCGCGACAAAGCCCTCGTTCCCGCAACCCGGGGGCGGATTTGGCCCCAATCGCCCCGGTCCCGGCGGCGCGACGACGCTCCCCGGCCAGATCGGTGGTGGTGGGAATCGCCCGACCGGTCCTGGTGGCGTGACGACGCTCCCCGGTCAGATCGGCGCTGGCGGCAATCGCCCCGGTGGGATCGGCGGCGGGAATCGCCCGACTGGTCCTGGTGGCGTGACCACGCTCCCTGGCCAGATCGGCGGCGGAGGGAATCGCCCCGGTGGGATCGGCGGCGGGAACCGCCCGACTGGTCCCGGTGGCGTGACGACGCTCCCCGGTCAGATCGGCGCTGGCGGCAATCGCCCCGGCATCGGCGGTGGCGGCAACCGGCCAGGTGAAGGAGGCTTTGGTGGCGGCAACCGTCCGGGCGGGATCGGTGGCGGAAGGCCGCTCCCCGGCCAGATCGGCGACGGAAATCGCCCTGGCCGTCCTGGTGAAGGGGGCTGGAATCAGGGTGGGCGCCCCGGCATCGGTGGCAATCGGCCAGGTGGCTGGAATGGAAACCGCCCCGGCGACCTCAACGGCAATCGGCCGAACTGGAACAACCGCCCCGGCGCCAACGGCAACAACAACAACATCGGCAACAACGTCAACATCAACAACAACAACTTCAACAACTACGGCGGTGGTGGTTGGGGGGGCGGCTACGGCGGCGGCTACTACGGCGGTGGCGGCTACAACAGCGGTTGGAACAACGGCTGGAGCAACTGGGGGGCGTTTGGCGTCGGCGCCGGCGTCGGGGCCCTGGCCGGCTGGGGCCTCGGCAATTCGTGGGGCTATGGTGGCTATGGCGGATACGGTGGCGGCTATGGCGGCTATGCCAACGCCTGGAACACCGGCTACGTCAATCCCTACTACGACAACTGGTACAACGGCTGCTGGGGGAATGGCTGGGCTTCGCCGGTCGCTTTCGGCGCGGCGACCCTCGGGATGTCGTCGATGGTCAACTCGTGGGGGCTGGGCTCGAGTTCGCTCGGGTATGCGACCAGCTACGCCAATCCGTACTACGGCGCCGAGGCGGCGACGGTGGCGTCTGCCTCCCCCTACGACTACTCCCAGCCGATCGTCGTCAATAACTACATCACGAGCGACGGTGGCAGTGCCACGAACTCCGCGCAAGGTGGCGACGGTCAAGGGGGCGACGGCGGGGCCGGCACGGCGGCGGCCCAGATCACTCCTGCCCAGGCGGAGGCCAACAAGGCCCTCGACGAAGCCCTCGGGAAGTTCAAGCAGGGCGACTACCCCGGCGCGCTTGCGAGCATCGACCGGGCGGTGAAGTCGGCGCCCAACGACACTGTGCTCCATGAGGTTCGGGCGCTGTCGCTCTTTGCCCTCGGGCGCTATCCCGAGTCGGCGGCAACGCTCAATTCGATTCTGGCCGTGGCGCCGGGGATGGATTGGACGACGATGAGCGGCCTGTATGGCTCCGTCGACACCTACACCGGCCAGCTGCGGAAGCTCGAAGACTTTTGCCGCTCGAATCCGGGCAGTGCCGCGGGGCATTTTGTCTTGGCTTACCACTACCTCGTCGGTGGCCACGCCGATCTCGCGGCTGAAGCGCTCAAGGTGGTGGTGGCGAAGCAGCCGGGCGACATCGTCTCCAAGCGGCTGCTTGAGTCGCTCGAGCCGCCGGCGGAAGTGAAGGCGGAGGAGCTGGCCGCTCCGGCGGAGGCTCCCAAGCCGGCCCCCGCGTCGGCTGCGACTCAGCCGGCGGTGCAAACGCCAGCGCAGGCTGAGGCCCCGGCCGAGGCCGAGCCAGCCGGCCCGGAGACTGATCTCGTTGGCACCTGGAAGGCCACCGAGGGGAAGAGCTCCGTCACGCTCACGATCGGCGAGGATTCAGCGTTCACCTGGAGGGCCGAGCCGGAAGGGAAGCCGGCAATCGAGCTGAAGGGAACGCTCGACAGCAACGCCGATCAGATCGCCCTCCAGACGGAGGCCCAGGGGACGATGGTCGCCAACGTGAAGTCGAAGGGACCCGATGCTTTCGACTTCCTCGTCGAAGGAGCCCCGAAGGACGCCAAGCCGCTCCAGTTCGCCAGGCAGAAATAAACCGCAGGAGGGGCTCCAGCCGAGGCCCGCCACGAGCCCCTTCCACTTCACTCCAAGTGGGGGTTCGCGGAGGGGTTTTTTGGTGGAAATGGCGGCTTGGGTGGTCTGGGTGGAATCGACTCCCGGGGCGGAAAATCAAGATTCCGTGAGTTTCAGGCGAACTGTTTGACAGGTTTGGCGAGATCGCCTAACTTACTCCGCGTCAGGGCAGGTTTCTGTTGATGATTTTGAAGGAACTTATCTGGTTCCGCAGGTTTTTCACTCCAAAAAGGGTTTTTGCATGAGACTCAATTTCGCTTTCGCGCGAAAGGTTGCAGTCGGCCTCATCGCCGTCGGCTCCCTTGCGTGCCTCGCGACTGACACGTTTGCGGCCAACCGCACGTGGACGTCGTCAAACATTTCGGCCGGTTCGTACCGTGCCAAGTGGGGTACCGGATTTGCGAGCAACTGGGCTGGTGCTGTTGTTCCCACGACGGCTGACATTGCCACCTTCGGTACGAACGCCTTCGGTCAGTACGCGATCCAAGTTCAGCCTGGCACGCAGGTTGGTGGTCTCCGGTTCAACAACACCGGCGCCAATTCCTACGTGTTCAGCACGAACCCCCTCGCTGTCGGTAGCTTCGGCGTCAACAACCAGTCGGGCCGCCAGCAGACGCTCGGCACGACGACCCTTCTTGCCGACCAGACCTGGTCGGGTGGCGCAAGCGCGTCGATTGTGGCCAATAACACGGATCTCGCCGGTTTCAATCTGACGACGTCCACCGACGTGACGTTGAACACGTTGACCAACACCGGCGGCGCCGCGACGGTCACGGTTGCCGGTGGCAACACCGTCGTCGCTGGCGGTGGTCCATTAGCGGTCGATTTCGCAGTCACCTCGGGCTTCCTCAGCACGCAAAACGTGTCGGGCGGTTCGGGCTTCGATACGACTGGGAGCAACCTCGATGTCAGCGGCACCGGCACTTACAACAACACGATTGTGAGCAGCGTGGCCGGTGACACGAACTGGAATCTCGTCACGATGTCCGCTGGCACCATCGACACGATGGGCGTCGGTGGTAACTTGATCACGAACGGCTACACCCAGACGGGTGGCTTGGTCAAGCAGTATGTTGGCTATGACTCGGGCCTTGATATCCTCACCAATTCGTCGGTGCAGGCGACCAACGGTGCTGGGTCTCCGACCGGGCCGCTCTCCTACGGTGGTACCCTTGACATTGATTTTTCGGGTGCTGGTGCCCAAGTCTTCGCCGTCGGCACAACCTGGAATCTTTTCCAGGGCGTGAACGCTGGTGGGGCTGCTGCCTCGAACTTCTCGACCGCTTTGCTCGACAATGTTGATGCTAGCAGTCCGTATGCTGGCCTCTCCTTCAGTCAGTACGGGACCGAGTGGTTCACGCCGAAGGGTACGGATGGCACGTGGCTGGTGTTCCAGGCTCAGAGTGGCAACCTTGTCGTGGTGCCTGAGCCCTCGACGATGGTCTTCGCCGGCCTCGGCGTGGCGATGTCTGGCTGGACGATGTGGAAGAAGCGTCGCCTCAGCAAGCTCCTGGCTGCCAAGGCTGGCTGAATCCCGTCTCTTTTGGGGTGAATAATCTGGCCTGACACCAGACGAGTTTTCAAAGCCTGTGGCGGGCGCTTCGGCGTCCGCCACAGGTTTTTCTGTGCGCTGAGGTGACGGGGCGCACGGTACGTTTGGCCCCGCGGATTTGTCCGTGAGAGGCTCGCGGCGATCCGGGGAGATCCGGGGAGAGCAGAAAGAGCGAGCTGGAAGGCGGGATCAGCCCCCCGGCCTACGTGCCGACCCCGGGTTGTGGACGTGACGGCTCGGAGCCTTCAGGCCGCAGCGTGGCGGTGGAGCAATTCCGCCGGGATGACGTCGAGGGCTGATTCATGCGTGGCTGCCAAGACCACCGGTGGGGCATGACCGGCCCGGGCGGCCTCGAGCCAGCGGAGAGCGCAGAGGCACCAGCGATCCCCCGCCACGAGCCCCGGGAAGCCCCACTGTGGCTGCGGGGTGACCAGATCATTGCCGACCGACACCGTGAAGGCGAGAAAATCTGCCGTCATCACGGCGCAGACGGTGTGCGCTCCCGGATCGGCGGCAACCGACCGACAGCAGCCGTCGCGGAGAAAGCCGGTCAGCGGCGCCAGGGAACAGGGAGCCAAAGGCTCGCCGAGGACGTTCCGATCAGGCGCCCGCTCGGGAGCGGGGGGAGGGCGTTCGAAGGCGATCATCGATGGTGCATCTGTGGGGGGCTCGGGCTCCGGGGGCGGCGGCCGGTGCCGGCATTGCCCCCGGCTATGATGCACCCTCGGGCGGTCCGGCGGCAAGCCACGGGAGCCGATCGACTTTGCCAGGATTGATCACGATTCGTCACAGGCTGAGAAAAACGATGCTCTCACTGGAGGAGCCGACATCCGGGCGCTGGCTTTCGCAGGTGGAGGGGCATCTCGAGGAGCTCCTCATCGACCACGCCCATTGCGAGAAGAAGGCCGCCGGCGTGGCGATGAACCTCCTTTTTTCGTATGTCGATTGCGTGCCGCTGGCGCGGGCGATGACGGAGATCGTCGAAGAAGAGCTGCAGCACTTCCGGATGGTGCTCGATCTCCTCGAGCGCCGCGGGGTCCGGTTTCGGAAGCTCGCCCCGTCGTCGTATGGCGCTCGACTCCAGGGCTTGGTGCGCCGCGAGGAGCCGGCCAGGGCCGTCGATCGGCTCCTCGTCGCCGGGCTCATCGAAGCCCGCAGCTGCGAGCGCTTCGCCCTCCTCCGCGACCATGTCGCCGATGGGGAGCTCCGCGACTTCTGGGGAGGCCTGTTTGAATCGGAGGCCCGGCACCACGCCACGTATGTGCGCCTCGCCAAGGAATTCCAACGGGAAGAGGCGGTGGTGGCGCGGCTCAAGGAGCTTGCCGCCGCCGAGGCGGCCATCATGGCCGAGGGGGAATCGGAGCCGCGAATGCACTCCTGAGAAAGTACGATGTCAGGAGGCCTCGAGGCGAGCGCTCGCCGGGAGCGGGCCCCGCTTTCATGCGATCCACCCTCCAAACTGGCCGCAAGACTTGACCAGCGCCTCTCAAACTCCCGCCGCGGCCACCCCGAAGCTTCATCCCGGCAGTGGGGAGGCCGGGCCCTTTGCGATCCATGAGGCGATCGCCGTCGGCGTGCTGGTGGCGCTGGTGATCCATGGGATTCTTGTCTGGATCGGCGCTGGTGAGGTGCCGGCCCTCTCGGCGCTGTGGGAAATGCTGCCGGCTGGGCGGCCCCCGCCGCCGACCCGCGCCGATCTGCCCCTCCTGGAGATCCTCTTGGTTGGCGGGGCGATCCTTGTGGCCGGGCTCCTGCGGCAGGTGCTGGCCGGGGTGTTTGGGGCCGATCTCCTCGCCGGGGTGGCGATCCTCACGAGTCTCTTCCTCGGGGAGTGGCTGGCCGGGGCGCTGGTTGTGCTCATGCTCTCCGGCGGGAAGGCGCTCGAGGCGCGCGCGGTGAGCCGGGCGGGGAGTGTGCTGGCGGCGCTGGCCCGGAGGATGCCGACGCTCGCTCATCGCCGCCAGGCAGGGGGGATCGTCGACGTGGTGCTTGGCGATGTGGCCGTGGGGGATGTCGTCGTCGTCCTCCCCCACGAGATCTGCCCGGTCGACGGCGAGGTGGTGGCCGGGCATGGAACGATGGACGAGAGCTATCTGACGGGTGAACCTTGGCGCATGCAGAAAGCGCCGGGGGTGGCGGTGTTGTCAGGGGCCATCAACGGCCAGGGGGCGCTCGACGTCCGCGCCGCGCGCGTGGCTGGCGACAGCCGTTATGCCAGGATCGTCGATGTCCTCCGGGCGAGCGAGGAGCATCGTCCTCGCCTCCGCCGACTTGCCGACTCCCTCGGCGCCCTTTACACGCCGCTGGCGCTGGCCGTGGCCGGCGCGGCGTGGTGGGGCAGCGGCGATGCCACGCGATTTCTCGCTGTCCTCGTCGTCGCCACCCCCTGCCCGCTGCTGATCGGGATCCCAGTGGCGATCATCGGTGCGGTGTCGCTGGCGGCCCGGCGCGGGATCGTCGTCCGCGATCCGGCGATCCTCGAACGGCTCGCCACCTGCCGGACGGGGATCTTCGACAAGACCGGCACGCTCACCTACGGCACCCCCCACCTCACCGAGGTGATCACGCTCGGGGAGATCGGCCGCGACGAGATTCTCCGGCTCGCCGCCTCGCTCGAGGCCTATTCCAAGCATCCGCTCGCTGCGGCAGTGACGGCGGCGGCTGCCGATCTGGGTGGGGCGCTCCCGGTGGAGGAGGTGTCGGAGCGGCCCGGTCAGGGGCTCACAGGGCGCGTCGGCTCCGCGGGAGTGACCCGCGAGGTGGCGATCACCAGCCGCACGAAGCTCGCGGCCGTCGTGGGCGCCGACGGGCTGCCGGCGGCCGCCGGAGGCCTGGAGTGCATCGTCGTCGTCGAGGGCCGGCCCATCGGCCTGCTCCGCTTCCGCGACCGCCCCAGGAAGGATGGCGCCAGCTTCGTCGAGCACCTCGGGCCGACTCACGGGCTCAATCGCGTGATGCTCGTCTCGGGCGACCGGGAGAGCGAGGTGAGGTGGCTGGCGGATCGGGTTGGGATCACGGAGGTCCACGCCGGCATCTCCCCGGAGGGGAAGCTGCGGATCGTCGAAGAGGCGACCCGGGAAGCGCCAACGCTGTTTGTCGGTGATGGGATCAACGATGCGCCAGCGCTGGCGGCGGCCACCGTCGGGATCGCGATGGGGACCGCCAACGACGTCACCGGTGAAGCGGCCGGCGCCGTCGTCATGGATTCGTCGCTTGAGCGCGTCGACGAGCTCTTCCACATCGGCAAGCGCCTCCGCGAGATCGCGCTGCAAACCGCCGTCGGCGGCATGACCGCGAGCCTCGTGGGGATGGGATTCGCGGCGGCGGGGCTGCTCTCGCCGGCCGCCGGGGCGCTCGTCCAGGAGGCGATCGATGTCGTCGCCGTGCTCAATGCCCTCCGCGTGGGGCACGACAACGGCCGGCTCACCGACTATGGCAACGGCCCCGACGCGCCCGGCTCGTGACGACCTCACGCCGCGTCATTCCAGACGCTGCCCCGCCTTGGCATCGCGACACGGCGCACCCGGTCGGAGCGCCCGCTCGGCAACTCCGGCCGCCGCCGAGCCGCCGAGCCACAGCGCCATCCCGGCGAGTGCCCCGGTCACGATGGCCGCCGGCCCAGCGGCGGCCGCGGCCGCGGCACAGACCGCGGCGCTTGTCGCCATCCCGGCCGATTCGCCCGCCCGACGGCTGCGCTCGGGGGAGTGGCCAGCCTGATGGGCGCTCCACTCGGCGGCGATCGCTGCCCCCTCGGCAACGAGCGTGGCCGGAAGGAGTGTCCGCAGGCCGAAGCGGACCGTCGTGCCGAGGGCCGTGCGGATCAGCACCCGTTCGGCGGCTCCGGCTGCGGTCCGTGCGGCCACGACCGCTGCCACCCGGCTCGCGGTGCTGGCAACCCGGGCCGCGAGGAGATCGACCTGCCGGCTCCCACGCTCGCCGGTGGCGCACCAGGTGGCGAAGTGCTCGCAGTTTTCCACCACCGGGCAGTAGCCGTCGCGTCCGACGAGCGACAGGGCCCGCGCGGCGATCTCGTCGGGGGGGTGGAGGGCGGGCGGATCGGTGATCACGCGGATCGGCGCGCCGGCGGAAAACTCCCCCCTGCTCGTCCGGGCGACGCTGCCGCCGTCGAAGATCCGCTCCGGATCATCGGGGCGGGCGTGGACGACCGTGCCGTCGCCCAGATCGATGCCGTGGTGGGTGTAGGTGACCGTCGAGCCGGCGAACCGGCGCTCCACCGCGAGTCTGTCGCCCCGTGCCATCCGCTCCTCCCTCGAGACTTGCCTTCGGACTGCAGCCGGCCCACCGGCGTTTTTCACAGCGCACCGCAGATCTGGGGAAGTCTACGCCGCCGGCCGCGGCGAGGTTCGGAAGGGGCATCGGCCGGCCGTGCGGAGTGTTTCGGCCGGCCGGGCACCCGGTGCTAGTCGGCCCGCATCCGCTGGCGGAAGTACTTGAGCCCGGGGATGAAGAAGCAGGCCGCGCTGACCAGGCCAAACACGATGTGGGCGTGGTCGGGCATCTTGCACATCACCAGCGCCGTCGCGAACAGCGCCGCCGCCTGGACATAGAACGCCCCGGAGAGGATCCCCGCCTTGGCGAAGAACCCCATCCCGGCCACGAGCGCCAGCACTGGCGAGAGCGTGAGCACCGGCAGGTGCATGAGATCCTCGACCCAAAACAGGAGCACGCTGCAGATCACGCTCCCCCCCCAGATATGAGCGATCTGCCGCTCGACCGCCGTCACCGGGCCAGTGCGGTGCCGCAGCGCCCAGAAGATCGGCGCCCAGAGGGCGAGGCCGCCGGCCCAGAGGACCAGGTAGGGCCAGCGGGTCGTGACCCCCTGCCAGGCGAGGACGTCGGTGGTCACCGAGAGGGCGAGGAGGACGACCGAATGCCACATCCACAGGAGGCCCCAGTTCTCGAGGACGACCGCGTGGTGCGTCTCCCGGAACAGCCGCGACACGATATCGGCCAGCCCGCCGCGCCGCGCGGCGACCGGCTCGCCGGCGAGGTAGGCGCGGAGATCAGCGGCGAGGGTGCCGGCGGAGCTATAGCGCAGATCGGCCGGCTTCTGCAGGCTCTTCAGCGCGATCAACTCCAGATCACGATCGACGCGCCGGTCGATCGAGCGCGGCACCGGCGGATCGGACTCGAGCACGGCTAGGAGCGTGTCCATCGGGCTCGAGCCCTGGAACGGCGGACGGCCGATGAGCATCTGGTAGAGGATCGCGCCGAGACTCCAGACATCGCTGGCCGGGCCGACGTCGCCGCGGCTGCCGGCCGCCTGTTCCGGCGACATGTAGCAGGGGGTGCCGAGGATCGCGCCGGTGTGCGTCACCGACGCGTCGGCCTCGAGCCGCTTCGCCAGACCGAAGTCGGAGACGCGCGGGAAGCCGTCGAGATCAATGAGGATGTTTGAGGGCTTCAGGTCGCGGTGGAGAACGCCGCGCGAGTGGGCGACATGGACGGCCTCGGCCACCTGCGCCATGAGCGTGGCGGTCTCGCGGGCGGGGATCGGGCCGGCGGCGAGACGGCGGGCGAGGGTTGTCCCCTCGACGTACTGCATCGAATAGAAGGGAAGCCCCTCGAGCTCGCCGACCTCGAAAACCGACACGATGCCGGGATGATCGAGCCGGGCCGCAGCCTCCGCCTCGCTCTGGAACCGGGCCAGGTCGGAGGCCGAAGCGAGCTCCCGGCGCAGGAGCATCTTCACCGCGACGATCCGCCCCAGGCTCCGCTGCCGGGCCCGGTAGACGACCCCCATCCCGCCACGGCCGATCTCCTCGAGCAGCTCGTAGTCGCCAAACAGGGCCGGGAGCGTCAGCGCCCCCGGTGTCACCCCGTCGCCGGCCGCCTGCAGCGGATGGAGCGGAGAGAGCGGCTGGGCAGTGCGGGCGTTGGCGAGGGTCGGATTGGCGCCGCGGCCCGGCGGTGGAGTAAAGATCGCCGACTCCCGCGCCACCGCGTCGGTGACCATCATCGCCGCGAACAGTTCGCGGAGCTGCGGGGCGAGGTCGGGGTGGGTGCGGACGAGGGTTTCGAGCCGGTCGGGATCGTCGCCGTGGTCGGCCAGTTCGTCGAGGAGCTCCGCGAGCCGGGATTCCTGGGCGGCGGAGAGCGGTTCATCGACGGCGCGGCGGCGCCCCCGGGATCGATCCCCGCGGACGATCCCCGCTCCACTCGCGTCTCCCGCGCGCCCCTTCATGTCGTCGCCTGCCCCTCGTCGCTGCCCCTCGTCGCTGCCCGAATCGTCCGCCGATGGCCGTCGCCCCTGCATGGTAGGGGGACGGGCAGGGCTGGCCATGGTCCGGCGGTCATTCCCCGCTCTCCCCCCCCTCGTCTCCGCCGTCGAGGAGCACCCGGAGCCGGCGCATGGCACGCAGATAGCGCATCCCCGCCGCCGGCTTCGAGAGCCCGAGGACGTCGGCCGCCTCGGCGGTGGAGAGGTGCTCGAAGTGCCGGAGGAGGACGATCCGCCGATCGCCGTCGTCGAGTTGCTCCACCGCGGCGGCGAAGCGGCGCTCGAGCTCGTGCCAGGTGGCGGCGGCGGCGGGGGTCAGCTCACGGTCGGCCAGGCGGGCGACGCCATCGGTGGCGGAGTGGTCGTTGTCGGGGGGGCCGGCGAGCGCGACCTCGCGGTCGAGGCTCCGCGACGCGGCCACCCGATGCCGGCGGTGGGCGTCGATGAGCCGGTCGCGGGCCATGTGCCGCAGCCAGAGCTGGAAGGGCATCGTCGGGTTGGCGAGGTAGTCGCCCAGCCGACGGTTCGCCTCGAGCATGACGTCTTGGACGATGTCGCTGGCGTCGACGCGCCGCTGCATGACGCGGTCCATCCGCCGGTCGACCATCCGCCGGATCGCGTCGCGGTGACGGGCGAGCAGGCCGTTGACGGCGTCGTCGTCGCCGTCGCGGACGCGGTCGAGGAGGATCTGCGTCGGCGGTCCATCCACCCACGGGCCGGCGGGGGCCGGGGGAGCGGGGAGGGCGCCGCCGGCCCCGGGGCCGGCAGTGGCATCGTCTTCGACGGGCTTTCGGCCGGAGTCGTTCATGCGGTCCTCTGCTCTCCTCATCCTACCAACGTGTCGAGAGGGTGGGGGCTGCCGATCGCCCACGGTTTTTTTGACCGAGTGGTTTCCATGATCCATAATCGTCGGCGGTTCAAGGACAGACCGCTGCCTGCCGCCACGGGACGCGGCAATTCGTCAACGGACTGTTATTCGTGGACGTTGCCCAGTACGAGGCGTATTCGACCCGTGGACCGGGGGATTGTTTCCCCGGGCACTGCCCCTGCTGCCACGGGGGTCATCGTGCGGGTTGTGCCGATCGCGGTGACGCTGCCGTCGCCGTTCGCCGTCGTGGCACTTGGCCCCGGATCGCCGCGGCCTTCGCGGCTCTGCTCGCCGTTGCGTCGGCGGTGTCGACCGCGCAGGTTTTGCCGCAGATTGTGCCCGTCTATGGTCAGGACGACGCCGGCGCCGCGATCGCCCCCGAGCCCGATCCTTCGATGCTCCCGGCGACCGCGCCGTTTCAGATCGCCACGCCCCAGCCGGCCGCGGCGACGCTGCGGGGGGGATTGTCCGGCGCCCCGACTGTCCCCCTCCCCACCGCCACCGCGCTGCCGGAAGCGCCGCAGATCGCGGTACCGGCGGGGGCCGACGAGCTCTCCGGTCGGTTGGCGATTCTCGCCGGGGAGCAGCGTTGGGGGGAGGTCGTGGCCGCCTGCGAGCCGCATGTCCGCCAAGGGACGCTGCCGACGACGCTGGCCGACCGCTACGATCTCGCCCGGATCCACTGCGACCTCGTTCGCCGGCACTCCGAAGGGGGCTTCCGGCAGCGTCTGGCTGGTCTCTCGGAGGCCGAAGGCCGGCGCCTCCACGCCGAGGTGCTCTCGCGAATCCGCAGCCACCATGTCGACGCCCCCGATTTCCACCGACTCACCCTCCGGGGGCTGCGAGCGATGGAGGTGGCGATCGACCATCCGCTGTTCACCTCGTATTACGCCCCCCAGGCGACGCCGGACCGCCGGACCGCCTACCGGGAGCAGGTGGCGCGGCTCGTCGGCGGACGGATGGTCAACTCCCAGGCCGACGCCGAAACGGTGGTGGCGTGGGTGGCGCGGATCGGCCACTCCACCCTTGGCATCCCCCCCTCGGTCACGCTCCTGGAGATGACGGCCGCGTCGATGGGAGGCCTCGACGAGTATTCCGCATTCCTCACCAACGGCCAGCTCGACGATCTCTACGCGCAGATCGAGGGGAACTTCGTCGGCCTCGGAGTCGAATTGAAGACGGCCGCCGACGGGCTGCTGGTCGTCCATGTCATCGTCGGCAGCCCGGCCGAACGGGGTGGGCTCCGGGGGGGTGACCACATCGTGGCGGTCGACGGCCGGTCGATCGGTGGGATGTCGGTCGACGAGTCGGCCCAGCTCCTCCAGGGGCCGGAGGGATCCTCCGTGACCCTCGACATCGTCCGTGGCGCTGCCGCGGCCGGCCGGGTGGCGCTGCGGCGCGAGCATGTCGAGGTGCCGAGCATCGAGGACGTGCGGATGCTCGATACGGGAGCCGGCGTCGGCCACCTCAAGATCTCCTCCTTCCAGAAGACGACGGCAACCGATCTGGCGTCGGCTCTGCGGCGGCTCGATGCCGGCGGGATGCGCTCCCTCGTGATCGACCTCCGCGGCAATCCCGGCGGCCTCCTCTCCTCGGCCGTCGATGTTTCCGATCTGTTCCTCGAACGCGGCCTCGTCGTGGCGACGCGGGGGCGCAGCCCAGAGGAGGATTTCAACTATTCCGCCAGCCGGCCCGGCACTTGGCGGATGCCTCTGGTGGTGATCATCGACGGTGATTCGGCCAGTTCCAGCGAGATCTTCGCTGGGGCGATCCGCGATCACGGCCGCGGCACGATTGTCGGCAGCCGGAGCTTCGGAAAGGGGTCGATCCAGGGGATCTTCCCGCTCGAGATCGGTGGCGTCGGCCTCCGGCTCACCACCGCCAAGTTCTTTTCCCCCAAGGGAAAGCCCTACAGCCGGGTGGGCGTCGAGCCCGATCTGGTCGTCCACACCACGGCCCGGTTGCCGGAGGGGGCCGACGGCCTACCGGCGGTGGGCGACGCTCCGCTCGAGGCGGCAATCGCCGCCGCCCGCCGTGCGACGGTGCGGCACTCGACCCGCCCCGCCCCCCGCGCCCAGGCTGCCAGGTAGACCGCTCTCGGTGCGCGGCGCGGCTTGAAACTCACCTTCCCGCGGGCTAGGCTGCTTCCGACTCGGTCATGTTCTCCGCAGGCTTTCTTCTTCTGGCTGCGGGATGGTGACGGGGGTGTCGGTCGATCGGTTGAGCGGGAGATCACGCACGTTGTGCCCAGGCGCGACGGTCGGGCATGGCGGTGCCCGGTCGTAGTGTCGGCGTGTCGAACCGCCAACCGGAGTCCGTGCCCCCCGGCTGCCCATGATCGAGCCCCGCCGATCTTCCGTCACCGTCCGTTCCAGACTGGTGGCGGTCTGTCCCTGTTCTGTGCCCGCTTCATTCCCGCACCATTCCCGCTTTGGGCCCTGCGGCGTGCTGCGACGGTCCGTCCGTCGCGGCGCCTGTAAGCCCGTCTTTCAATGCCCTCCTCCCGTAACCCGCCATCACGAAGAAGGATCCATTCATGACCTCTGCCCGTGCCAGCGCGATCGCCGCCATCAACAACTACAAGTCGAATGGCCAGGCCTGGAACTTCCGCGAGACGCCCACCAACGAGATCTTCGGAACCAACGTCTTCGGCGATTCGGTGATGAAGGATCGGCTGCCGAAGAGTGTCTACAAGGCCCTTCAGGCGACGATCAAGCAGGGCAAGCCGCTCGATCCGACGATTGCCGACGCCGTCGCCCTGGCGATGAAGGATTGGGCGATCGAGAAGGGGGCCACCCACTATGCCCACGTCTTCTACCCGCTCACCGGGCTGACCGCCGAAAAGCACGACAGCTTCCTCTCCCCCACCGGCGACGGCGACGCGATCTTCGAGTTCTCCGGCAAGGAGCTGATCCAGGGCGAGCCCGACGCCTCGAGCTTCCCCTCCGGCGGCCTGCGGGCGACGTTCGAGGCCCGCGGCTACACCGCCTGGGATCCGACGAGCCCCGCCTACATCCTCGACAACCCCAACGGCACGACGCTCTGCATCCCCACCGCCTTCTGCTCGTGGACGGGCGAGGCGCTCGACAAGAAGACCCCGCTGCTGCGGTCGATGCAGGCCCTCGACAAGCAGGCCCGCCGTGTCCTCTCCCTCTTCGGCCACAAGGATGTCGGGCAGGTGTCCGCCTCGTGCGGTCCGGAGCAGGAATACTTCCTCATCGACCGCAATTTCTACTTTGCCCGCCCCGATCTGGTCATGACCGGGAGGACGCTGTTCGGCGCCAAGCCGCCGAAGGGGCAGGAGTTCGAGGATCAGTACTTCGGCGCCATTCCGGAGCGCGTCCTGGCGTTCATGCTCGAGGTGGAGCGCGATCTCTACAAGCTCGGCGTGCCGGTGAAGACGCGGCACAACGAGGTGGCCCCGGGGCAGTACGAGATCGCCCCGGTCTACGAGAATGCCAACATCGCCACCGACCACCAGCAGTCGATCATGCAGACGCTGACGCGCGTCGCGCAGAAGTACGGCATGTCGTGCCTCCTCCACGAGAAGCCGTTCGCCGGGATCAACGGCTCCGGTAAGCACGTCAACTGGTCGATGGGCTGCAAGCTCGGCAATCTCCTCGAGCCGGGTGAGACGCCCCACGCCAACATGCAGTTCCTCGTGTTCTGCGCGGCGGTGATCCGGGCCGTCCATCTCCACGGTGATCTCCTCCGGGCGGTCGTGGCCCACAGCGGCAACGATCACCGCCTCGGGGCCAACGAAGCCCCCCCGGCGATCATCTCGATCTTCCTCGGCGAGCAGTTGGCCGACGTCTTCGAGCAGATCGAGAAGGGGAAGGCGACCAGCTCGAAGTCGAGCGGCACCCTCACGGTTGGTGTCCACACCCTTCCCCCGCTGCCGCAGCATGCCGGCGACCGCAACCGCACGAGCCCGTTCGCCTTCACCGGCAACAAGTTTGAGTTCCGCGCGGTCGGGTCGGCACAGTCGATCGCCGGGCCGCTGGTGGCCCTCAACACGATCGTCGCCGAGAGCCTCGACTACATCGCCACGGAGCTGGAGAAGGCCACTGGCGGCGACATGGCGAAGCTGCCGCAGGCGGTCGAGACGCTCCTCCAGCAGATCGTTTCCGAGCACAAGGCGGTGATCTTCAACGGCAACGGCTACGCGCAGGAGTGGCACGACGAGGCGAAGAAGCGCGGGCTCCCCAATCTCAAGGCCACGCCCGACGCCCTCTCCGTGCTCACCTCGCCGACGAATATCGCCCTGTTCGAGAAGTATGGCGTGCTAACAGAACGCGAGCTCCGCAGCCGCTACGAGATCTACATGGAGCGGTATTGCAAGGACATCAACACCGAGGCCCAGTCGGCGATCCAGATCGCGAAGACGATGATTCTCCCGGCTGCCTACCGCTACCAGGGGGAGCTCGTCGGCACGGCCCACAAGCTCAAGGATCTCGGCAAGACCGTCCACATTGGTACGCTCGACACGCTCACCACGCTCGTCGGTGAGCTCGAAGCGGGCATCATTGCCCTCGAGAAGGCGGCCGGCCATCACGGTGGCGGCGACATCCAAGCCGAAGTGGCCCACTTCCATGGGACCGTCATCCCGGCGATGGTCGCGCTCCGTGAGATCGCCGACCAGGTCGAGTCGATCCTCCCCGACGATCTCTGGCCGCTGCCGACCTACCGGGAAATGCTGTTCATCAAGTGAGCAGCACCACGTCAGGCACGCCCGACGGGGGACCACCCCCCGTCGGGCCCCTCGATCCGTCGGCACTCGCCGGGGCCATCCGGGCGGAGTGTGAGCGGCTGTCGCTCCCGCTTCCGGCCGGTGTCGAGGCGGGCTTGGCGGCTTATGCGATGCGCCTCTGGGCCTGGAACGAGCGCCTGAATCTGACGCGCCACACCGATGTCGAGCGGTTTGTGTCGCGCGATATCGCCGATGCGGTCGCCGTGGCCGGGAATCTCGCCGCCGGCGAGCGCGTCCTCGATGTCGGCACCGGCGGGGGCGTGCCGGGCGTGCTCCTGGCGATCCTCCGCCCCGACCTCCGCGTCGAGCTCTCTGACAGCGTGGCGAAGAAGGCCAAGGCCGTGCGGGCGATCGTGGCCGAGGCGGGGCTGTCGATCCCCGTCCACGAAGGGGCCGCACAGGAGCTCGTGAGCCGGCGGGGCGAGAAGGATCGCTTCGATGCCCTCGTCATCCGCGCGGTGGCGCCGCTGATCAAGCTGCTCAACTGGTTTGAGCCGCTGGCCGACCACTACGGGCGGATGCTGATCATCAAGGGACCGCGCTGGGAAGAGGAGAAGGGGGAGGCAAGACACCGCGGCTGGGTCAAGCAAGTGACCGTGCGCCGCGTGGCGTCCTGGCCGATCCGCGGCAGCGACAACGAGAGCGTCCTCCTCGAGGTCCGCCGGAGGGAAACCCGCGAGCCATCTCCAGCCCCCACCTCAGCACCCCCCCCCGCCCCGCCATCCCCGCGAAAGCGTTGATGGCGACCGTTCGGCCCTGAACAGCCGGGGATGGTTCCGAGCGCACGTCGGCAGGGCCCGCGGCTCCCCGGAAGGCCCGCGGCTCCCCGGAAGGATAGAATGGGGGCATGGCCAACTCTCCCGCCCGCTTCGTGGTTGCCATCGTGGCGTTGGTCGCGTCGTCATCGATGCGTCCGGCCGTGGCCGAGGATCACCCCGGCGCGGCGATCTACCGCGAGCACTGTCGTCGCTGCCATGGCGACAACGGTGTCGGCACGCCGGCAGCCCCGGCTCCGCTTGTCGGTGACCGCTCCGTCGGGCAGTTGGCCCGGTATGTCGCCGATACCATGCCGGAGGACGACCCGACCGCCGTCACCGGCGAGGCGGCAGCCGCGGTGGCAGAGTGGATTCATGGCCGCTTCTATTCGACGCTGGCCCGTGACCGCCATCGACCGGCCCGGGTCGAACTCGCCCGGCTGACCGTTGGCCAGCACCAAAACGCCATCGCCGATCTCGTGGCCGGGTTTCTCGCCCCCCTTCCTCACGTGAGCCCGGAGCGGGGGCTCCGCGGCGAGTATTTCCAGGGGCGCGACTTCAACCCCGCCCGCCGGGTCTTCGAGCGGCTCGATCCCGCGGTCGGCTTCGACTTCGGCGTCGAGGGGCCCGATCCGGAGCGCTTCGAGCCGGGCCGGTTTGCGATCCGCTGGCAGGGCTCGATCGTGCCGGTGGAGTCGGGGGTGCATGAGTTCATCGTCCGCACCGAGCAGGCCGTCCGGCTGCTGGTCAACCATCCCGACTGGGACGGCCCGCCGCTCATCGACGCCTGGGTGAAGTCGGGCAACGACACCGAGTACCGTGGCACGATCCACCTCCTCGCCGGACGGGCCCATCCACTGCGGCTGGAGTTCTCGAAGGCCAGCCAGGGGGTCGACAACCCGGTCCACGAGAAGCCGAGGCGGGCCTCGATCGAGCTCCTCTGGCGGCAGCCGCACGGGTCGGTCGAGCGGGTGCCCTCGCGGAACCTGATCCCCAAGCACTCGCCGGCGACGTTTGTCGTCACGACTCCCTTCCCCCCGGACGATCGCAGCATCGGCTACGAGCGCGGCAGCACCGTCTCGAAGGAATGGCTGGAGGCGGTCGAGGCGGCGGCCGTCGAGAGCGCGGCGGCGATCCGTGAGCGGGCCGGGCAACTGGCCGGCGTGAAGCCCGATGCCCCGGACCGGGCCGAAAGGCTGCAGGCCTTCGCCGCCACCTTCGCCGAGCGGGCCTTCTGTCGGCCCCTCGACGCGCCGGTCCAGGCGCTCGTCGCGCATCCCTTCGTCGCAGCGCCCGACGTCGACGCGGCGCTCGAGCGATCGCTCCTCCTGGTCCTCTCCTCCCCCCGGTTCCTGTTCCGCGAGCCGCCGCTCCGGGCCGATCCGAGTCTCGCTTCGTGGGACACCGCCGCCCGGCTCTCCTTCGGCATCTGGGACTCGATTCCCGATGAGGCCCTCCGCACCGCGGCGGCCCGGGGCGAGCTCGGGACGCCCGAGCAGGTCGAGGCCCAGGTGCGGCGGATGTCAGCCGATCGGCGGGCGCTCGCCAAGCTCCAGACCTTCCTCCTCACCTGGCTGCGGGTCGACCGCCCCGCGGAGATCGCCAAGGATCCGTCCCGACATCCGGGATTCGATGCCGCCGTGGTAAGCGACCTGCGGACGAGCCTCCGGCTGCTCCTCGACGACATCGTGCTCCCCGCCGCCGGGCCGGCCGACTACCGGCGACTGTTCACCGCCGACGAGGTTCCGATCAATGGACGACTGGCTCCGTTCTACGGCGTCGACCTTCCGGCGCGCTCCGACTTCGTCCCCGTTCGGATCGACGATGGCCACCGGGCCGGCGTCCTCACCCACCCCTATCTGATGAGCGTGCTCGCCTATCCCGGAGAGAGCTCACCGATCCACCGGGGGGTGTTCCTGACGCGGGGGATCCTCGGCAATGTTCTGAAGCCGCCGGCCGAGGCGGTGGCCCCGCTCGCCCCCGACCTCCATCCCGGTCTCTCCGCCCGACAGCGCGTCACCCTCCAGACGAGCCCCGCGGCCTGCCAGGGCTGCCACGCCGTCATCAATCCGCTCGGCTTCGCCCTCGAGGGCTTCGACGCCGTCGGTCGCTGGCGGGGAAACGGGAGCGAGACCGACGGGAGCTACCTGCCCCGGGAGGGCCCGGAGGTGCAGTTCGATGGGGCAGACGGATTGGCGGCCTATCTCGCCACGAGCGCCGATGCCGAGGAGGCCTTCCTCCAATCGCTGTTCCATGCGCTGGTCAAGCAGCCGATCCGGGCCTGGGGGCCGGAAACCCTCCCGCAGCTGCGCCGGTCATTTGCCGCCAAGGGCTTCGATATCCGCGAGGCGGTTGTCGATATCATGAAGGTGGCGGCCTTTCCCCCCGTTCCACCACCCCCGGAGACGACCGATGATCACGCGCCGTGAACTGTTGCGGAAGCTCGGGGTCGGTGCGGCGGTAGCGCCGTTCCTCGGCAATCTGACCAGCTTCGCAAACGCCGCCGCGGCGCGGCAGCGGCTCGTCATCGTCTTCAGCCCGGACGGCACCGTGCAGGAGAACTTCTGGCCGACCGCGGCCGGGTCATTCACCGGGCCGGAAGGGGATGCCGAGACAGCGGTGGAACTGCGTCCGATCCTCGCGCCACTGGCCCCGTTCAAGGATCGCCTCCTCACGCTCAAGGGAGTCGGCAACAAGATCCGCGGCGACGGCGACGGCCACATGCGCGGCATCGGCTGCCTCCTCACCGGTGTCGAGCTCTTCCCTGGCAACATCCAGGGGGGGAGCGACACGCCGGCCGGCTGGTCGAGCGGACCGTCGATCGATCAGGAGATCGCCCGATTCCTCCAGGCGCGCCCAGAGACCGCCACGCGCTTCGGCTCGCTCGAGTTCGGGGTGCTCGTCCCCGACCGGGCCGACACCTGGACACGGATGGTCTACGCCGGCCCGAACAAACCGGTGGCACCGATCGACGACCCCTACCAGATGTTCTCCCGGCTTTACGGGAGCGTGAAGCACCGCGAGAGCCTGCGGAGCGTGCTCGACGAGCTTCACGAGGATCTCGCCAGGGTGTCGGCAAGCTTGCCGGTGGAGGATCGGAGGCTCCTCGAGGAGCACGCCGACCTCGTCCGCGGCTTCGAACGGGAATTGGTGGCCCAGCGCGAGGTGGCCCAGCACGACGTGCCGGTCCTCGAGCCGGGCATTCTCGAGGCGAACGACCGGATGCCGACGATCAGCCGGATGCAGATCGATCTGCTCGTGGCGGCCCTCGCCGCCGACTTCGCGCGCATCGTCACGCTCCAGTACACGAACTCCGTCGGCCAGCCGCACATGAAGTGGATCGGGGTCGACGAAGGGCAGCACGATCTCTCCCACGAGCCCAACAGCAACGTCGACGCGCAGGAGAAGCTGACCCGGATCAACACCTGGTATGCCGGTGAGGTGGCCCATCTCGCGGCCCGTCTCGCCGCGACGCCGGAGCCGGGAGGGGATGGATCGATGCTCGATCACACCACGATCCTGTGGACGAACGAGCTCGGCGAGGGCAACTCGCACACGCGCGAGGACATCCCCTGGGTGATGATCGGCGGGGGCTTGGGGTTCCGCACCGGTCGGGCGCTCGAGTTTAAGTCGGTGCCCCACAACCGTCTCCTCCTCTCGCTGGCGCATGCCTTCGGGCACACCGGCCTCGAGCGCTTCGGCAATCCCGACTTCTGCGGCGACGGAGCCCTCGTGCTGGGGTGATCGGGGCCGGCGGTGCGTCAGGCCTGCCGCGGGAGCATCCGATCGGCCTCGTGGAGGACAACGAGACTGTCGGCTCGGTGGGCGAGCCGCTCGACCGCCTCGGGGTTTGCGGCATGACCGAACTCGAGGTCCTCGACAATGCCCTGGTCGAGATCGGAGAGGAGCACGAGGCGGCGGTCGCCGAGGGCTTGGGCGAAGAACCTCGTCACCACGGCGTCGGCGATGAGGATCGGGTCGCCCGAGGTAAGCGCCTCCCGCACCAGCGGCACCAGCGCGACTCCCTGGCGCCAGCGTTGGAACACGGGGCCGGGCGTGGCGGCGAACCGGCTGGCCAGGCAGATCGTTCCCTCCGGGTGGGTTGTCCGGGCCGCGGCCGCAACGGCTCGCACGAGGGCCCCAAGCCCGGCCTCGGGGACGGCGAGCGAGGCAATCGTCAAGCGGGCTGAGCCCGGCAGCCGTGGCCGCCATAGCGCCGCATGCCGCCGGGCCTCGCGGGCGGCGGAGCGGGCCAGACCGAACTCGATGGCGTGGAGCGTGCTGCTGCGTCCCGGTACGACGCAAAGGTTGGCCATCGTGCCGAGCTGCCAGCCGATCTCCCGGGAGCGTTCGCGGAGCGGTGCCAGGGCCTTTCGCCCACTCCGCGCCAGCTTGCGGAGCACATCGGCCCGGTCCGCCCCCGGTGCGAAGGCCGGCCAGAGTTCGCCGTCGAACGTGGCTCCCCCCAGGCCTGCGTCCCATCCATGGAGGCCAACGGTGACGACGACGTCGGCCTCGACCAGTGGCCGCGCGACATAGAGCGGATTCCCCTCGGCGTCGGGACCGAGATAGGCCGACCCCGATTCCTGGGACGGATCGAAGAGGATCGCCCCTGCCCGCAGTGACGGCGCTGCGGTGTCGGCGGCGGGATGCGGGGTGAGCGGCGGGGCATGGAGGATGGTGAGATCCCCGGCCGACACCCCTGCCGACGCCAGCCGCCCGCAGATCGTGGCGACGATCTCATCCTCCGCGGGGAGGCGGCCACAGAGGGCGAGGGCAACGCGATCGCCGGGGACGACATGGGCCACCAGCGGAGGGCCGCTCCGCGGGCTGTCGATGGCGCCTGCCACCAGCGCCGTCGCGGCAGCGCCGCCGGCTCCGGCGGGGCCGCGGACATCAAAGGCGATGTCCGCCGCAGACGGCTCGAGGACGAGGGGATCGGCACAGCCGTAGTCGAGGAGGATCGGTTTCACGGTGCAGGACGCGGAGGGGGCGGGGGAGCCGACGCGGGGGCTCGTTGACTGATTCTCTCCCAGCCGCCGGTCGGAGAACAGCAACGGGTCTGCCGCTGCGGAAAACCCGACCGTCAGGGATTTCCCCGCCGGTATTTCTTCCCGCACCGGCACGTGCATACCTGGGAGGTGCCACGCTCATCCCCGGCATTCGAGGACGACGATGCACAACCATCATCACACCACCTCCGGGGCCCCCCGGACCTGCCAGGAGACCGCCGCCATGCCGTCACAGCCCCTCGAATCGATCCGTCGCGCCTCGGTGGTGCTGCTGCTGGCGGCCGTCGTCGCTGCCACGGCCGTTGCCCAGGATGGCTCCGTCGGCGGCGGGCGCGGCGTGCCGGTGATCGGTTCTCCGGCCGGGGCTGACTGCGAGAGCTGCCGCTCCCAGATGCGACCCCCCTGGCATGGCAGTGCCGTGGCGGGGTATGGGCAGCGGGTCAGCCAAGGCCATGGCGTGGCCCCGTGCATGACCGGGGCGTGCGGGCCCGGCCATGCGGCCCCCTCCCGGGCCTGCGGCCCGACCCCCTGCGGCCCCTGTGCGCCGGGGATCTGCGGCTCGACCGGATTCTGCCATGCCCCGGTCGGTGGGGGAGGAATGCACTATCCGCTTCCCCCCTGTCTGCCCCGGCTCCACGCCTTCCTGCGGGACGGCATGGTGCTCTCGCCGCAGCCGCTGGTGGTGCCGAAGTGCCACGAGTGCGGCGCGGTCCTTCCCACCGGCTTCTGACCGCTGCGACGGGCAGCTAGCCCGCCCAGAGCCGGCCCACGGCGAGCATCACCAGCGTGATCACCACGGCGCCGGCGAAGTCGATGATCGCCCCGCTGCGGATCATGTCGTGGAGGCGGATCCGTCCTGTGCCGTAGACGATGGCGTTGCACGGCGTGCTCACCGGCATCATGAATCCGAGGCTCGCCGCGAACGTGGCGGCCAAGCCCGCGGTGAGCGGATCACCGCCGCTGGCCCCCGCCAGGGCCATCGCCACCGGCACGACGATGTTCGCGCTGGCCGTGTTGCTCGTGAACTCGCTGGTGATCACCGCCATCAGCGTCGCCGCCGTGATGAGGATCACGTTTCCCGGCGGCAGCCAGCCGGTCAGGCTCTTCCCGAGGGCGTCGGCGAGCCCGGTGGAGCGCGAGAGCTCCCCGAGGGCCATGCCGCCACCGTAGAGAAGAATGATCCCCCAGTCGATCCGCTGGGCCTCCTCCCACTGAAGCGCTCTGCGGCCTGGTCCGCCGGGGAGGATGAAGAGGAGCACGGCGCCGACGAGCGCCGCGACCCCCTCGGGAACATGCCCGGCGAACCAGGCGGGGATCGGGTGCTTTGTCCCAAGGAAGAGCCCGAGAACGCCCGGCACGATCCACAGGCAGACCGTCGTGCCGAAGGCGAAGCCCGTGCTCCTCTCCCCCACCGACCAGGTCCCTAGCCCGGTCCGCTCCCGGGCCACGAGCTCCGCCACGCCGGGGAGCCGGTCGACACCGGCCGGAAACATCCAGCCGAGGACGAGCACGGCCACGGTGGTGAGGATCGCCGCCGCCGGCACGCCGATCGCGCACCAGGTGAGGAACGAGACCTCGATGCCGAGCTCGTTGCGGATGAAGGCCAGGCCGATGAGATTCGGCGGCGTCCCGATGGGCGTCGCCAGGCCGCCGATGCTCGAGGCAAAGGCGACGGCGAGCATCAGCCCGGTGGCGAAGCGCGGGTCGAGCCGCGGGCCGGTCTGGTCGCCGGAGTGTGGGCCGCAGTTGGCGGCATCCTCGATCGCCGCGAGGATGCCAGCGGCGATCGTCACCATCATCGCCGTTGTGGCGGTGTTGGAGATGAAGGCGCTGATCGTCGCCGACACCAGCGCCACCGCGGCGAGGATCCGCCCGGGGCGCTCCCCCACCGCCGGGAGCCCGAGCACGAAGAACGCCAGCCGCCGGTCGAGGCCGTGGACACGGATCGCCTCGGCGAGCATGAACGAGCCGATGAACAGGAAGATGAGCGGGTCGGCAAAGGGAAGGAAAACTTCCTTCGCCGGAGCCACCCCCGCCATGACGCAGGCGACCACCCCGGCCAGCGCCGTCACCGGCAGCGGCAGCGCCTCGGTCACCCACAGCACCACCACCCCGGCGAGGATCAGGGCCAGGCTCTGGGCCTCGGGGTTGAGTGGCATGGGCGGGGTTGAAAAAATCCCCCGGGGGAGCACAGGCTCCCCCGGGGGCAGTGAAGGTTTCCGCAGAAATTGACCGGTGTCACCAAGTCTTGCCGAGGGCGGCCTGGGCCGCGGCCAGCCGGGCGACCGGCAGGCGGAACGGCGAGCAACTCACGTAATCGAGACCGAGGTGGTGGCAGAAGAGGACCGAATGGGGGTCGCCGCCATGCTCGCCACAGATCCCGAGCTTGATGTCGGGGCGCGTCTTCCGCCCCTTCTCGACGGCCATCTGCATGAGCGCGCCGACGCCGGTGGTGTCGATCGAGGCGAACGGGTTCGCCTTGAAGATCCCCAGGTCGGTGTACTTCTGCAGGAAGGAGCCCATGTCGTCGCGGCTCATCCCCAGGCAGGTTTGGGTCAGGTCGTTGGTGCCGAAGCTGAAGAACTCGGCGCTCTCGGCGATCTCGTCGGCCGTCAGCGCGCCGCGCGGGATCTCGATCATCGTGCCGACGAGATACTTCACCTTCACCCCGGTCTCCTTCGCCACCTTCGCCGCCACGGCGTGGACGATCTCGAGCTGGTTGTCGAGTTCCTTCTTGAAGCCCACCAGCGGGATCATGATCTCAGGCTTCACTTTGATGCCATCCTTTTGCACCTTCGCGGCCGCCTCGAACACAGCCCGAGCCTGCATCTCCGAGATCTCGGGGTAGCTGACGCCGAGGCGGCAGCCGCGGTGGCCGAGCATCGGGTTGAACTCGTGGAGCGCCTCGACGCGGCGGTGGACGACCTCGACGGGAAGCTTGAGCTTCTTCGCGAGGTCGGCCTGGGCCTTCTCGTCGTGCGGCACGAATTCATGCAGCGGCGGATCGAGGAAGCGGATCGTCGCCGGGCGGCCGTCGAGGGCCCGGAAGATCCCCTCGAAATCGTCGCGCTGGTAGGGGAGGAGCTTCGCGAGGGCCGCCCGACGGGCGTCGAGCGACTCGGCGAGGATCATCTCCCGCATCGCGTCGATCCGGTCACCCTCGAAGAACATGTGCTCGGTGCGTGTCAGGCCGATTCCTTCGGCGCCGAAGGCGATCGCGTGCCGGACCTGCTCCGGGGTGTCGGCGTTGGTGCGGATGCCGAGCTTCCGGTGCTTGTCGGCGAGCTTCATGATGAAGGCGTAGTACTGGTAGACCTTCGAGTCTTCCGGCTTCATCGTGTTGCTAACGAGCACCTGCTTGAGCTCGCTGTCGGCGGTCTTGATGGCGCCGGAGAAGACTTCGCCGGTGCTCCCGTTGATCGAGACATCCTCCCCCTCCTTGAGGGTCGTCGAGCCGCAGACGAGCGTTCCCTTGGCGTAATCGATCGAGATCGCGCCGGCACCGGCGACACACACCTTCCCCATCTGGCGGGCGACGAGGGCTGCGTGGCTCGAGACACCACCGCGGCTGGTCAGAATCCCCTCGGCCGCGATCATGCCACGGAGATCCTCCGGTGAAGTCTCGACGCGAGCGAGGACGACCTTCTTCCCCTTCTCGGCGAGCTCCTCGGCCTTGGCGGCCGAGAAGACGAGCTGCCCGGTGGCGGCACCGGGGCCGGCGGCCAGGCCGGTTGTCAGCACCCGGCCCGCCTTCTTCGCCTTCTCGTAGTCGGCCCGATCGAAGATCGGGGCGAGGAGCTGCGAGAGGGCATCCGGATCGGCGCTCTGGATGGCGTGCTCCGGGGTCATGAGCTTCTGCTTGACCATGTCGTGGGCGATCTTCACGTAGGCCAGCGCCGTCCGCTTGCCGTGGCGCGTCTGAAGCATGTAGAGCTTCTTCTTCTCCACCGTGAACTCAAAGTCTTGGACGTCGCCGAACTTCTTCTCCAGCTTCTCGCGGACCTTCTCGAGCTGCTTGTAGGTGTTGGCAAACTCCGTGTCGTGCGCCATCTCGATGACCGGCTTCGGCGTGCGGACGCCGGCCACGACGTCTTCCCCCTGGGCGTTGACGAGGTATTCGCCGTAGAAGACATCCTCGCCGGTGGCCGGGTCGCGGGTGAAGGCCACGCCGGTGGCGCAGTCATCCCCCATGTTGCCAAACACCATGCTCTGGACGTTGACGGCGGTGCCCCACTCGTCGGGGATCTTGTACTTGCGACGGTAGATGATCGCCCGTTCGTTCATCCAGCTGCCGAAGACGGCAGTGATCGCTCCGATGAGCTGCTCGAAGGGATCCTGCGGGAAGGTCTTCCCGGTGCGCTCCTTGATGAGCTTCTGAAAGCGGCTGATGAGATCCTTGAGGTGATCCTCGGTGAGCGCGGTGTCTTCCTCGACGTGGGCCTGGTGCTTGACCTTCTCCATCACCTCTTCGAACGGGTCATGCTCGTTCTCGTGGCGCTTCTGCACCCCCATGACGACGTCGCCGTACATCTGGATGAAGCGGCGGTAGGAATCGAAGGCGAAGCGGCCATTGCCGGTGGCCTTCTTCAAGCCCTCGACGGTCTTGTCGTTGAGGCCGAGATTCAGGATCGTGTCCATCATCCCCGGCATGCTGTCGCGGGCACCGGAGCGGACGCTCACCAGCAGCGCGTTGGCCGGGTCGCCGAACTTCTTCCCGGTCTCCTTCTCGAGCAGCTTCACGTAGTGGGCGATCTCCTCCTCGAGCCCCTTGGGGAACTTCTTCCCCGAGGTGTAGTAATCGATGCACATCTGCGTCGTGATCGTGAAGCCCGGGGGAACCGGGAGCCCGATCTTCGTCATCTGCGCGAGATTCGCCCCCTTGCCGCCAATGATCGCCTTCATGGTGCCGTCGCCGTCGCACCGATCAACGCCGAAGTAATAGATCATCCTCCCCGGCTTCGACGCGGCGGGCTTCTTGGCGGCAGACTTCTTCACGGACGATTTGGCCATGGGGGCGACGTGACCTTTCGGGGAGGGGGAAACCGGCGGAAAAAAGGCGGCAAACCGGGTCGAATCTACGTTGACGTTTCCCGGCCGTCAACGCGGCGCCCCGGCGGCTTGGCAGCTGGGGGCCGGGAGGGCCCTGGCCGCGGAAAACGGCTTGTTTTCCAGGATATGCAGGGGGCCCGCGCGAGAGGGGGCGGGGCCTTTCCGGCGGCCGGGTGCCGCGGCGCTCCCGCTCGGAGGCCGGTCATCCCCCCTGCCCCACCGCGTCGGCCCGGCGGATCGCCCCCTCTACCATCGCGGCCGTCACCGGGAACGGCTCGTTGTGGGTCACCTCGCCGGTCTGGACCGCGCGGGTGGCGATCTGCTGCAGCAGCCCCCCATCGATGCCACCGAGGCCGAGCTGTCGGAGCGTCACTGGCAATCCGACCGATCGGCAGAAGGCGAGCACCTCGGCGATCTCTCCGGCCGGCGCATCCTCGAGGCAGAGCTGCGCGAACGTCCCGAAGGCGACTTTCTCCCCATGGAGCGCGGCATGGCACCCGGGGGCCACCGTCAGCCCATTGTGGATCCCGTGGGCCGCTGCCAACCCCGCTGATTCAAACCCGAGCCCTGAGAGGAGCGTGTTGGCCTCGACGATCCGCTCGAACGCCCCCCGTGCCCCGGCGTCCATCGCTCTGCCGCCGGTCTGGTTCGCGGCCCGCTGCGCCGCCAGCGCCGCGGTGCCATCCGCCCGGAGTGTCTTCCAGCAGAGCTCGGCAAGCGCAAGCGCGGCGCGGGTCGGCGTGCCGCCGCGGCTGTGGGTCGCACCCGAGCGGGCGCAGGCCCGGGCCTCAAACCAGGTCGAGAGGGCGTCCCCCATTCCTGCCACGAGGTAGCGCTCGGGGGCGGCGAGGATGACGTCTGTGTCGACGAGGACGAGGGCGGGGTTGCGGGGATGGAGCCTCGACTCCTCCACAACGCCCTCGTCGCTGTAGATCACCGAGATCGCGCTGGTCGGTGCGTCGGTCGAGGCGATCGTCGGCAGGGAGACGATATCGAGATCGAGCTCCGCGGCCACCGCGCGGGCCGTGTCGATCGCCTTTCCGCCCCCCGCTCCGACGATCGTCCGGGCCGCGAGGCCCCGGGCCGCATCGGCCACCGCGGCAATCTCGCGCCGAGAACATTCGCCGCCGAAGGGATGGATGGTAGGGGCGAAGCCGGCGGGCCCGAGCGACTGCTCCCAGATCGCGCCGAGCCTCCGGACTGCCGAGGCACCGGCGAGGATAAGCACCGGCCCTTCGAGCCCGAGCCGCGTCATCTCGTCGCCGAGCGTGGCCGCCACCCCCGGCCCCTGCACGTAGCGCGACGGCGCCGCAAATACTTCAGCCATGGTCAAGGCTCCTGGAGGAATAGTCTGTGTCAGTCACTGTCGGCGGCCAGTGTTGTGCCTGAAAGTTCGGACCCCGCGGTCACTTGCCGAGCAGCCTCCTCACTCCGCCGTGCCGAGCCAGCGGTCGATGATCGTGTCGATCGCACCATCCTCGCGCATCGAGAGGATCACGGCGTTGAGCCGCTCGCGGAGCGGGCTCCCCGCGGGGAGCACCAGCCCGAAGTCGAACGACTCAAACACCGGCCCGACGAGACGGTAGTTCGAACGGTCCGGCCGGGAGATCGCATGACGGAGGGTTTGGTTCTCGGCGATCACCGCGTCCACCTCCCCCGCGTCGGCGGCCGCGAACACCTCTTCGAGCGTGCGGAACTCGATTGGCACCCCGCCGCGGGCCCGGATCGCCTGCCCACCGACGCCGGTGGCCTGCGTGCCGACCACGCGGCCGGCCATGTCCCTGGGGCCGTGGATCGTCCCCCCGATCCGCTCGGCCGTGAGCGTCGCCGCGAGCGTTCCGGTGAACAGCGCGATGACGACCGTGCCGACGAGCATCCAGCCGGTCGCCAGGATCCGCCCCAGCACCGTGTCGACACGCTTGTCGTCACACCCGCTGGCGATGAGCGAGCTGATTCCCCACCATGTCCCCTCCCACGCGCCCCGCCGCCAGTCGCGCGGGAAGCTGTGGGAGTTGACGCCGCGCTCGCACCACCAAAGGAGATGGCCGACGAGCACCGTCAGGGCCAGGAGCCCCGCGAGCACCCCGAGCGCCTGACGCGAGAGGAGGATCGAGAGCGGGCCGAGCCAGGATTCCTCGTCGGTCTTTGGCACCGCGATCCTCAACCCCGAATGGAACACCGAGTGGGTGAAGTCGAAAATCTCCTCGCGCTCACGTGTCATCGCCACCGGCCCGAGGAACAGGTCGACCTCCCCCTTCTGCACGGCCGCGAGCCCCTCGACGAGCGAGTCTCGAACGACGTACTCGGTGGTGACGCCGATCCGGAGTGACATGTCTTCCCAGAAGTCGACCGAGGGCCCCATCGGCTTGCCATCTTTGATCTGGAGCGTCACCCCCACCGGCGCGACGCCGACCCGGAGCGTCTCGGCTCCGTCGGCCGCCGCGGACCCCCACGCGCCGCCCGAGGCGAGAACGAGGGCCACGACCGTGGCCGTGCGCCCGCCGCCGCGGGCCGCGAGTGCCACCAAGCCCGCGCCGATCGCCATCAAGAGCAAGGCCGCCGGGAGCGCGCCGGCGGGAAGCGTCGTCGAGGCCCCGGTCGCAAGCTCCTGCACGCTCCCGTCGACCCCGCCGCCGCCGGCGAGCGCCAGGAGGAGGAGGGGCATCGTGTTGTGAACGGAGTGGAGCACGATCGACGGCAGGAGGCTCCCGGTGGCGACCCGCAGCCACCCGGCCACGAGGCCGAGGGAGAACGTCGCCGGCATCCGCTCGGGGAGGATATGGGCGACGGCGAACAGGGCCGCCTGGACGACGACGGCGGCGGCGAGCCGGCGACGTGTCGGGCGCTCGCCGGCGAGGGCCGAGAAGAGCCATCCCCTGAAGAGCAGCTCCTCGGCCACCGGCGGGAGGAGGGCCATCAGCGTCCAGGAGACCCACCATGGATGCTGCTGGATGAGCCCGATGAGCCGCTCGGAAAGGCTGCGGATCGCCGGCGAGACCTCGGTCCCCTGCAGCGCCAGCATGAACGCCGCGGAGAGGATGAAGAGTCCCGCCCCGAGACTTGCTGCCCCGAGCACCGCCGCCACCGTCCGCCCTGCCGAGGGGGGCAGCACGAGGCCGAGCGTTCGCCGCAGGTCGACCCGCTGCCAGGCGAGCATCGCAAGCAGCGGCAGGAGCACGGCGATCCCCTGGTGGATCGGGATACCCACGAGGAGATTCTCCGGTGTGAAAGCTTGCACGTACCACAGCGCCGCCAACCCCGCCACGATCGGTACGATCCCCTGGAGAACCGTGGGGAGAACGCGCGGGGCCGGCCGGGCGAGGAGGCCGCCGGTGGCATCGGGGCCGCGGAAGAGAATCTCCTCATCGGTGAGCAAGGTCGCGGTGCCGCGCAGGAGCAGCGCGGTCAACAGGGCCGAGGAGAGGAGCGTGAGGAGGAGCGGGAGAAGCGAGGAGATGATCCCTCCCCCGTCGGGATCGGGCGTGCCGGTGAGGGTGTCGCGGGCGACCATCACCTGCCCCATGAACGGCACCAGCGCCAAGGCGCCGTCGCCGCGGAATCCGGGCACCAGCGCCATCCCGGAGAGCGCCGCCACGAGGAGGATCACCGGCGTGAGCGTGTTCTGGGCCTCCTTGCCACTCCTCGATGCCGTCGTCACCGCCAGGCAGGTGGCGGCGGCGAGCGCTGCCAGGCCGACGAACGCGATCACCGTCACCGCCGCCCCGGCGCCGAGCGCCGGCA